>JAKFEJ010000529.1:0-5719 GCA_036675745.1 Chitinophagaceae bacterium | reverse complement strand
GCGCCGATCACTCTATGACAAGGAACAATGATCGCTACATTGTTTTTTCCATTGGCATTGGCCACTGCCCTTGTTGCTTTCGGATCACCTGTTTTGATCGCCAGTTGCAGGTAGCTGATCGTTTTTCCAAATGGTATTGTCATCAGCAGGCTCCATGTTTCCTGCTGAAAAGCAGTGCCTGGTTGATTAACCGGCAATTCAAAAATTCTTCGTTCGCCATTAAAATATTGGATCAATTGCTCAATGCAATTGATAAGCATGGGCGGCATATCTTTTTTGCTGCCATCATTTTTCTGTGTGGTATCATGAAAGCTGACTTCGCTGATAAAGTCGCTGGTGCCTGAAATTTTTAATAACCCCACGGGTGAATGGTAATATGTAGTAAAGGTCTCAGCCAATTTTCATTCCGTTTGTTACCGGCATTCCGGGCTGCAATAAAATTACATCTTTGTTTTCATCATACACACCGAGCATAAGGCACTCACTGGTAAAATCAGCGATCTTCTTCGGCGGAAAGTTCACCACTGCAATTATTTGGCGGTTCAATAAATCTTCTTTTTTGTAATGAGCCGTAATCTGCGCAGAAGATTGTTTGATGCCCAACTCTTTTCCAAAATCAATTACCAGTTTATACGCCGGCTTACGGGCTTTTGGAAAATCATTTACTTCAATGATCGTTCCTGTACGAATATCAATTTTTTCAAAATCAGACCAGTTTATCATGTAAGGTTTATTACTTTATAAATTAATGTGGAAATGTGAAGATGTGATAAATGTGAAAATTAGCCATTGTAGAAATTTCATTTCCACACTTCCACATTTATCACATTTTCACATTAAAAAGCTTTTTCATTTTTTACGAAACTATAAACCATAAACAACAAACCATAAACTTTTTTTATCCTACCTTAACGGCAAATTTTTTGACGTATGAATCACAAAAAGAAAAAAGAGCTTTCCCGTCGTGATTTTATCCGCAATACATCTGTCTTTGGTGCAGGCGTTCTTATTTTGCCACGACATGTATTGGGAGGAAAAGGGTTTATTGCTCCCAGTGATAAGCTTAATATTGCTGCAATCGGAGCAGGTGGAAAAGCAACTTATAATATCCAGCAGGCATTTAATGGCGGCGCTGAAAATATTGTGGCATTATGTGATGTGGATGATCGCATGGCGGCCGATAGTCGTACCAAACATCCAAAAGCTACTTATCATAAAGACTTCAGGGTAATGCTGGATAAGCAGGCAAAAGAAATTGATGCCATTATGATCACTACACCCGACCATATGCATGCTGTACAGGCATTACCCTGTATGCAGTTGGGCAAGCATGTATATTTAGAAAAGCCTCTGACACATGATATCTATGAAGCAAGAATATTGACTCAAGCGGAAAAGAAATATAAGGTAGTAACGCAAATGGGCAACCAGGGTAGCAGTGGCGATGATACAAGGATCATTGAAACATGGGTACAATCCGGGTTGATTGGTAATGTTCATACAGTACATGTTTGGACAAACCGGCCAACATGGCCACAGGGTATTCCAAAACCTACAGGCAAATTTGATATACCAAAAGAATTGGATTGGGATCTTTGGTTGGGCACTGCCCCGGCAAGAGATTATAATCCTTCTTATCTCCCGGCAACCTGGAGAGGTTGGGTTGATTTCGGGACGGGTTCATTGGGTGATATGGGTTGTCATTTTATTGATGTACCATACAGGGCATTGAAACTGGGTTATCCTGTTTCAGTTGAATGTAGTGTTACATCGGTGTATACCGGCTTTTTCCAGGAAGCTTTTTATACGGATAGTTATCCGCCATCATCTAAAACACATATTCAATTTCCTAAACGTGGTAACCTGCCTCCAGTTGAAATGATCTGGTATGATGGAGGCATTAAACCCAAACGTCCTGCAGAATTATTGCCCAATGAAGAAATGGCGGAATGGGATGGGGGAATCATCTTTGAAGGAACCAAAGGAAAGATCATGGGCGGCTTATGGGGAAGGAACCCAACTTTATTACCAACGCGGAAAATGAAAGAAGTGAAATTGCCTGCATTAAAAAAAGCAAAGGTTGAAAGAGGAGCGGAAGGTCACCAGACACAATGGACAAATGCCTGTAAAAAAGGATATGGCGCTTATACCAGTTCTCCTTTTTCTGAAGCGGGGCCGTTAACAGAAACTGTATTGATGGGCAACCTGGCCGTATTAAGCTATAATCATATCGTAAAAGACGCCAAAGGAGAAAATAAATTTCCGGGCCGCAAAAAATTATTGTGGGATGGGCCAGCTATGAAGATCAGCAATTTCGAACCTGCCAACCAGTTTGTAAAGCGAACCTATGCAGGCAACTGGAAACTGGAATTATAGCTAAAAAAGATTGCATTAATATAAACCAGCTATCAGCGATAAATTTTAGTATGAACCTTTAATCCCTGCTTAAACCTTATAGCTTTGACTTTTTAAACAATTTCTTAGTTATATTGCATAGTACAAACTAATTAAGACAATAAATAATATTTGCTAATGAAAAAGAAGAACAACATTTCTGATTCCCGCCGCAGGTTTATCAGGAATACATCCGTAGCTGCTGCGGGTTTTTTTATAGTACCACGTCACGTATTAGGAAAAGGTTTTATTGCTCCCAGCGATAAATTAAATATTGCAGGTATCGGTGCGGGTGGCAAAGGGCAAAGCGATTTGTCTTCATTTGCCAAAAGCCCGAATGTAAATATTGTCGCTTTATGTGATGTGGACGACAGGCAGGCAGTCAAATCAAGAGAGAATTTTCCCAAGGCCAATTATTATAAGGATTTCAGGGAAATGCTGGCCAAAGAAAAAAATAATATTGATGCCTGTTCCATTTCCACTCCCGATCATACACATGCTGTGGCTACATTAGCCGCTATGCAATTAGGAAAACATGTGTACACACAAAAACCGTTGACGCATGATATTTATGAAGCAAGGATACTGGCCCAGGCTGCAAAAAAATACAAGGTTGTAACACAGATGGGCAACCAGGGCGGTTCCGGTGATGGTGTAAGACAAGCGAAAGAAATGTACAATGCAGGAATGATCGGCGATATAGTTGAAGCACATGCCTGGACGAACAGGCCTGTATGGCCGCAAGGTATTGCTACCCCAACAGGTAAATTTGATATTCCAAAAGAATTGGATTGGGATCTTTGGTTGGGTACTGCTAAAGCGATGGATTTTAATCCAGCATATCTTCCATTCAACTGGCGTGGCTGGTGGGCATTTGGTACAGGCGCTTTAGGTGATATGGCTTGTCATATCATGGATCCCATCTATAGAATATTGCCGATTGATTATCCTGATTCCGCTGAATGCAGCGTAGCCAATATCTGGAAAGATATGTGGGCAGAAGGAAATTATACGGACAGTTGTCCGCCATCTTCCATCATTCATTTAAACTATCCAAGAAAAGATAAGAAAGGAAATATTAAAGTATCCTGGCATGACGGTGGCTTATTGCCGCAACGTCCCGATGAATTACTGCCAGGTGAAGCATTTGGTAACTGGGATGGTGGCGTATTGCTGGTCGGAACGAAAGGAAAAATGCTGATGGATTGTTACGGCGCTAATCCACGTTTATTACCAACTCTGCTGATGAAAGAAAAAACAATGCCGAAACCTACAATTAAAAGAGTACCGGAAGGACATTACCTGCAATGGGTAAATGCTTGTATTGCGGGACATGGAAAAGGAGAAACAAGTTCTCCGTTTGAGTATGCAGGGCCATTCACTGAAAGCATTTTAATGGGCAATCTTGCTATCCGTAGTTCTATGATGGTAAACCCTAAATTGAAAGGATGGGAAGATAAATATCTGGGCCGTAAAAAATTATTGTGGGATGCGAAGAATATGAAGATTACAAATTTTGATGAGGCCAATCAGTTCGTGAAGAGAGAATATCGTGACGGGTGGAAATTAGAATTATAGTACAAAATTTGAGATATGTACAAGGCCGCAGCATTTGCTGCGGCCTTGTATTTTTATATACTATTTTAAATAACTTCTCAGCATCCAGGCCATCTTTTCGTGTTGTTTCAACAGGCCGGTTACAAAATCACTGCTACCAATGTCTTTGTATTTTTCGTCAAAGTCTTTGATAAATTTTCGAAGCATTCCAATGATGGTTTCATGGTCTTCAATCAGGTTGGTAATTTGTGAAGCCTGATCTACGGGAGCTTCTGGTTCCTCCAGTGATGCTAATTTGAGTAATTCTTTTAGCCTGCCTTCCGCAAAATGCCCGATGGTTCTGATCCGTTCAGCGACCTGGTCAATTGTTTCTGCCAGTTCGGTGTACTGGCTTTCATATAATTTATGAAACTCCATAAAACTGGGTCCTTCAACGCTCCAGTGATAATTACGGGTTTTATTATATAGCACATGTTCATCGGCCAGCAATTTATTTAATGATGCAGCAACAGCCTGGCGGTTTTTTTCTGGAATGCCAATATTTACTTTCATAACAAGTATTTAAAAGTTAATAGAAAAGGATGACTGGCATTGGCTAATCCAAAAGTAATGCCAGCTCTATCAACTCTTTATACTTATACAGTTCCTTATCGTTATCGAAGCATTTACTAAATTCTTCCAGCAACTGAATAATAACCTGCTTGTTCAATAATGGCTTGAAATAAGCACTCACGGGATGAACGGATATACGTTTAAGATAACTTTCTACATCCTGGTGTGTAAATACCTGCCCGGAGGTGGGGTCAATAAAGAATTCTATTTTATGAAAAGGATCGGGAAGATTTTCCTCAGAATAACCAGGCTTGAAATAAGCGATGATAAATTGTTTGGGAAGCTGGATAGCTCTTACAGGAATATCCAGTAACTCACAAAGAAGCAGGTATAAAACCCCATTGCTTACCTGGTTGCCACGCTTTGTTTCTAATGTTTTGTGAAGTAAAAATTCATTCGGTTCAGTATAATTCGTTTCGCCACCTTTTAAACCATAATAACTGTATAAAATACTTGTGACAATATTTATCTGCTCCAACGGGGTAAGATAATTGTTCAGCTCCAGCCATATATTCCGCCTGACTTTTTCTATTTCCTGGAAAACCGGTGTGGTAGACAGTTCGGGATACTGAAATTTAGAAACAAGTAAAGCTCCAAGCATAAGATCGTGATGCCCTGATAGATTCCATTGACGAAAATCTTCGGTAAGGTCCCTGTAATGCAGGCGATGTATCAGTAATTCAATCCTGGTCTGGGTATGCTCTTCGGGTGTTGTTTCCCAAAGATGCTCAAGGTTGGCAATGATCGGTTTGCCATAGTCAACTATTTTTTCTGAAACAGCATCAAACACTTCCTGGTCAGGGTCATCAATCAAGTGAAGCAATGCAGCTATTTCATTATTCGTTTCCATCATCGTTATTCCTGCACAAGTTCTTTATTGCTGGCGAAAGCAAATAGTTAAACTTTTCCACAGACGTGAAGAACAGTTTGTTGTTTATCGTTTCGTAAAAAATCAGAGTTCACTTCACCTATCAGCATAGTACTACTTCAAAACTTAAACTTCCGATTTTTCGATTAAAAAATTAAAGCCCGGCCTGAACTGCCTGCTCATTCATACGGCTTATGATAATGACGAAATGAAAGCCATTACTGTTGATCATCCCGAATGGGGATCAGCCTAGCGACAAGAAGATTTTTGATTTCTTTACAAGCGCAG
>JAKFEJ010000328.1:0-5724 GCA_036675745.1 Chitinophagaceae bacterium | reverse complement strand
GCCGGCTGCAGACTTTGCAGGTCGCTTAGTTTAAACCATTGTGCAAAGGCCCCTGAAAATTTGCTTTGCATCCGTTTATCTTTCGGAAAAGGCAGAGACGGTATTAATAAGCTGCGAAGTATTATTCCTATGGAAGCCACGGTACCAAAATTCCTGCTGCGTATTTTGGTGGCGGCTGTTTGTCTTATTTCCAAAGGAACAGATCTTGCTATATAAGTTCCTGCACGTTTATAAAACACAACGTTATCTATCTTTCCGCTGAGGTAGGCGGCTGTTTGTAAGGCCATAGTATATTGGGTTTAATTGATTATTTACCTGCCGATTCTTCCTTACCGTTATCATCCCTGCACAGCTATTGCCTGCCTGTCCCCTTCTCCGGGTTCGGTGCGTCATCCCTGCGTCAATTGACGCAGGGATGACGCACCGGTACACAATAAGTAACGGTGAAAAGATGGTTTTGGTATAAGGAAGCGGGGAGTTTGATTGTTGAAAAAGCCTACTTAGGCTGGTGCTGAAAGCAATAGCCATCGCAATACGGGTCATGTGTTTGCAACGGGTGCCGCTTTTTGTAATGCCGCTGCATTGTACAGTAGTCCCCTGGCCCTGTGCTTTATGGGTGGCTGAACCGGATGCATATACAGTTTGAGGCTTGCAAATTTTGCAGGGCTCCAGTCCCAATTCTTTTGCCTGGCTTATTGTTATTTCTTCCGATACATTTTTGACTGTTCTGCATGTTGCCAGGTGATATTTTTCGCCGGATGGTGTTTTGTAAACGGATTGTGCTTTTACCGATACGGAAAACAATAATAGTATCAGCAGCTTTGGCAGGTGTGTTTTGAGTGGCGGCACTTTTACAAAATAGAAAAATTATTTGTTGGGAATGCAAGTAAGGTAGGTGCCTGGTTAAATATACAGAGGTCTGGCCTTTAACTGAAAGCTATATAAGAGCTGGGACTTTTATTTTTACAGATGTGCCAATATTTTCTTTCATCTGCAACCCGACTTGTGCGGATAGACAGCTTCTTTGAAGCTGATACTGAGACGCAGTCTCAGTATAACAACCCTAAAGTTTTATCTTCTTTATTGTACGGGAACGCTAAGCAGAACAGGGTGTTATTTTCCGCAAACACCTGCCAGGGCGAAAGGGGGCGGCTTATAGTCCGGTTGCTGGTGGGAAACACCAGCAATGGCGTAGAAATAGTGGCATACCGGGCATTAAAATAGTAAAATGAGTCGCGAGGCTTACCGTTAAAAAAAATAGCATACTCTTTATCAAGAACTCGGGTTTTTAAACTTATAAAACTATATTTGGTTACCTCTTCCTAAAAATAAGTCTGACAAGCAACCAAAAGAATCACTTCATGGAATCTACCCTTGCAACCTGCTCGAAAATTCTGTACAAAAATTCGCAAAGATTGTTTTTGTATAAAAAAATTATAGTGTTTTTATTAAGTATGCAGTTCGCTCAAAATTTATCAGCACAACTTCCATTTTCAATTGATTCTTTTACGCCCAAGTCCGGACCCGCAGGCACAAGCGTAACCATTTCAGGTAAAGGCTTTTCTAAATCGCCGTCCATCTCTGTGTATTTTGGTACTTCAAAATCCAAAGTTACTCAGGTCACAGATTCCTCTATCGTAGCTATCGTACCAGTAAGCGCCACCTTTGCACCAATCAGCCTTAGTTATTTTGGAACTGTCGTTTATTCTGCTTCGTCTTTTGATGTAACCTTCCCTGCAGGATTACCTTTAAGTCAGAATTCCTTTAATATTAAAACTGATTCCGGTACCAGGAATAATTACAGGACTTATCTGGCTCTGGGCGATTTGGATACAAATGGGAAAAATGATGTTATTGCCTCAGATTTTCGTGGTGTTTCAGTATTAAAAAGCATAAGCCAACCCGGGGTCGTTTCCTTTGGATGGGACACCGCCATGACCTCTTCGATTATAGGAATTCCTTACAATTCAAAAGTTGCCGATTTTGACGGTGATGGGAAACCTGACTTTGTAACAGTTTATGCCCAGCCGGGGCGAATTGAAGTGCATAAAAATACTTGGGCTCCTTGGGGTTCTATTTCATTTGCTGACGCTGTTCGTTACTATTCCACTGGCAACTCCGAAAAACTCACTATCGGTGATATTGACGGAGATGGAAAAACTGATGTTGTTGTACCCAACTGGTATTATTCTTCTGTATCAATATTTAAAAATGAAAGTGCCGTCTTCTCATCCTTTTTTTTCAATAAATCAGACTTCATTATAGGAGCCCGTTATCCGTCAGATGTATGTCTTGCAGATCTTAATGGAGATAAAATGCCCGAGATGATTGTAACGAATGAGGATGGCGGAACTAAGGTGGGGTTTTTTATTTACAGGAACACGAGCACCGCGGGCACTATTAGATTTGGAGACAGCCTGAGTTTGCAAGTGAACCCGTCTCCGCGTAGTATTAATGTTGCCGATATTGATGGCGATGAAAAACCTGATGTAATTGTTACAAGCAGCCTTGGAATTTCGGTTTTTCGCAACACAAGTACAACAAGTTCTTTTTCCTTTTCACAACGATTAGATTTTCAAGATGAATTTACGGTAACTGCAACTGTTGCTGATATCGATGGCGATGGGAAACCCGACGTCGTCTCCGCACACGGTAATCTTGGTAAACAAGTCTCCATTTTTAAAAATATGAGCGTCCCAGGATCTATTTCATTGGCGGCACCTGTTGCATACACAACCTTAGGTCAAAATGTTCAATCCATTGCCGTAGGTGATTTAGATGGAGATAGCAAACCAGATATTCTGGCCGGGCAACCATCATCAAGATATTTTACTGTATTACGAAACCAAATTGGAGAACCCGCCATTATACCATCAGGAAGCCACCCGGTAACAGGATCCATCGTTAATAGATTAATCATTGATTCATCTGTACAGGAATATAATGGTGTTCCCTATGTACAAAGGCATTATGACATTGAACCCGCAGTTGATGCTACTATTTCTTCCGCTACCATCACTTTGTATTTCACTCAACAGGAGTTTAGCAATTTCAATGCACATCCAAACCATGGTTTAAGTCTGCCATCAGGTCCAAATGATTCAGCAGGCATAGTCAATCTGAGAATATTCCAGTTTCATGGTTTTAGCGCCACCAGCCTGCCAGGAAATTATAGTGGCAATGCTATAGAGATTAACCCTGACGACACTAAAATCATTTGGAATCCGGCAAGCCATGTATGGGAAGTAACTTTTAACGTAGAAGGCTTTAGCGGTTTTTTTGTAGGCACTTCTCCGCTACTTATACAACCTCCTATAACCGTTCCCCCGGTGCCTGAAATTTTATATGTAAGTAATAAATGTCAGAATGCGTTAACATCTTTGGGCAAAATCAAAAATGCACCACCTTCTTCAACAATAACGATTACACAGGACGGAAACGATATACCATACAATGCATCAGATAGTAGTTTTCGGTATTTCACAGCAGGTAACACTCCTGTAGGAACTCACGTGGTTACTGTAAAGTTTAGCAATACGCTTTATTCAACACAAAAAGATACCAGTTACACAGTATCGGCATTGGCTACTCCTTCCGTAACGATCACGGCTTCGGCCCCCTCCGCTTGTTCCGGTACAACAGTAAATTTTACCGCTACCCCTGCCAATGGTGGGTCAAATCCTTCTTATCAATGGCAGGTGAGTGCAACAAATACAGGGAGCAATTCGGCCAACTTTAGTAGTAACTCACTTATTAGTACTGATATGGTAAAAGTAATAATGACAACTAGTGCTGCTTGTGTAACTTCTTCTTCGGCTACAAGCAATAACCTCAGCATCCAGGTCACCCCTTTAGTAACTCCTTCGATAACAATTTCAGGAACAACAACAGTAATACAGGGGGCAAGTAGCCTGATTACGGCTTCGGTTATTCATGGTGGTAACTCGCCTTTTTATCAATGGCAAGACAGTATGGGAGCAGCATCGTGGACTTCTATTGCAGGTGCTACCAATGCTACATTGAACTATAGCCCAACTGCAACGGGTGTAAGATTACGCTGTCGACTCACTTCCAGTGAACCCTGTGTAACAGGGGCAGAGGTTACCAGTGAGCCATTCGAGTTTACAGTTACCATCCCTACCTCTGTTGGCACTGTTACCAATAATCACCTGCTGCGTCTGTACCCAAGTCCCGTAACGGATGACTTTATAATTGATACACTATCACTTTCAGATCACTGGGAAGAATTATACATTATCAACTTCCAGGGAAAAACAGTTGCCATTAAAAATATACGGGGCCAAACCACCATTGTAGTAAATGTAGATGCAATGCCACGGGGCATGTATGTTGCAATATTGAGAAAAAGATCAGGTGAAACTGTTCAACTCAAATTTCTCAGGCAGTAGTTAATGGGAATTGCTTAAGAAAAACCGTTAACCTTGGTTGTTCTTCTTTGCCGAATCTTCCTTCATAAAGATTCTCAGGCGATGTCTCGGCCATCGGTATCTGCTTTTGTAATGGTTTTTGTGACCGGACTCGCCGAGTTTCTACTGGATCAAAACTTTCGTTTTTTTGAGACAAGTTATTGGAGGGCAATTATTCTAAAAAATGGTTTGCTTTATGGTATGGTAGAAACTTTCGCATATTTTTGATTGTACGCAATTTGATTAAAACCTCTTCTTTAAATTTTCATGACAATCTCGAGACGCTTCTTAAGGATAACTAAAATAGCTTCTCTTGTCGTTCTCATACTGGCAATCGGAATTTTCATTTTTTTCTCATTAAGTACTGCCGTAACAAAAAGCATTGACAAGTATGAATATGATTTACCATTTAAGAAGGGTGCTGAATATCGAGTTGTGCAGGGATATGGAGGGCTCTTTTCACATAGCAATATTGCTGCCTTAGATTTTGCTATGCCTTCAGGTACTCCAATTTATGCGGCAAGAGCAGGAACAATTTACAGTTATAAAGATGATAATGATGAAGGAGGACCTTTCTCGGAATATAAAAATAAAGCGAATTATATAATCATAAGACATAATGACGGAAGTTTCGGTTGTTATTGGCACTTGCAAAAAAATGGAGTGCTGGTTAAACATGGACATGTTTCAAAAGGTCAGCAAATAGGCTTTAGTGGTGCTTCGGGGTTCATTCTAAGACCACACCTTCACTTTTCCGTCAAGCTTAAACTAAACTATCAAATGAATTCGTTTATAAGAACAAAATTCAAAACGACAAAAGGAGTTATTCTTCTAGGAAGAGGCGAATCTTATCAACGACCTCTAGACTAACTGCGTACAGCATTAGGCTTGGCTATATGGGCGACGAATAAGTCCTCATCGTTCCGCCGCCCTGGTTTGTGTCCGCAAAAAAAGATGCCCCGATGCGTGTCTCCACCTCGGAATTTCCGAGCTAAGGAAATGAATGAAAACATAGGTCACACTTCAACCCTGGCTTGCTTTTATCCCCAGTTGGTCTTAGCGTTCCATAATTTAAAAAAAAGTTGAACGGATATGCTTCGTTTGCAACTAACCATCAACCTCAAAGAGGTTGTCATACCGGCAACAGCGGTGTCACTCTTCCCTGTCAAACGATTTCATCAATAAATAACTATCCAGTATTGACTGGTCATAATCTTTATTTATCTCATATTCTTTTATCAATGCCCTTGCTTTGCTGTCGTCACCGGCGTCAATATAATTGGCAATAAGTTCAAGA
>JAKFEJ010000165.1:0-5760 GCA_036675745.1 Chitinophagaceae bacterium | reverse complement strand
TGTAAGTAATTGTTCTTCCCACTTTCCTTTTTCAGCAACCTGCCGCAGAAGTTTTTCGAAAAAAATGTTATCGTAATGCGGGAACAACAGATCTGCAATATGTCTGCCGGTGGCTTCTGTTACTGTAAATCCAAATAATTGGCTCGCTGGTTTATTCCAGTATTCAATTCTTAATTGTTTATCTGTAATAATAACCGCATCTGAAAGATTATCAGATAGTGTATGAAGAAAGGGGCATTCCGGGTCAGCTCTTTTTGCGGAAGAATTAGTATTTATATCAGTTAACAAGGGTTTTTGACGCCGGGTTTTCATAAAACAGAATTTTTATATCAACCACTTCTTAATGCGCTTCCAGCCAGTTCTCTCCTTCCCCGCACTCGGCAATGACAGGAACCCCATTAGGTAATACCATTGCTTGTTGCATATTTTCCAGTATAAGTGGTTTTAATTCTTTCACTTCTGATTTTACCGCATCAAAAACCAATTCGTCATGTACCTGCATGATCATTTTGCTCTGCATTTTTTCTTTCAACATAGCGTCATATACTTTGCGCATAGCCAGCTTGATCATATCTGCAGCGGTTCCCTGTATAGGCGAATTGATAGCATTGCGTTCTGCAAACCCTCTAACGGTAAAATTAGATGAGTTAATATCCCGCAGCCACCTTTTTCTACCCATCAGCGTTTGTACATAAGTGTTTTCTCTTGCAAAATTTATAGTTTCGTCCATGTATTGCTGTATACCGGGAAACTGCTTTTTATAATTATCAATGATCTCTTTGGCCTCTGTCCTGGAAATACCCAGGTTATCGGCAAGCCCGAAAGCGCCTTGCCCATAAATGATACCAAAGTTTACACTTTTGGCTTTATAACGCATTTCTTTGGTTACCACTGACTCGGCAATGGAGTATACTTTTGCTGCCGTAGCGGTATGAATATCCGTTCCGTTTTTGAAAGCCTCACACATATTGACATCACCACTGATGGCTGCAACAATTCGTAGTTCAATTTGAGAATAGTCGGCTGACAATAAAATATGATTGCTATCTCTTGGAATAAAGGCTTTGCGTATTTCTTTTCCCCTGTCTGTTCTTACCGGTATGTTTTGCAGATTAGGATTATTACTTGCCAACCGACCCGTTACAGCTACTGCCTGTCCGTAAGTGGTATGTACCCGGCCGGTTTTTCTGTTGATCAATTGTGGCAATGAATCAACGTAAGTAGATTTTAATTTGGTCAGCTCACGAAAGGTTAAAATATCATCAACGATAGGATTCCCCTTTGCAGCAAGTTTCAGCAACACATCTTCCCCGGTCTGGTATTGGCCTGTCTTTGTTTTTTTGGCTGAAGGATCCAATTTCAATTTGTCAAATAATACTTCGCCTAATTGTTTTGGCGAAGCAAGATTAAACCGTACGCCAGCTTGTTTGTAAACATTTTCCTCTGCTGTTTTAGCGTCCTTATCCAATTCTTTTGAATAATCATTCAGAAAGTCAACATCAATCTTTACGCCTTCGTATTCCATACTTGTTAATACTTCTACCAATGGCCACTCGACTTCATTAAAAACTTTTTCAACTTCCTTCTCTTTTAATAAGGGAGTAAAAACTTTTTTAAGCTGTAAAGTAATATCGGCATCTTCCGCAGCATAATCTTTTATTTTTTCCAATTCAACATCTCTCATCGTTCCCTGCGTTTTTCCCTTTTTGCCAATCAATTCTTCAATATGCACCGGCTCATAACCAAGGTATTTTGTGCTTAATAAATCCATGCCACGTTTGCCTTCCGGTTCTATTACATAATGGGCAAGCATTGTATCAAATAATTTGCCTGCAATCGTCATATCATACCACTTCAATACCAGCAGATCGTATTTGATATTTTGGCCGATCCAGGTTTTACCGGGATCTGCAAACAACGGTTTAAAATAAGAAAGAATCGCCTTTGTTCTTTCCTGGTCTGCAGGGCAGGGAACATAGTATGCTTCTCCGGGTATAACAGAAAAACTTAACCCAACAAGTTCAGCGTCGTTGGCATCAATTCCCGTTGTTTCAGTATCAAAACAAATCTCATCATGTTTGTTTAATTCTGCTATTAAATTTTTTATGGCAGCATCCCCTTCAATAGCTTCATATTTATGAGGGGTATTGTTGATGTTTCTATCGGCGCCCCCGCTTAAATCCTCGCCAGGGAATATTTCCGAAGAGCCGGAAATTTCAGAATCCGACTTCTGACCTCTGACTTCCGGCTTCGTTTCTACTATATTTCCAAACAAGTCTGTTTGCACTCCTTCAGGAGCTGTTTTAAATGCGGTAAACTCTTCTCCAAGTATCCTTTTCCCAATCGTTTTAAATTCCAGTTCGGCAAAGACTTCTTTCAACTTTTCTTTATTCCAGTCTTTTAATTTGAAATCTTCTTCATGAAATTGAACCGGAACAGTGGTAATGATCGTAGCTAGTTTTTTTGAAAGAATGGCATCTTCTTTTCCTTTTCTTATTTTTTCTCCCAACGCTCCTTTTATAGTATCGGCATTAAACAATATATTTTCAAGATTGCCATATTCTGCTAAAAGTTTGGCAGCCGTTTTTTCACCTACTCCTGCTATTCCGGGTATATTATCCACCGCATCTCCCATAAGCCCGAGGATATCTATTACCTGCGACACTTCTTTAATATTCCATTTCGCACAAACTTCTTCGGGCCCCAATATTTCTACATCTCCTCCCTGGTAGCCAGGTTTATAGATCTTTATTTTATCAGAGACCAATTGCCCGTAATCTTTATCCGGTGTTACCATGTATACTTCGTACCCGGCGAGGGCGGCCTGCTTGCTCAAGGTGCCGATCACATCGTCGGCTTCATACCCATCAAGTTCCATTATAGGAACATTAAAACCTTGTATGATCTTCCTTATGTCAGGAACAGCCGCTGAAATATCTTCAGGTGTTTCCTGGCGGTTTGCTTTGTAATCCACAAAATCTGTATGCCGCTCCGTAGGTGCTGCTGTATCAAAGCAAACGGCCAGGTGAGATGGCTTTTGTTTTGTGATCAGCTCAATCAGGGTGTTGGTAAAGCCAAATTGGGCGTTGGTGTTTTTGCCTTTTGAGGTAAGGCGTGGACTGCGGATCAATGCATAATAAGCCCGGAATATCAATGCATATGCGTCTAATAAAAAAACTTTTTTTGCCATGCTGCTAAGTTAGCTATTTCAGTTTGTGCAGCATGAGGTCGTGGAAAGCGAATGCCCGCCATACTAAATGAATGACGGGCATCGGTTGCTAATTTTTTTGCCAAATTACTTATTGGCTAATCTTCAAAAAACATTTAGTATAAAAACGGATCACTGTTTTTGTACAAGATATTTTTCAGGGTTTTCTACCAGCACAGTCCCGCTGAATGCAGCTGCAGTTGGTTGTACTGTTATATCAGTATCGCCTGTAATTTGATTGTCCTTGTGAATAAAATTAAGATAGAGTGCAAAGAAGAGGAGATTGAATGCAAAGAAATTTGCAATTTTACGAACACGTTTTTTCATGATTGGATGGATTTAATCGGTTTTTCTATTGGATTTATTTCTGGTTCTCAGACACCAAGATAGATTCTGATCAATAAACCAACAAAATCTTGCCCCCTTAGTTTATAAAATAGCGAATAAGTCCTTTGTAAAGCCAGGTAAAACTACGAACCGACTTAAGTTTTCATTTCTCCCAGTTTTTTTTGAAGCAGGAACATTTCATCCCGTAATCGGGCCGCTTCCATAAAATCCAGGTCCCGGGCCGCTTTTTCCATTTCTTTTTTGATCTTGCTGATAGCTTTTTCAGTTTGTGGTATCGTCTTATATTCCACCTGGTCCTCTGCGGCTACTGTTATAAGATCTTCATCAGGTGCAATTGCATAGGGATTAGCGGGGTCATATCCTTTTATATCCAGCACGGATGTTTGTGCGAATACCTGTTGTTTGGATTTAATTACTGTTTTTGGAGTAATGCCATGTTCCGTATTAAACACAACTTGTTTTTCTCTTCTACGGTTGGTTTCATCAATAGTCTTTTGCATGCTTTCCGTCATCTTATCAGCATAGAAAATAACAAAGCCATCAACGTTCCTTGCAGCACGGCCAGCAGTTTGTGTCAACGATTTTTCATTTCGCAGGAACCCCTCTTTATCTGCATCCAGAATGGCAACCAATGATACCTCCGGCAGATCTAATCCTTCCCGCAATAGATTAACACCAACCAAGACATCTATTTCTCCCAATCTTAATTGTCTTAAAATCTCCACTCTTTCCAAAGTATCCACTTCGCTATGGATATATTTTGATTTGATATTGATCCGGTGCAGGTATTTATCCATTTCTTCTGCCATACGTTTGGTCAATGTTGTCACCAATACCCTGTCACCTTTTGTAACTGTTTTATCTATTTCATCAAGCAGATCATCAATCTGGTTAACGCTTGGCCTTATTTCTATAGGCGGGTCTAATAAACCGGTAGGCCTTACTACCTGCTCTACTACAACACCGCCTGTTTTTTCCAATTCAAAATCATCCGGTGTAGCCGAAACAAAAATGGCCTGGTTGATCAGTGATTCAAACTCATGAAAATTCAGTGGACGGTTATCTAAAGCGGAGGGTAGACGAAAGCCATAATCAACCAGTATCAGTTTGCGGCTCCGGTCGCCACCATACATACCACTCACCTGGGGAATAGTTTGGTGACTCTCATCTATGACCATCAGAAAGTCTTTTGGAAAATAATCAAGCAAACAAAAAGGCCGTGTGCCAGGTCTTCTTCTATCAAAAAATCTTGAATAGTTTTCGATACCACTGCAGTAGCCCAGTTCTTTTATCATTTCCAGGTCATATTCCACCCGTTCTTTCAGGCGTTGTGCTTCTATTAATTTTCCTGAATTTTTAAAATATTCAACCTGTGCAAATAATTCATCCTGTATTTCATAGGTCACCTGTTGCATGATGTCTTTAGGCGCTACATAAAGATTTGCAGGAAAGATAGCGGCGTTTTCCATTTTGCCGATCCGCTTTCCGGTTACCACATCGATGCTTTCTATTTCCTCTATTTCATCACCAAAAAAAGTAATTCGATAACCATAGTCTACATATGGTAAATTGATGTCCACCGTATCTCCTTTTACCCGGAATGTTCCCCTGTTAAATTCAAACGTTGTTCTGTTGTATAAAGAATTGACCAATGAATGAAGAAATCCCTGGCGTGAAATAGTCTGACCTTTATTGATCCGGATGATTCCATTTTCATAATCTGTAGGATTGCCCATGCCATAAATGCAACTGACAGAAGCAACTACAATGATATCCCTTCTTCCACTGAGTAAACTCGAGGTTGCCCTCAGGCGAAGTTTGTCCAGCTCATCATTAATACTCAGGTCTTTTTCAATATATACTCCGCTTACAGGCATGTAAGCTTCTGGTTGGTAGTAATCATAGTACGAAACAAAATACTCTACTGCATTTTCCGGAAAAAATTGACGGAACTCACCGTATAGCTGAGCTACCAATGTTTTATTATGCGTTAAAACAAGTGTCGGCCTTTGCACATTTTGTATTACGTTGGCGACAGTAAAAGTTTTTCCACTTCCGGTTACTCCTAAGAGTGTTTGGAACTTTTCCCCTGTAAGAATTCCCTCAGTCAATTGACGGATTGCATCTGGTTGATCACCTGCAGGAGGAAAGGGGCTATGAAGACTAAACGACATAATGCAAGTTAAAGAAATATCATTCCTTTA
>JAKFEJ010000438.1:0-5768 GCA_036675745.1 Chitinophagaceae bacterium | reverse complement strand
CAAGGGAACTTAAAGCATGAACAATACCTAATTCAACATGTAAATGATTTTCTATCCTGGTAACGCCTTCAACCGAGCGGGCAATTTTTTCTGAAAGCATTTTTTCATTTTCCGTATCGGCCCTGCCTTTTAATATGACCTCACTATTTTTCACCTGCACATCCATCCTACTGGTATCGATCCCCGGGTCTTTATTAAGGTTATCCATGACCTTCTGCCGGATGATCTCATCATTCATTTTTCCTGTTTGATTATTTTCTTCCATAAATCTTAAAATTGAACAACATGAATTTACGAAAAAATAAGCGCTTTCAGGGACAGCTACGTTCAATTTACGAATTATTTGGCGTGTGAAAATAACTCACTGGTTCCGGTAACGGGTGTATTCTTATCTATCCCCTTTTTCTTCTGGCACAATTGTTACGGTTAAATCAATGCAGGTGGAAGCATAAATATAAATCCGCTTGCATTCCTGATATGAAATGAGCCATAATCCCGCCGATGACGGGATGAGCATCCCGATAGCTATCGGGATATACCAACTGCGAAATAAAATTTTTATGACGAATCCGATAGCTATCGGATCCATCTGGCTAAACAACAACAAAAAATAACAGATGAAAAAGACAAACGCCCCGGAACCGGAAGAAAATTTTGATATTATTGTAGATAAGATACCTTATCGCATAAATGTTACAAGCTTTTTGTTTAATGATGAAAAGCGTTTCAACATTAGCGTCAACGGAGATAGCGGGCATGTATTTGCATGGGATCCTGGCATTGTCGGCCTTCATGCATTGGATGATGATGCTTCCACCTTGCCTGATAGCCTTGAAAAAGCAATCAGTGACAGGTTGGCAAAAACGATTGTCAATTGACAAGAGGTTTATATAACAGAGGAAAGATCAAACCAGTTGGCGGGGAAATGTCAGGCCCGATAGTCTTGGATGCCGCATTCCTTTTTGTTGTATCAGTACTTTGAGTCTGGTGCCCATATCAACCAGGAAAGTGTGCAGCAGGCGACAGGTCTTTTCATCGGCTTCCATTTGTTTTGCTTGCGATGAAAGTCCAAGCCCCATTAAAAAATAGGCCTGGCTGGTATATCCGCAGTATTCGAGCCCATATTTTGAGCCCCAATGGCATAATGCTGAAAAATTTACATGGCTTGTTATATCCTGTTCTCCAATATTAATATATGGGCAATAATTTATTCCATGTTTATAATAACAGATCAACGTTCCCTGATTTCTTTGTTTATTGTATAAGCTCGCAGATCCATAGCCATAATCAATCGTCAGCACGAACCCTTTCTGCAAGGCAGTCCCGATATTTTTTATCCATTCAATAGCTTCAAGATTTATCTCGGTGCGGCATCCTTTTGGTAATGTGACCTGTAATTGTGTGATATAATTTTTTAATGCGGCGGACGCCGGTCGGAGCAATTCGATAAAATCACGCTGATAATCTACGAAAATTTCCATGAGTTCATCTTCCATCACTACCTGGTGTACGGAAAAATTATCAACTACTTCGTTGGATAAAATACAGCCATTAATGGAAGGAATTTCAGATAAGGAATTATACCAGCTAACATTTTCCGGCAATATTCTTTTCTCTCTCCGGCGCATATCGGGACTTTTTTCTATAATACAGTAGTGAAGTTGATCATAGATTCTTTTATTTTTACGTAGTTGTTCTAATATATCCCTGCATAAGTCGCCTGTGCCGGCCCCATATTCCACGATTGTAAAAGGTTTTTTATCCAGCAAACACCACATTTCCTCCAGTTGTTTTGCGATCATTTTACCGAACAGAGGGCCGGGATAAGAACTGGTATAAAAATCACCATTCTCTCCGATCCTATCTCTTGTGGAAGTATAATATCCCCCTTGCGGGTGATATAAGGCCAGCTCCATGAATTCCCTGAACGAAACCGGGCCTTCTTCTTGAATTTTTTGTATGATGATTTCGGATATTGACAAAGTAAATTTTTAAAGTGTAAGAGGAACAGGAGGTTTCTTTTTGCTGATCCAAAGAAACGAATGTAAAAAGCCATGACAGATGTTAAATATATTTTCGTTTTCAAATTTTACGAAGTCAATTCTAAAAACAGACCGCGCTGCATATTGGAAAATCCCTCAGAATATTTTATTCTGACGGATAAACTAAATAGTTGTTTTTAAAAGATTATTTTATTGAATCTGTCCGATACATGGAATCAGTATTGTTGATGCCGGTATCCCTGTTAACTGTATTATCTCTTTCTATTACTGTACTGTCGGACCTGGTTGTATCCGTGTTTTCATTATTACATGCAAATAAAAATGTAATTAAAAACATAAAAACTAATTTTTTCATAGCTCAAATTTTTATAGTAAGTGAAAAGCTTCAATTATATTGCCAACCTGCATAGCTTACATAAGAGCCTGACTTTTATCTGCAATCCCTCACATAAATAGAAAGTGTGATCAAAAATGCCCGTAGTTGTGTAATGAAATTCACAATAATCCTCAAAGTGGGCAATTAAAAGCCTGCAATAACAATAATGAAATAGTATTAATTTTCGGGAATGGCCGGTGTATTAAATAAATTTGTTTAAAAGAGATCAAATGGAAAAAAATGTAATCGTAACGGGTTCATCCGGTAATCTTGGACAGGAAGTAGTAAAGAAATTTATTGCTGAAGGTTATAAGGTCATCGGAACTGTAACAGCCCATGATACGGCACCGGTGGATTTTCCTGCCGATCATTTTGAAAAAGTAGTAGTGGATTTAATGAAGGAAGAGGATGCCCTGAAATTCGTTGCTACTGTAATTTCAAAATACGGTTCGATTGATGTAGCTGTGTTAACCGTTGGTGGATTTGCAATGGGTAAAATTACCGATACGTCGGCCGCCGATATTTACAAACAATACAAACTCAATTTTGAAACCGCTTATAATGTAGCCAGACCTGTATTTGTACAGATGATGAAACAAAGCAGAGGAAGAATTTTTTTAGTAGGGTCAAAACCCGGTATGGAGACAAAGAATAGTACGGGTACGGTAGCGTATGGATTAACCAAGTCATTGATTTTTCGTTTAGCTGAACTGATGAATGAAGAAGCAAAAGGGCATAATGTAGTTACCAGTGTTGTAGTGCCAGGTACCATTGATACACCACAAAACAGGAAGGCAATTCCGGATGCTGATCACAACAAATGGGTAAAAGCCGGAGAAATAGCTAACCTTATTTATTATTGCGCTTCCGGTGAAGCAGGTTCATTAAGAGAGCCAGTGATCAAGGTGTACGGAAATTCATAAGGGTCAATCCTGATGATTGCTGCCTTACCAGGGCGGCCAGAAGTCTCCAGGACAATAAATATGTTATTGATTTCCAGATCTGATTGGGCACAATGAAAAATTTATGAGAAGCATGGCTTTCATTATTAAATTTTGCTTATATCAATCTGGCTGTGTATAATTTCTACGACAAAATAATTGCCACTCCTGATTTTCACCGCCAGTTCAATTGCCGGGGGAGCATTGATCACTTTATCTAATTGCCCGCTTGAAAGCAAATTTGCAGACCTGTGGAGTCATCACAATTATATCGTCTATGTTCTTACTTGGAAACCAAAAAGATCCTGATCCTTCTTTGATAGAATTAAAATTCCGTGAACTTATACTGACCATTGCCGACAATCCTAAGAATGCAGAAATGCGGTCTTATTTTTTTTCTTTACTGCATCCGCCGCAGGCTGTAACTACGTGGAAGAAAAAGCCGTGAAAGGAACTATTGCAAAAGCTCTGCAGCCATTCCATCTGACTGAAGATTTTTATCACCTGCAAAATCAGTTCCTGGTTTTTATCACAGAGAAATAATCCATCAGGGAGAGAATAAAAATTAATGCATCACTTTTCGGCTGTTGCGTCTATACTAATGAGACAAAATTTATAACAGTCCCTGTTTTTATCGCAGAATAATAATTTATCGTTTTAATACCCGGTAGAGTTACCGGGTTATCATTAACCATTAAACTTTAGTAAAATGAAGAAGATTTTTCATTATTTGATCCTTATTGTTTTTGTATTAGCATCCTGTCAGAAAGGGCATCCTGGTTTTCCCGGACCCGTAAAGAACGATTCACGTTTAATCACCGATTGGATAGGCCTGCATCTACAGGTGATCAGGAATACAACGGGTGTAACGCATATCGCTTATTCACGTCATTTTGCCTATACCGGTGTAGCATTGTATGAATCATTGGTCAAAGGCACTCCGCAATATAAAAGCATTGCTTCCCGGTTAAATGGAATTGTCACAATGCCTTCACCAAAAGGTAATTCTATTTTTTATCCTGCGGCAGCGAATGCAGCTATTGCCGGAATGCTCCGTTTTTTTTATAACGCCAAAACTGAAAATATAGCAAGCATTGATTCGCTGGAACATGTATACTTTACAAAATTTTTTGGCATGGCAAACAAGAACTTTGACCTGGCAGCTTCTGTTGATTATGGTAAGCAGGTTGCTGCTGCCGTCATAGAGTGGAGTAAAAAGGATGAAGCTGCTAATGCAAACATTCCCTATACAGAGCTTGGCGAGGGTTACTGGGAACGTACACCCGCTGCACTTGCACCGGCTAACATGCCGGGCTGGGGTAATAATAAAACCATGTTGCCGGGAAGTATTAATGGTACTATACCAGTGGCACCCATTGCTTTTTCCAAAGATCCGGGAACAGCTTTTCATACAATGGTAAAAGAAGTGTATGATGTTTCCCAATCGTTGACTGAAACGGAGAAAGCGATTGCATTGTTCTGGGATGATGCACCTAATGGGAAATACGTTAGTGTCTTCGGGCATTGGTTCAGCATTTTCAAACAAGTGCTGGAAAAAGAAAAGACCTCACTGATGAAGGGGGCGGAAGCTTACCTGCGATTGGGCGTTGCAATGAATGAGTCAACGATCAGTTGCTGGAAAGCGAAATATACTTATCATACGATACGACCTGTTACTTATATCAGGAAATATATGGGATATAGTGACTGGAATTCGCTGATCTCCACACCACCACACCCGGAATATTCGTCAGCACATTCCACCATATCCGCATCAGGTGTTTATGCATTGGAATCTGTATTTGGGAAAAACTATTCCTTCACTGACCATACGTATGACGGCATCGGTATGAGCCCAAGAAGTTTCAGCAGTTTTGATGCAGCAGCAAAAGAAGCCGGGCTTTCAAGATTGTATGCCGGGATTCACTACCGGTCTACTGTTGAAATAGGAAATACACAGGGAAAATATGTGGGCGCAAATGTTGTAAGCCAATTGCGAACACGTTAATAGTTGCAGACCGGTTGAAAATGTTGTGGTAGTACCACCTTTATTTTCAGCATGCATCAAATTTTTACAAACGTTTTTTAAATAACCCTGGAAATTACAGGATAAGAATACTTTCTCCTACCGGTAGTGGGGATAAGAATTACCCTGATTGGTGATTTTTCCAGGTTCATTTATGACGCACTTTTACAGCGTCAGTAACACATGTATCATTAACCATTTTTATACAAATCAAAAAACCTTTTTTTATGAAACAAAGATTCTTTTTATCATGTATGGCAATTGTCTTTAGCGTATTGTCTGTATCGGCTCAAAACGAGGAAAAGCTGGTTGTTAATACCGGGAATGTAGAACATATCAGTATTGCAAACGATATGAACATTGTACTCATGCCCTCAACAGACAGGGACAGATCAATATCGCTGGATGCCAAAGCGTCTGAA
>JAKFEJ010000561.1:0-5770 GCA_036675745.1 Chitinophagaceae bacterium | reverse complement strand
AAGGAATATTGATGCGAGCAGTGGAAGAAACCCCCAAACCCCCTAAAGGAGGCTTGCTGATACACAGCCCTTGCTTTTCGAAGATGCTGATAAAATAAAAGCTCTTTGCAAATGGTGAGTAGAAATATAAATAGCAGCTTCATGTTATGCAGCAATGATCTTAATGATAGATTCCCGGTTGGCAGCAAATGATAATACTGCACGGATATGTTCCTCTTTCAATGAAGGATAGTCTTCCGGTACCCGGTCATGAAACACTGTAATTTCCATTTTTATAAGATCTGTTTATGAAGAAACTTCTGTTCACCCTTTGCTTATTGCTTACTGCCCTATCAATACCACCACTCATTGCTATCAAGACTTTTAGCGTTTTTACTCATAAAAAATGCAAACCGCAGGCATACGAAAGCCTGCTCTATGAACCTGTTTGGGAGAAAGAGAGTTTTATGCAATGATTTTCATATATTGACGAAGCTTATGTTTTCCACCCGAATGATCCACCGTCTTTTGTTTTTTTTGTTTGTGCTTTTACAAGCCAATTTTGTTTGTTTTTCCCAAAACTCCTCTTACCCTGTTGAAGAATGGGTTAAAAAGCTCAGTTCAAAACATGACGATGAGAATAATAGTTACCTGGTAGTACGGAATGTATTAAATAGCAAAGACAGTCTTTCTGCTATGACAGCCTTGAATAAGTTGGAAACTTATACATCTCACTCAAACCATTATTTCAGCGCCAGGTTTTTTCTATTAAAAGCAAACCAGTTATTCCTGCTTAATAATCTTCAGGTAGCCACCGAAATCCGGCAAACTTGTGAGAAAGCTTTAAAAGAAGCATACGGTTCAGGTGATGATTACCTGGTAAGCTTTTCAAGCTGGATGTATGGAACCTTAATGGGTCTTACTAATGAAATTGAGTTAAGCGCCACCTATTTGCTAAAAGCCGTTGAGACAAATGAGCACCTTGAAAAAAAATATTTTTCAAACAGCTTATGGCTGCAGTTAGGCGAAACACTTTTCCATACCCGTGAATATGAAAAATGTATTGATTATATACAGCAGGGCCTTGACAATTGGAAAGACACCGCTGTCATGGCAGATTATTACCGCATCAGCTATTTTAATACCATTGGACAGGCTTATTATCAGCTTGGGGAGTTAGATTCCGCCCTGGCTAATTATAAAAGATCGATGTTTTTTGTTGACAAACTCAACGAGTCTACCTGGAGAGGAATTAACGCCGGCTTTATGGGCAAGATTTTTTTTCTCAAAAAAGATTTTCAAACAGCAAAACAACTCCTCCGGTACGATTTCAGTATCAATAGAAAGAGTGAATGGACCATTGCAGCGAATACGCTTCAATGGCTGGCAAGGATCAGTTTAATGGAGGGTAAAAAGGACAGTGCGTTATGGCTGGCAAGGGAAGCTCTTCAGTTCTCTCAAAAAGCGGGACAATCTACCATACAACAGGTAAATTATCTTCAACACATTTACTTCGCCAATGCCGATGCTTACCGGGCTGTCGGCAATACCGATAGCTTTTATCATTATTATCAATTATACGCTGATCTTCACGATTCACTGGAAAGGGTGGCAGCACGCAGTAGTATTAAGATGACGCAGTTGCGTGTTGATAGTGAAAGGAATTATAATGCCGTTCAGAGTTTGCAAAAAGAAAAAAAGGCCGGGAAGCAAAAACGAAATTTCATTATCATCGTTATCATACTGTGTTCAATTATCGCTTTTTCTTATGTTAACAGGCTGCGTTTAAAGCACCTGAATAAAGAACAAGTGGCGTTGCAGCAAAAGAATGCGGCGGAAGCGGAATTAAGAGCAAAAAAAGAGCAATTGCAATTATTTACACAAACCCTAATTGAAAAAACAAGCCTCATTGAAAAGCTGGAACTCCGGTTGGATCATCGTACACTCTCTATTGAACAGCAGGAACTTATTACCGCTTTGTCAGGCCAAACCATACTTAGTGAGGCTGATTGGGAGAAATTCAAATTCCTTTTTGAAAAAATATACCCGGGTTTTTTTATAGACTTAAAAAATAAAGTAAGTGATATTACCATTTCTGAACAGAGGATGGCAGCTCTTATAAGGCTGCATCTTACAACCCGGCAAATTGCATCCATTCTTGGCATATCTCCCAACAGCGTCAACAAAACCAAACAGCGCCTGCGTCAGCGGCTTAATGTAGATACGGAAAAGAATATTGAAGACGTAATTGCAGAATTATAGAAATACTAACTGTATTTATAAATGCGCCCAAATTATCCGGTCCCGGCAGATCGGGATGCCGGCAGACAGTATGTGGTCAAATTTGATTGGATTATTTACCATGTCCCGCCGGTATGATCTTCGATAGTATTTGTCTTCCCTTTTCTGTTGAGCTAGTTTCATTTTAAAGAGCCTTCCTTTTTTTTTACAGAGTATTCATTTACAGGTTATTAGCCAGCCTGTCACTATTTTGTCCACCCCCTGTCACCTTATTGTCGCTGTTAAAACTTGTAAAGCGTTCAGGCCGTTCGCAATTTACAGTGTATTGAGAAAAGGACCGGTGCGGGGTTGAATTGTAAATAGTTTTCATAACTCTTCTTTTCAATGACGGCCACCCGATCAGGTATTCCGGAATTTATATCGTTGCGTTGGTATAGCTGGGCGGTTCATTGAGCGTTGGATTTTTACTATAATGGTGATACGATAAAACAAAATCAACAAGAATAACAACCATAAGCTAAACTAACTATGAAGAGGATAACTGCTGTACCGGCACTGCTGACATTTTCTGAACAACTGCAACAGGAAAAATGGGTTTACTACAAAAAAAGGCATCAATTATCCTGATCCTGTTACTGACCACGGTACTGATTGTTTTTGTGATCTGGTTGTTTGATAAGCGGATAAAAAGGATCAACAACAGGATGTACCATTCTTCAACGGGGATATACAGATTAGAAAATTTTTTAAATTAAAATAAAGAAAATGAGGCAGACTTTGCTGATTTATAGAATACGTTCTGCAGCCCTCGTAAAACTATTATAAGATATTTTTTTTAAAATAGCGTACACCTTTTTTCAACTTCCATCCTGCTTAAGACCACCACATCCTTTTCTTTTAAAATTATTGTTAATCAAAAAAACTATGATTATGAGAAAGTTATTATTGCCTTTACTGTCCACCTTATTATTCACGGCCTGCCAGAAAGAAATTGCCAAAGAACAGGCGCCAAAAGTTGCAGAACCAACAAGCGGTATTGCTGCAAAGGGCCCGGCTGGTAAATTGGATGTATGCCACTATGATGCAGTAAATGGAACCCACATCATTATTAATATCAACGTAAAAGCCTGGCCCGAACACGAGGGGCATGGTGATGTGCGATTAGATGACGCCGATGGCGATGGCTTTGTACCTGAAAATGCATGTGGCTTTGGTACACAGGGTGATTGCGATGATAATAATGCAGCCATCCACCCCGGTGCTACTGAAGTATGCGGCAACAGCATTGACGAAAACTGCAATGGAATGAGTGATGATGCGTGTTCATTATCTATCGGCGACCCTTACAAGGGGGGAATAATAGCCTATTTAGATTACACGGGCTGGCACGGTTTAATAGCCGCACCATACGACCAAAGTGAAGGAGCCGAATGGGGTTGTAATTTAGTTCAACTACCGGGGGCTGATGGTACAGCCATTGGAACAGGGAATCAAAACACCATTGACATCATGGCTGGCTGCACTGAAGAGGGTATAGCCGCAAGGATATGCGGCGACCTGGTTTTGGATGGTTATGATGACTGGTATTTACCTAGTAAAGATGAATTGAATATATTGTATACAAATCGGGAAAAAATTGGCGGTTTTAGCAATTATGTCTATTGGAGTTCTTCGGAACTCCCGGAAATCAATCCTGGATGGGTTGGTCCCTACTATGCATTTAACCAGAACTTCTACTCTGGCGGCTTTTACCCTGGCTTCGTGGGTGTGAACACTAAGAACGCCATAAACCATGTTCGTGCAGTTCGGGCTTTTTAACAATTTATCTATTTAAGAATGCTTCCTTTATCCCCAACGAGGTTAGTCAACTTAAGTTGATCAAACTCCTTGATTAACCAACTATAAATTTTAATGAAGCTGCCCTGGTTTAGCCGGGGCGGCTTTTTTAGTGCGCCATGCATGTTGTAATAGCTATAAGGGGGAAGTTGGCCAGAATGGGGGAAACCCTTTTCCAATTAAACCTTTAAAATAAACAGCTATGTATTTTGCCGTAACGGATGTGTTCTTTTTCTTTTGCTGAACACTCAGCAGAACGAAGGCTAAAAGCTGGATTTTTTTAGAAATCCACGCAGTTGAAAGGTTTTCTTATAGTAAACTTTTCTTACTTTTACAAAGTGTTCAACATTATTACCCGTAAGACGCTGCTTGATTATTGCCAAAAGTATCCCGGAGGTGCTACTGCTTTGCAACAATGGTATTATGAACTATTGAAAGCTGAGTTCAAAAATTTTAATGAACTCAAAAAAGTTTATGGTAATGCCAGTTTGGTAAAAGATGACCGGGTGGTGTTTAATATTATGGGTAACAAATACCGATTGGTTGTAAGAATAGTATTTGAATATAAAACTATCCAGATGAAATGGTTTGGAACGCATGCTGAATATGATAAAATTAATGTTGCAACCGTTACTTATAAAAAGAAATAATATGAAACTTAAACCCTTAAGAACAAAAAAAGAATATGAGGCCCTGCTTGACTGGGTTGATGAGATGTTTGACAAGAAAGTAAAAGCCAATTCTCCGGAAGGTGAACAACTACAAATTGCTTTACTGCTGATTAAACAATACGAAGATGAACATTACCCCATACCAACACCTGATCCGATTGAAGCGATTAAAATGAAAATGGAAGAGAAAGGAATAAAAAGCAAAGACCTGGTAGGTCTTATAGGCAGCAAAGGATATATTTCATCCCTGCTTAATCGCAAAAAGCCTCTTACCCTGGAAATAGCTAAAATATTTCATAAAAAGCTAGGGGTACCGGCTGAGATTCTTCTTTCTTAACAAAATGTATAATTCTTCCGGGCTAATGAAGCTGGCACAAAAGAAATGTTGATTTCTCAAAAATAGCAGCTTCATGTTATGCAGCAATGATCTTAATGATAGATTCCCGGTTGGCAGCAAATGATAATACTGCACGGATATGTTCTTCTTTCAATGAAGGATAATCTTCCAGTATCTGGGCATGTGTCATGCCGGAAGCAAGCCATTGTAAAATATCTGCTACAGTGATCCTTGTACCTTTGATGCACGGTTTGCCAAAACGTATTTCGGGGTCAATAGCTATGTATGAAGAAAATTCTCTCATGACTTAAAGTCAGCCATTTTTATCGGTGAGGCAAAAGCAATGATCTTTCAGCGACTATTTTTTACGGCTTCTTAGAAGCCGATGCTCCGTTGCAAACGAAGCACAACCTTCAATTTTTTATTCTTTCGGCCTTCGATTTTAGTCACCTTTCTTTTTCTTTTGCAGAACACCTCAGCACAACAGGGGAGTGTGAGAGTGGAGTAATTAATTCCCCTCATAAATTTTTAGGCCATTATCAGAAAATAATTTTTTAAGGTCTTCCCATCTTTTTTTGTGTCTGTATCCTCAATATTTAAAAATCCATTCTCAGCGGGCGAAGCAGGGTGAAATACAATTTGTTCACAATGAAAACAAATATTTATATGAGCAATGGGGTTATTAAGAGAATCGTAGTATATCACA
>JAKFEJ010000243.1:0-5783 GCA_036675745.1 Chitinophagaceae bacterium | reverse complement strand
TGCCGGGTAGTGATGACTTGCATTAACTGCGAAGCTTTTTTATAAATGAATCCGTGGAAGTGGTTTCATTATAATCTACCTCTTCCATTAGTTTACCAAGAACAATGTCTTCTTTGTCATCATCTGTTAAAACACGGCTTTTAAATTTATTTTTTTTCAGAAACTCTTCAATCATTTTCAATTCCGCGGCGTTTGCTGCCTGCACTACTATAGTCTCCATATTTAAAATCGTTTAGACAAATTTAATCTTTTAAAACAGGTTTTTATGCCTTCATTTTTAACAATCATTTTCTTTTTATATTTCCATGTCCCTGCAATACATGCTTCAAACATCAAACCTCAAACATTAAACCTCACACAATCGTCACTTCAATTCCCATTTCTTTCAATGTTTTCACCATGTGATCCGAAATTCCGCTATCGGTAATAATCTGCTCTATATCTTCCAATCCACAGATCCTTCCAAAACCTCTTTTTCCAAATTTGCTGGAATCCGCCAGCACAATGGTTTTTTGGGAAGCAGCGATCATCTTACGGTTCAGTTGCGCTTCCTGAACATGCGTAGTCGTCAATCCGAAATCGATATCAATTCCATCCACTCCCAAAAATAATTTACTACAGGAAAAATCATCCAGTATTTTTTCAGCGTACATACCTGTCGCAGAGGAAGAACTTTTTCTTAATATACCACCAAGCACCAACACTTCTATTTCGGGATACTGGTTGAGTTCAGTCGCCACATTCAGGGCAGCCGTAATAACGGTAAGCTGTCCTTTTGGTTTTATATTTCTTGCTAAAGAAAGTACCGTTGTACCGGAAGCGATGATGATACAATCATTGGACTCAACAAGTCCGGCCGCTACCGCGCCAATATCCATTTTTTCACCAGACCGTATTTTTTCTTTTTCATTAACAGGGCGGTCAACCGTATAAGGATTGCTGGATGTGGCGCCACCATGGGTCCGGTACAAAAGCGATTTATCTTCCAGCAGTTTCAGGTCTTTACGTATAGTAACGGAAGAAACATTCAGATCATTACAAAGAACCAATACGTTCACTTTACCCTCTTTCTTCAATTTAGATAAAATATGCCGATGCCTTTCCGGAAGTGTGCTCATGTTATTATGTTTTGATATATCCCGATTCAATTTATATAGATGTGCCTGAATTTCAAAAAGATAAAACTATTACCAACAATTGTTAGCTTTTTCGAAACAATATGAAATAATTATTTCTTTTTCAAATTTCGATATATTTTGATTATTGAATAATTATTTTTGTTTAGTTTCATTTTATTATTATTTAGTTTCGTTTCACTAAAAATCGAAACATATCGAAATAACTATGACTAACTCGCTTCTAAATAAGGGCACGATTGACAGGGCAATTTATTTACAAAAAATTGCTACAGCTACTACAGAATGGGATCTTATCGTTATTGGCGGCGGCGCAACAGGTCTTGGTATTGCATTGGACGCTACAGCACGGGGATATAAGACACTGTTAGTTGAACAAGCGGATTTTGCCAAAGGCACTTCAAGCCGCAGCACCAAGCTGGTACATGGTGGCGTAAGATATTTAGCACAGGGTGATGTAAAATTGGTCCGTGAAGCAAGTATTGAAAGAGGGTTATTACACCGCAATGCTCCACACCTTGTAAAAGATCAAAACTTTATTGTTCCTGTTTATACAGTGTGGGACCGCTTGAAATATACGATCGGTCTTAAAATCTATGATTGGATCGCAGGCAGATTGAGCCTCGGTTCTTCTGTTTTTATTTCCAAAAAAGAGACAATCGAAAAAATTCCCGGCATCAAATCAACTGGCTTGAAAGGTGGCGTATTGTATCATGACGGACAGTTTGATGATTCCCGTCTCGCTATCAATTTGGTTCAAAGCATCTGGGAAAACGGTGGCTATGCTATCAACTACATGCAGGTAATTCATTTATTGAAAAATGATAAGGGAAAGACATCCGGCGCTACTGTGATGGATATGGAAACAAAAAAAATATATGATTTAAAAGCAAAGGCTGTAGTAAATGCGACCGGTGTTTTTGTAGATGACATTTTACAAATGGATAAACCCGGCAGCAGCAAAACCATTTGCGTAAGCCAGGGAGTTCATCTTGTCCTGGACAAAAAATTTTATCCTTCTTCAGAAGCCCTGATGATCCCCGAAACAAGTGATGGCCGTGTTTTATTCGCAGTGCCCTGGCATGATAAAGTAGTATTGGGAACAACGGACACTCCTGTTGAACATGCATCATTAGAACCACAAGCTTTAGAAAAAGAAATAGCCTTCATTCTTGAAACGGCCGGAAATTATTTATCTACAAAACCACAACGCAGCGATGTACTCAGTGTATTTGCCGGCTTAAGGCCTTTAGCAGCTCCGCAAAATGGCGATCAAAAAACCAAAGAAATTTCACGCAGTCATAAGATCATTGTCTCTGCTTCAAAACTCTTTACCATATTGGGTGGCAAATGGACTACTTACCGCAAAATGGGAGAAGACATGGTGAACAGGATAGAAAAAGAATTGAAATGGGAACATAAAAAACCTGCTACAGCATCCTTGCATATTCATGGTTTTGCTGCCAATACAGACTGGAATGATCCTCTTTATTTCTATGGCAGTGATGCATCATTGATCAGGCAACAAATGAATGGAACCGCTAATGAATGGCTGAGTGAAGAATTAAAAATACATAGAACACAAATTGCCTGGGCTATTGAACATGAAATGGCAAGAACAGTAGAAGATGTTTTATCCAGGAGAACAAGAGCCTTGCTGTTGAATGCGAAAGAAAGCCGTCGCATTGCACCAGAAGTGGCTTCTATCATGGCGAAGGTTTTGGGCAATAATGAACAATGGGAAAAAGAACAGGTAGAAACTTTCAATAAACTGGCTGAACAATACATATTGAAATAAATACTGTGACCATGTATAGAAATAAAACTTCAATCATGGTCATAATTAGTTAATGATTGCATAACAAAAACCTAAAGATTGCTTGTATGAAATTATCTTTTCTTTGCCGCCAGGTAAGAAAGAAACCATTCAGCCGCATCCGGCTGATAATACCTTATCTCCAGCTTTCATCCCTGAAACGCTTGTCCATCTTTTTACATAGTCAATTAATCAACATCTATAATTTAACACTTATGAGATCGCTTACATCTATTCTAACCGGAAAGACAGCAGCAGCCCGGCACCTGATTCTGGGTTTACTGCTGGTGATGGTAACTGCCGCTGTATCGGCACAACAAAAAACCATCAGTGGTGTAGTAAAAAATGCCGATGGCACTCCTATCCCGAAAGCAACAGTCCAGGTAAAAGGAACCAGCCGTGGTACTACCACTAATGATAAAGGAGAGTTTACCATCCAGGCAAGTACAGGAGAAACGTTGGTTTTTTCCGCTATTAGCTTAGGCACTATGGAAAAAAAGATTGGCGCTGCTAATACCATCAATGTTTCCATGACAGAAGAAACCAAAGCGTTAGAAGAAGTTGTTGTTACCGCTCTTGGAATTAAACGGGAACAAATGGCGTTGGGCTATGCCACGCAAAATATAAATGAAAACCAGATGACGGATGCCCGCTCGGATAACTGGGCTTCTGCTTTATCAGGAAAAGTAGCCGGGCTTAACTTGTCAGGAACCGGATCAGGACCTGGAGGTTCTATGAGAATCAACCTGCGCGGGGACCGGTCATTACTTGCAGGCAATAACGATGCATTAATAATTGTAGATGGGGTTCCCATAAATAGCCAGATGACAGGCTCTACCGTTTCGCAAGCTTACAATGCAGGTTCAGGTAATGATGTGCCGGTAGATTTTGGCAATGGGATTGCTGATATTAACCCGGACGATATCGAAAGTATTTCTGTATTGAAAGGTCCAGGCGCAACAGCATTATATGGAAGCCGTGCTGCGAATGGCGCTTTGATCATCACTACTAAATCAGGCAGCAAAAAAACAAAAGGTATTGGCATATCCGTCAACTCCAATTATTCGATCAGTAGTGTTTTAAAATGGCCCGATTATCAACATGAGTATGGACAGGGAGTTGGTAAAACATTTACTCCGGCCGGTGATCTTTATTATTCCTATCAGGCTTCTGCTGATGGCCCCAATACAGGCAGCACCAGCAGCGCTTTTGGTCCACCGTTCAGAGGACAGGAATATTTTCAGTATGATCCTGCAATAGAAAAGCAATCAGCAACAAGAGTGCCATGGGTAGCATATCCGGGTAACGTCAAAGATTTCTGGAGGCATGGTTCAACATTAACCAATAGCGTTTCCATGGAAGGCGGTAATAACAATGGTAGCATGAGAGCTTCAGTTACTCATTCAAAAAATGCATGGATTATGCCCAATACCGGGTTTGAAAGGTTGACTGCATCTTTTTCCGGCAATCAAAAAATATCAGATAAGATTACGTTGAATGCTAAGGTCAACTATACTAACAAAACAAGCGATAACCTTCCCGCTACCGGTTACAACAACCAGTCTATCGCCTATTTCATGATTTTTCAGAACCCCAATGTGGACCTTAACTGGTATCGCCCCATTTGGGAAAAAGGTAAGGAACAATTAGAGCAAATCCATCCTTTCAGTTCTTTTATTGACAACCCGTTTTTGATTGCTCATGAAATGATCAATTCGCAAAACAATCATAATATTATCGCCAACCTTTCAGGTGCATACAGCATTACAAAGAACCTGGAACTAAGACTGCGCTCAGGTGTAAACTATAGCACCGATGAAAGAAGACAACGGCGGCCTTATAACACTGCCAACTTTGCGCAAGGCTATTACCGGGAGTTGAATATTGCCAAATATGAGATCAACAGCGATGCGTTGCTGACTTATAAAAGTAAACTCAGCGACCGTTTTTCTTTATCCACTTCTGCAGGGGGAAATTTGTTGCGCAGCAGGTACAATTCTACCAATGCCTATATCAACGGGTTGGTGACGCCTGGAGTCTATAAATTATCAAACGGTTTATACGACATCATTTTCAAACCAGCCCATTCCAACTATGATATCAACAGCGTTTATGCTTTTGCCAATCTTTCTTTTGATGATAAAATATTCCTTGATATTACGGGCCGCAATGATTGGTCAAGCACATTACCCAAAGACAACTGGTCATTCTTTTATCCTTCGGTCAATACAAGTTTTATTCTTAGCAAACTGATTCATTTGCCCAGGCAGATCTCGTATGCAAAACTCAGGATGTCATATGCACAAGTTGGTAATGGCACCAAACCTTATGAAACATTAAAATATTACCTGCTGAGTGATTTCCCAAGTTCTGCCACAGCCGATAATACTTTATATAATACTAATCTTAAGCCTGAAATTTCTACCAGCTATGAAGCAGGCCTGGAAATGAAGTTTCTTAAAAACAGGATAGGCTTTGACTTTGGTGTATACAGAACTTTTACTAAAAACCAGATCATTCCTATCCGGATTGATCAGTCAACCGGTTACTCAAGAGCAACAGTAAATGCCGGCGAAATCAGGAACCAGGGCATTGAGATCGTGTTGAATGGTAGTCCAATCAAAACAAAAGACTTCCAATGGAACACAACTATCACCTGGTCAACAAACAAAAGTAAAGTACTGGCGCTGGCAGAAGAGTTAGGTGGAGATAAACAACAGGTAATCGGCACCAGCGGAAATGCCAGCATCATCGCCGAAGTAGGTGGTGAAATGGGTGATATCTGGGGCTTTGGTTTTGCACGTACACCACAGGGCCAGATCATTTATAAA
>JAKFEJ010000421.1:0-5793 GCA_036675745.1 Chitinophagaceae bacterium | reverse complement strand
TTGATATTCTTTTTTCCATGAAATAGTTTCCGGAAGGGATAACTGATATTGGAAACTTCCAGGAAACCGGTGGCCACCTGGTACAAAAGAGGTGGGAAGAAATTGTAATTATTCTTATCAACAAGTGTAATATGAAAATTTTTTACGTTGGTTAAATTCCTTGCCAGGTTGATCCCTGCGAAACCGCCACCGATGATTACTATTTCTTTTTCCATGATTAACTTTTTAGACGTTCTGTAGCAACAACTATGCTTAGTTCCTTACTTTCCATAAAACACCATTCTTCGAATCATATTTATCTATCTTTTTTTGCTCATGTAAGCTATTCAAAAATATCACTGCAGCTTCTTTTGTTTTACCGGTCAATACCGAAAACTCTTTTGTCGTTAATGTAGGATAATGGGCGAAAAGATTTTCCCAGGATATGTCAATAGTTTGTTTTGCAGCCTGGGGATAAAGTTTTAGTAAAGCCTGTTCGTACTGCTCGTAAGGCTTAGAACCGTAAACCAAAAATCGGTTATTGTCTTCATCTTTAAAAAATATACTTGGAAACCCCCGTACACCTAACTGTCTGGCCAGTGCCAGGTCTTCTTCAAACAATTCCTTTGCCCTGCCTTCAAAATCATCTTTGAATTTTCGGGTATCCAGCCCTGTTTCCAAAGCTGCCTGCACCAGGTGTTCCCATTTTGTAATATTCTTTTTTTCCAAAAAGACCATCTCTTTTATTCTTCTTAAAAAAAGCAGCGCTTTTTCTTCTCCCTGCAATTGTGCGGCTTTAAAAGCAATAGAAGGCGGATAAGAGGAAGTCAAAGGATCTTCCAGCCATACATCACCATCAATGGGCATATCATAGTGAGCACTTGCTTCGTCCCAATGCTGGGCTGTATCTGTTGGTCCGCTTACATCTTTTCCACCATAGACATCCCATCCTTTCAGCAGGCCACCCATCCTGTATTCAATATCAAAGTAATCGCCGTATTCTAATTTTAGTTTTCTCAATTGAGGCTCAATACCCCAGCAGGATGAACAGATAGGATCAGTAAAATAAACCACCCTGACCTTTTTTTGATTAGCTGAAATATCGATACCCCTACCAGGCACTTGTTTAGCCGGCATTTCGCAAACCCCTGTTTCGGGATCACATATAAATGGGTTGCTTTGTTCTTTAGTACTCATCTTACTTGCTTTTTACTTAATAATAAAATTTGCTTTTCCGCAATTGATAGCACAAAGCTACACCGTCTAAAACCCCGCTCCATTGAGGACAAACAAGAAAAGGCATTGATAAAAATCAATAGTTACTATTGATAAATATCAATACCATTGCACGGGTAGTGCAGCCGCTATATGAGGAAAATTGTGTTGCTTTTCAGAAGAGCAGCGTTCTATAATTACGCTGTGTATTTGCAAACAAATAATTATCCAGTGAATACCTGCCGCTATTGCTGTGTTAAGGGCATGTTCTTTATTCTTTGAATTTCTATGGTATTATTTAATCAGCCAATTCAATTTCTACTCCACTTCAAAAGTTACTGTTACACTTTCAGAACCCAATGCGGCAGCCAATCCCGAAGAATTATCAATTCGCCCGAGCCGTGTATAGCTGTAGGATGTTGAAAAAGTTTTGTAGAAAAGTACTAATGTGCTTGAACCAAAAAGCATCAGATCACCAGTTTTAATTGTTCCCGGATTTGAAGCATTCGTCGGCACTCTTTCCGGTAAATCATAAAACTTCTCATCGCCATTTAATTCTTTCATAGGGATCGTCATCGGCAATTGGGCTTTAAATGCTGTGGCTGTGGCATTATCATAGAGCGTAGCGGTAAATATCCTGGAACCAATTCTTATTTTTATTTTGCTGCCCATCATAGTATTGTTATCGTTGTTTTCTATACTGGTATTGGGATTGTCATTGTTTGTATCGCAAGATGAGGCACTGCCAACAATTGACATAAAGAACAGAAATATTAGAAATGAATGTTTCATAAACTTATCTAATTTTTTTTACTTCAAATGCTTTTTGAAAAATGTCTCCAACTTATCCAATGGAATCAATTCCACTCTGTCGTATAAATCAACGTGGTCTGCTTTGGGTATAATCACCAATTCTTTCGGTTCGGAAGCCATTTTATAAACATCTTCTGAATAATAACGAGAGTGAGCATTTTCTCCTGCAATCAGCATAATCGGACGAGGCGAAATCATCTCAATGTTTGCTGCCATCGGAAAACTGAAGAACGACATTGGTGTTGTAGCCGTCCACGCTGTTGCAGAGTTGATGGACCTTGGGTGAAAACCACGTGCTGTCCTGTAATAATCGAAGAAAGAAGCTAAAACAGGGTCTGGTTTCGAGGGAAGTGTTTCTGGAAGCACACGATTTCCTTTTACAATATTGCCGTTTTCGTCAAACGGAACTTCGTGTAAGCCTACCGCATAATTATCGTTCTCTGCATCTGTCCAGCGCTGCTGGCTTAGGCAATCAATAACTTTTTTGCGCTGTTCTAATGTATAACCATCTTTATGACCACGGCTCATACTGCGGGACATATCATACATAGAAGCCGTGGCTACCGCTTTAATCCGGGTATCGCTTGTGGCGGCAGTAAGCGCCATACCGCTCAAACCACAAATTCCCAAAACACCAATACGGTTACGGTCAACTGAAGGTAACAAGCCAATGTAGTCCACCGCTGCGCTGAAGTCTTCTGTAAAAATATCAGGTGAGGCAACATTACGAACTTCTCCGCCGCTTTCTCCTGTGAAGGAAGGGTCGAATGCCAATGTCACAAACCCCCTGGCAGCTAATTCGTTTGCATAAAGTCCCGAAGACTGCTCTTTCACTGCACCAAAAGGTCCACTAATGACAAGTACTGCCAAAGGCTCACTGCCACGATTTTTAGGAATGTATAAATCGGCTGCTATGGTGATACCATAACGGTTTTTGAACATTACTGCCTGACGGGTAACCTTATCGCTTAGATTAAAGGTGTAGTGTTCTTTTTGCTCTGTGTTATCCATGAGTTCTTTTTTTTGGCCTGTTTGAGAATAAGCCTGTCCAAACATTAAAAGGGACAAAACGGCTATAATTGCTATCTGTTTCATTTTTTAATTTTTATGATTACTGAATTGTTTTAATAATTTTAGCAGGCACCCCACCTACAACTGTGTTTGCCGGTACATCTTTAGAAACCACTGCACCTGCTGCCACTACAGCATTTTCGCCAATGGTAACACCGGGCAAAATAGTAGCTGCCGCACCAATCCACGCATTACGCTTTATCACAATCGGTTTACAAATCAAGGATGTCCGGTCGTTGGGATTTAACGGATGATTTTCTGTAATGAGGTTTACTTTCGGACCTATTAATACATTGTCTTCAATAGTAATTCCACCCATATCAAGGAAAGAACAGGCGTGGTTGATAAATACATTTTTGCCTATTGTTATGAACCGGCCAAAGTTGGTGTAGAACGGAACGAATACTATTGTTGATGCATCTATACCGGTGCCTGTTATTTCGCTTAAATTTTTCCTTATCTGCTCAACATCTTCCGAGGTATTTAGTTTTGCGTTCAGTTTTATCGTGCGGTCAACTACGGCTTGAACTTTGGTGTATTGGGCATCATCCAATCGAATGGGTTCGCCTGAACGCATTCTATCAAAAATATCTTTGCTTTCCTGGTTAGTGATGTTTTGTTGGTCGGATGTGTTCATTTTCATCAATTTGATAATATACCACAAAGGTATTTCAGTCATTACCTGTATAGGTAACGATTATCAAACCAATCATTAAGAATTTCAAACCTCCTGTACTCGTAATGACTTTGGATTAGTGCCGGTAATTTTTTTAAAGAAGTTGTTGAAGTAGGTGGGATATTCAAAACCAAGTGCATAAGCAATATCCGAAATGTTCCAATCTGTGTGCTGCAACAATGCTTTTGCTTCATTGATAATTCTTTCAGAAATATGAGCAGTAGTAGGTTTGCCCGTAACTTCTTTTACGGCCCGGTTCAGGTAATTAGCATGTACATTCAGGCTTTTTGCATAATCCTGTGCTGTCTTTAACTGAAGCGGTCTTTCGCTGTCTTCAATAGGAAATTGTCTTTCCAAAAGTTCCAGAAACACAGAAGTAATTCGGGAAGAAGCATTTCTATGTTGGTCAAAATTTTCCGAAGGCTGCAGTTTCAAAGCTTCATGAATAATCAGGTTAATGTAGTTGCGGATCAGGTCGTCTTTATAGACATAATTGGTCTGTTGTTCATCAATCATTTTTTGAAAGAGTGTGCTTAAAAACTCCCGTTGCTGCTTTGTTATTTTTAAAATAGGTGTGCCACCAATCTTAAATAATGGGGAATGTTGCAAGCTTTCGGAACGGTCTGACTTTAAAAACTCTTCTGAAAACAAGCAGGTGTAACCCACATAGCTTGTTGAGATTGTCTCCCAGGAATAAGGGATGTGTGGGTTGCCAAAAAATAAAACAGTTCCTTCTGCATCAAAACTTTTATCTGCATAATGAATGATGCTTTTTCCTGTTGTCAGGCAAATTTTATAAAAGTCCTTTCTGCTATAAATACGTGTTGCATTTCCATCGCTTTCTATTTGGAATGAATTAAACCCCTTTAGCTTTAATTCATTATTGAACGCTGAAACCGAACGGGCATTCTTGTTTTGCATAAGGCAAAGTTAAGAAAATCAAATCTTGAAAGACGGTTAATAAATATGTCTTCTTAGTTTGAGGTTTAGGTTATCGCCTGTTGTTTACTGCGAGTAGCAATTGCAGATCTTTTGTTCCGATGGTTATCGGGATTGGCTTTGTGCGTTGGGTTTTGATAAGGATCAATAAAAAACTATTGATAAATATCATACCATTGCACTGGTAGTGCAGCCGCTATGTAAAAAAATTATGTTGCTTTTTCAGGAGAGCAGCGTTCTGTAATTACGCTGTGTATTTGCAAACAAATAATTATCCAGTGAATACCTGCCGCTACCCATTATTATAAGCGCAACATAAGTAATCAAATAATGCAGTCCCATTTCCTGTTTAACAAAGGGATCGGCGCCATGAATATAAAACACGGCTACCAGCATGGTAATGATGAGCGGAATAACAGCCAGTCTTGTTCCCAGCCCCAGCAGGATGAATACGGAACAAATGACCTCTGCAAAAACAGCAAGCCCCATGGAAAGCTCCTGTCCCAGTCCAAATACATTAGCGAAAGCAACTGGCTCACCGGAAAAAAACTTTTCCATTTTTGGCAATCCGTGTACCAGCATGAATGCTGCAATCGCAACCCGTGCAATTAATAAAGCAATATCTATGTTAACAGCTTTATGCTCTATTGTCAATAATTTTTTCATTAGTTTTTATTTTTCAATTACTATTTAATTGGTGTCCTGATTGCACCTTGTTTCAGGTTAATTTTATATCATTTGCGTTGAAATCAGTTTCCTAAAAAGGTTCTTCCTTTCTCCGTGCAGATACCAGACAATTCAAATTCTGTTAATTGCCTTTTTATTTCTTCTGCAGGATAATTTTTTGTTTTTGAAAATCCGTCCTGGCTTTTTTCCATAACCAGGTTTACCAGGTGGACTGAGATCACATCTAAATTTATACTTTGCCGGTAAAGACCCTGCTTTATACCCGCCGATAAGTTTTTTTTGCAAATCTTCAAAAGCCAATCTTCTTTAAAGTCCGTCAAATGCTGGTAGATCTCCGGGTAATATTTTTTCAACTCATAACGAAGCTTTACAGGAAGTTTTTGCAATAATTTGTCAATGACCTTACGACCGGC
>JAKFEJ010000588.1:0-5816 GCA_036675745.1 Chitinophagaceae bacterium | reverse complement strand
TTATATGGTACTATTATAGGGGCATTATTCGGTGGAATACCCGCGGAGAAATATGGGAGAAAAAAAGTATTGATCGGTATAGGAATACTTTTCCTGGTTTCCGCTGTTGGATCTGCCCTTGCCCCAGAGGTTATATCCTTTATGGTCTTTCGCTTCCTGGGCGGATTAGGTGTTGGAGCTTCATCCGTTGTTGCCCCCATGTTCATTTCAGAAATAGCTCCGGCAAAAAACAGGGGTAAATTAGTTGCTACCTTCCAATTCAATATTGTATTTGGAATACTGCTGGCTTATTTTTCTAATTATTTATTAAGCGGCATTGATGAAGAGGCTTGGCGATGGATGTTGGGAATATTAGCTTTCCCGGCTATATTATTTGTTATCCTGATGTTCTTCGTACCGGAAAGTCCACGCTGGTTGATGGTACATAAAAAGGAGTACCAGAAGGCCCGTGAAATATTAGAAGTTTCAGACCCCGAAGGTGTGGATGAAGCTATTGACGCTATCCATCGTTCCATTGATGAAGAAAAACAAAAAGCAAGCCTCTCTGTTTTTTTTAAAAAGCGATTTACTGTTCCCATCTTACTGGCTATCCTGATTGCTTTTTTTAACCAGATGTCTGGTATAAACGCCGTTATCTATTTTGCCCCACGGGTTTTTGAATTGGCAGGAATAGGTAAAAGCGTTGCCTTTCTTCAAAGTGCCGGTATCGGGTTGGTGAACCTTGTCTTCACCATGCTTGGTTTATATCTTATTGACAGGTTAGGCAGAAAAAAATTAATGTTGATTGGTTCAATAGGATATATATTATCACTTGGTGCTGTTGCTGCTGCTTTTCATTTTCAATATCTCGGTGGCATGATCGTTCCATTCCTTCTCTTCTTCTTCATTGCATCGCATGCTATTGGCCAGGGAGCTGTTATCTGGGTATTTATTTCAGAAATTTTCCCCAACCAGGTTCGATCTTATGGCCAGTCCCTGGGCAGCTCAGTGCATTGGATAATGGCTGCATTGGTAACAGCCGTATTTCCTTTTTTCGCCAACAACCCCAATATCGGTCCCGCAAAGATCTTCCTGTTTTTTGCGCTAATGATGATACTCCAGCTTTTATGGGTATTATTTAAAATGCCTGAAACCAAAGGTGTTTCGCTGGAACAATTAGAATCAAAACTTTTAAATAGAACAAAAGGAAAAGAAAAAATACCTGTTGACAAACTGGAATCAAAATTTGAAATAAAATAAAACGATTGCTGTATGGTTTACTCTTCAAAAAAATTAGTTTGTTTCGGAGAAATACTTTGGGACATACTACCTGATAAAGCAGTGCCCGGCGGCGCTCCCATGAATGTAGCTTATCATTTACATCAGCTTGGCGAAAACCCGGCACTACTAACAAGAGTAGGTGTTGATCAAAGAGGAAAAGATTTGCTTGATATTCTCAAGGCGAAAAGTATCAATACCGAATTCATCCAGTTGGATTATGATACGCCAACAGGCATTGTTCATGCTACGCCAAATGAGCATGGTGAAATGAGCTATGAAATCGTTGCTCCTGCCGCCTGGGATAATATACAGTTTGATGCAACAACAGAATCATTGATAAAAGACGCAGGCTATTTTGTTTTCGGCAGCCTTGTGGCACGAAATAAAAAATCGAAAGACACATTGTTTCAACTACTGGAAATAGCAAGTAATAAAGTTCTCGACATAAATCTTCGTCAACCCTACTATAACCGCAAAATAGTAAAAGAATTACTGACTAAATGTGATGTAGTTAAAATGAACCTGGCTGAACTGGAATTGATCACCGGTTGGTTTGCAGAATACAAAAGCATTGAAGAAAGGATGCAACTCATACAGGACAAATTCAAGATTCGTTCAGTGATAGTGACAATGGGTGGCGACGGTGCAATTGTAAACTTTCGGGGCAGTTGGCACAGGCACCCGGGTTTTAAAGTGCAGGTGGCTGATACCATTGGCAGCGGCGACTCTTTCCTGGCCGCCTTTCTTTCACAAATAATCAATGAAAAAGAACCGGAAGAAGCATTGGTTTTCGCCAGCGGATTAGGGGCGTTGGTGGCTTCTAAAACAGGTGGCTGGCCGGAATATACCATTAGCGAAATAGAAAAACTTATCTCAGATAAAGACGCTGCCTTCATTTAATAAACTAAAAACTGCTGCAAATGAAAAAACAAACGACGCTCAAGGCCCTGCCATTTTCCTTTCGGGCCGTAAATGTGACCCTGACTAATTATTCATTCTTAAAATCTACGATTATGAGAAAATCATTTTTCATGTTGCCCCTTTTATTGCTGGCGGTTTTTTCGTTTGCCCAGCAAAAAACTATTACCGGCACTGTTACTGGCAAATCGGATAAAACACCTCTTCCCGGCGTTTCGGTTCAAACAAAAAATAAAACAGTGCTTACAGATGTTTCAGGAAAGTTTTCCATTGAAGCATCTGCAGGTAATGATCTGACATTTTCTTATGTAGGAATGAAACCTATCACTGTCAAAATAAAAAACGATGATCTGGATGTAGCTATTGAAATGGAGGAAGGTGTAAAAGAAGAGGAGGTGGTAGTTGTTACCGGTTATACATCTCAAAGGAAAAAAGATGTAACCGGCGCTGTGGCCGTGGTAGATATGGCTCCAGTAAAAAATAATACGTCCGGTAATACAATGCAGGCCTTGCAGGGACGGGTGGCCGGTTTGTATATTGAAAGGGGAAGCGGTTCGCCAAACGGCAGCAATGCAAGGGTACTTATTCGTGGTGCTAATACTTTGGGAAATACCGACCCGCTATATATTATAGATGGGGTGCCTACCACCAGGCCCGAAGTATTTCAAAATCTTGATCCCGCAACTATTGCCTCAATGCAAGTATTAAAAGATGCTTCGGCTGCTTCTATTTATGGTTCCCGTGCATCTAATGGTGTCATTATCGTTACTACCAGAAACGGTGGTAACACTGATGGAAAAGTAAATTTTCAATTTAATACCAGCGTTTCTGCACAATCAGAAAAATCAGTAAGGTTTGATATGCTGAATGCTACAGACAGGGGAAGAGCTTTGTGGCAGGCATCTGTTAACGACAAGCAAAACCCTGCGGATGCTTATGGCGAGATCTATGATTTTAACTGGAATAATGATTTTGATAACCCGGTATTAAATGCTGTAACCGTTAAGCCTTTTGTTGGCGGCGATCAAAATACACCTGCAGGTAATACAGACTGGCAGGATGTAATGTATAAAACGGGCCTTGTAACCAATAACAGTTTAACCGCCTCAGTTGGTGGTAGAAATTCATCAGTGGAAATCAATCTTAGCCATTATAAAAACACCGGCATGTTGCGCTATACCGGTTACGAACGGTTAAGCGGAAGCATCAACGCCATTACAAGAGCATTTAATAACAAAGTTTCGTTTGGTGTTAATTTACGTGTAGCTAATTCAAACGAAACGCTGGCTTCCAAGGATATTGGCGGCGCACCTACAACGGCTTTAGCAGTATTTTTAGCGCCTACCATTCCGGTTTATCAAAAAGATGGAAAGACATTCGCAGGTGCATCAGGCGGTGGTTATTCCGATAGAAATAACCCGCTACACATGCAGTTTTTGTCAAGATGGGATAATGCAAACAAGCTAACAGCTTTCGGCAACGTGTTTGTAGAAATCCAGCCCATTAAAAATTTATTTTTCAGGTCGAGCCTTGGGACAGATTATACAACGTATTTAAGTAAAGTAATTTTGCCCACTTTCACAGAAGGCGCTTTTAACAGGACGACCAACAGCCTTACATTAGACAGGAACAAATTGGTAAGCACTACTTTTTCCAATACGGTACGTTACAATTGGAATTTGAACGATGACAATAGTTTTAAATTTTTAGCGGGAACTGAATACATTCAAACTGACTTTGACTTCCAGGTAAACAGAAAAGAAGGCTTCGCTATTCAAACCGAAGACTATTTTACATTGAGTTCTGGCACGGGCAATTCAAGCATTTTTGGCGGCTCAAGCGGTAACCGTTTATTCTCTTTATTCGGACGTATTGATTATAATTTTTCAGATAAATATTTGGCGGCGTTTACCATTCGCCGTGATGGATCATCCCGCTTTGGCGCAGACAACAGGTTTGGTATTTTCCCCGCCGCTTCAGTAGGATGGAGAATAGACAGGGAAGCATTCATGGTAAATAATAAATTGTTTTCTGAATTAAAATTAAGAGTTGGTGTTGGCCGTGTGGGCAACCAGCAAATTGGTGATATAAGCCGTTTCGGATTATTTGATACAAGGTATGGAACAGTATTATCGCAATTGGTAGGCGGCTTCTGGGAGCAATACATGAACATTGGTACGGCTTATTCTTTATCAGGTGCCAATACAGGTACACTGCCATCGGGTTTTGTACAAACCCAGGCTGCTAACTCCAGCCTTAAATGGGAAACTACCGATGAAGTGAATGCAGGATTGGATTTTACTTTGCTGCAAAATAAAATATTTGGCTCCTTCGATTATTTTTCAAGAAATACCTCAGGCATACTCATTACACCACCCGTAGCATCCGCATTGGGTGAAGGTCAAACCAAACCCGTGAACGGAGCTTCCAAAACAAACAAGGGATGGGAATTGGTGATAGGCTATCGTGGTCAGAAAAAAGGAGATTTCAATTATAATGTGCAACTCAATTTTGCCCATTTCAGGGATAAAATAACAGAGCTGCCCGAAGTAGTTCGCCCTGCTTACGCCGGAAACCTGGTGAATACTATCATTGGCCATTCACAGTTTGATATTTTCGGTTTTAAAACAGATGGGTTGTTCCAATCACAGGCAGAAGTGGATAAAGCACCAACACAAATTGGGGCAGGTCCGGGCAGAATACGCTATGCAGACATTAACAATGATGGAGTAATTAACGATTTAGACAGGACATGGATTGGTACTACATTGCCAGATTTAGAATATGGTGCAAGAATAGACATGAATTATAAAATGTTTGATCTGTCCATTTTTGGTTCAGGTGTTGCTGGCAGATCAGGATTTGATGTGTACACACTTTTCAATAACCTGATGCGAAGCAGGGAAAATGTAGGCCCTGGCGTATTCAATGGATGGACACCACAACACACCAATACTAATATACCGGCTACAACTCTCAAGGATAATAATAATGAAGGGAGAACATCAGATTACTTTATGGTAAGCACTTCATTCTTTAAAGTAAGGAACATACAACTTGGTTATACACTTAAACCACGGTCTGTTTTTTCAGGGGTTCGCTTTTACCTCATGGCCGAAAATGTATTCTGGTTTGATAGCAAAAAATATTTAGGCCCCGATCCTGAAAGGATTGATTTTAATCCTATTCCCATACCAAAAACATACACATTTGGTATTAACGCATCATTCTAACTATTAAATGAAAATCAAAATGAAAAGTATTATTATAACGGGAGCTATAGCATCAGCAGTGTTGTTGTTCAGTTCTTGTAAAAAACAATTAGACTATACGCCAACCGGTGTTTTATCTTCAGCGGATTTGACCTCACCCACAGCTGTAGATGGATTGGTGACTGCCGCCTATGCTGCTATTGGAAACGGAGATATGATAGGACCCATCTATAGCAATTGGGCGTATGGAAGTGTTCGTTCAGACGATGCCTATAAAGGTGGCGGTGGCACGGGTGATGTTGGTGAAATTGATGCATTGGAACATTACAACCTTGTTACACCTACAATGGGCGCATTTGTTTCACGAACCTGGCAGAATTTATTTAAATCTATTTCCAGGGCTAATGTAGCATTACGTGCTGTTGA
>JAKFEJ010000734.1:0-5882 GCA_036675745.1 Chitinophagaceae bacterium | reverse complement strand
TATCATTTGCGCAGGAAAAAGAAGTATTAAATCCGATAGCTATCGGATCTGCCGATTCATTAAAGACTGTTACTGCTGTTATTGATACTACTGCACCTGAAGGAAAGAAAGTAAAAAAAGTAAATGTTTATAATCCACGGAAAGCAGCTATTCGTTCCGCCATTCTTCCGGGTTGGGGGCAGGTTTATAATAAAAAATACTGGAAGGTTCCGATTGTATATGGTGCATTAGGTACATCTGCCTATGTCTTTTTTTTCAACTTGCAAACTTATAAAGACACACGTAAAGCTTACGAGATAAAATACAACATGAGTAAGCCTGGTGCTACTGCTGCTGACTCAGCCCGGTTTACTGATATTGAGGATTACCTGAAACCTATTTCAGAGGGGCGACTACGTTCTGCCCGTGACAGCTATCGTCGTGATATTGATTATTCAGTTCTCTTTTTTGTCTTGCTATGGGGATTGAATGTAGTAGATGCGGCAGTTGATGCACATTTAAAAGGTTTTGATGTAAGTCCTGATCTTAGTTTGCGTTTCAAACCAGGATATAGTGAAATGGCCGGCACAAGTGGCCTTAGCCTGGTGCTTAATATGAGTAAAAAGAAAAACACCACGCTTCTTCCTTCCCGGTTTTAAATATCTTTTGCAGTTCTGGCTCGACATACAGGGAAATTTACTAAGACTTATAGTTTCGTATTGGGTTTAATCAACAAGAATATATTTTTATACAGTGCTGTTGTCTGTTTATTTCGTTAAAAAATTCAGGCTATGGCATATAATTTGAACCCTAATAGAAAAATTACCCAATGAAAAAACATTTTTTTATTATCGCCTCTGTTTCAGCTATTATCTGTCTTTTTGTTTTTGTTTCCTGCACTAAAAATGATAACAACAACAATGGTAAAGCCAGTCTCCAGGTTTTTTTAACCGATGATCCGGGAGATTACGATGCTGTTAACGTAGATGTACAGGATGTACAGATCAATTTTACGAGTGATACTGAAAACGGGTGGCAAAGTTTGCCTGGCGTAGCGCAAGGCGTCTACAATTTGTTAGATTTTGTAGACAACAAGGACACCCTATTAGTTAATGCGGATATTCCTGCAGGCAGGATCCAGCAAATAAGGCTTGTACTGGGGGATGATAATTCTATCGTAGTAGATGGAGTAGAATCCCAGCTTGAAACACCCAGTGCGCAACAATCCGGTTTAAAATTAAACATACACCAGGATGTGGATGCAGGCCTTGTATATAAAATGATCCTTGACTTTGATGCATCCAGGTCAATAGTAACTACAGGTGGTGGAAAATATATTTTAAAGCCTGTTATCCGCACTTCTTTAGAATCAGTAGGTGGTAGCCTGCGCGGCGTAGTAATGCCAACTGATGTATTGACCAATGTACGGGCAATACAGGGTACCGATACTATTGCCGGCACTTTTACAGGCGCTACAGGAGGCTACTGGATTGGTGGTTTAGCAGCTGGCAATTACACACTACAGTTTTTACCTGCAGATCCTTATACTGATACACTCAGAAATGATATCAGCGTTACTGCTGGCAGCGTAACGACGGTAGACACTATGTTCCTTCAACAATAACGATATTAATAGCCACTGTATATAAAAAGCCATGTACCCGTAAGTACATGGTTTTTTATTTCAAAAGCTCTGCGGGAAGTCTCCGACTTCGCAGTAATAAGCTTAAAGTCGCAGACTTTACCGCCTGCACAAACTGATCAATTCCAAAATTTACGGTTTTGAAGTTTTAGCCAATCGCTGTCTATCGTTATCTTCACAATTCAAAATTTTTAATTTAAAAACTTCTCTTTTAAAAATGAATATCGCACTGATCGGTTACGGCAAAATGGGAAAAGCTATTGAAGAAATTGCTCTTGAGCGGGGACACCAAATTGTCTTAAAGATCAATGACGAAAACCTGGAAGATTTTACCAAAGAGAATGTAAACAAAGCAGATGCCGCTATTGAATTTACAAGCCCTCACAGTGCTTTTGAGAATATTAAAAAAATAATCGGGTATGGCACACCGGTTGTTTGCGGTTCTACCGGCTGGACAGAACGCATCAATGAAATAAACGATTATTGCAAAGAACAAAACGGAGCTTTTTTATATGCCAGTAATTTCAGTGTTGGCGTCAATATTTTTTTTGAACTGAATAAAAAATTAGCAACGCTGATGGCCCCGCATGCTGAATATAATATCAGCATCGAAGAGATTCACCATACGCAGAAAAAAGACGCACCTAGCGGAACCGCTATTACACTAGCCGAACAAATCCTGGAACAGGTTCAACGAAAAACAAAATGGGTGAATGAACAAAGCGCTGATACCACGGCACTCCCCATCATCAGCAAAAGAGAAGATCCTGCTCCCGGTACACATAGCATCAGATACTCATCGCCAATAGATGATATTGAGATCATTCATACGGCGCATAACCGGCAGGGTTTTGCCCTGGGAGCCGTACTGGCCGCAGAGTTTATCAAAGGCAAAAAAGGTATCTTTAGTATGAAAGAAGTACTGGGACTTTAAAACAATTACCTTACTATTTTATTTGCAAAAAATAATCTTATTGAAGAACACTGCTGATGTTACTGCCTATAATTATCATAAAAGGGGCTATCCGTATAAAAACGATCGCCGCCATTTTAGTATTCCTTTTATACTTCCCTTTTTCCGCAAAGACACAAACAAAACAGATTGATTCACTTTATGATCTTGCGCAATCAGCTTCCGGTCCCAAACGGGTTGATTTATATATAACCTTAGCTTCTCTTACACGCAACTCAAATCCGGATACCGCTATTTTTTTTGCAAAAAAAGCTTATGAGCTGGCGGAGCAATCTGATAACGATCAGTCAAAGTTGCTGGCTTATCTTAGTATGGGTAATGTTCTTCATGTAAGAGGCAGCTATAACCTATCGGGCAAATATTACAGGCAGTCGCTTGAACTGGCTGAAAAAGAAAAAAATGATTCTTTAAAAGCTGTAGCATTAAATGGTATTGGCGCCATGCTTTGGCAAACCGGCAAACATGCTGAATCGCTGGAAAACCATTTTAAATCTTTACGGATCAGGGAAAGAATAAATGACATTAAAGGAGTCATCATGGCAAACAACAGTATTGGCATGGTATACCAGTCGCAGGAAAAACTCCCCCTGGCGGAAAAATATGTTAGCGAAGCTCTCGCCCTTTTAAAAAATTATAATGATCCTTCCCTGAAAATCTCTACCCTGCATACACTGGCTAATATCTATGGTATGCAGGGAAAAATAAAAGAAGCTTTTGCGTTGGATAAGGAAGGAATAATCATTGCTGAAACAACAAACAATGAATTAGCTAAATCTCTTTTTTATGATAACATGGGCAACTGTTATCTCTATGGCTCCCCGCCCGATTATAAAAAGGCCATTGAATTTTTCACAAAAACATTGAAGATAGATTCCGCTTTTGCCAATAAAAAACAAATGAGTGATAGCTATGTAAACCTCGGTGATGTCTTCTTTCAGCAAAAAAAATATACGGAAGCTATTCCTTACCTGCAGCGTTGCATTGTACTTGCCGGTGAATCAGGCTATGCCCAGGGAAAATTGAAAGCTCTCCAGATGTTGTCCACTGCTTATCGTGAATCGGGCAACAGCCATGAAGCTTATGCTTCATTGAAAGATGCTATGCGGGTAAAAGACAGCCTGGTAAATACAAGCAGTGAACATCGTATTGCAGAAATGCAAACCCTGTATGAAACTGAAAAAAAACAACAGCAGATCAACCTGCAACAAGCACAGTTGAGCAAAAAAAATTATATCCTGGCAGGTACTATCCTTGTTGTCTTATTGCTGGGCTTATTGAGCCTGTCGGGGTGGCTGCGCTACCGGTTAAAACAAAGGTCCCGTTTGCAAAACGAGATCATGAAACAACAGGAACTGTCAGCAAAAGCCGTCATAGAGGCTGAAGAAGATGAACGGCAGCGCATTGCCCGTGACCTGCATGATGGAGTTGGCCAGATGATGAGTGCCGCGAAAATGAATCTTTCCGCCTTTGAAGCGGAAGTGAAATTTGAAAATAAAGAACAACAGGTTTCTTTTGAAAAGATCATTGGTCTTGTAGATGAAAGCTGCAAAGAGATCCGGAATGTGTCCCACAACATGATGCCCAATGCCCTTTTAAAAAACAGTCTTGCATCAGCTATCCGTGATTTTATTGACAAAATGGACAAAAAAACATTGCAAGTGAATCTTTATACCGAAGGCCTGGACGAAAGGCTTGACTCAAGTGTTGAAACCGTATTTTACCGGGTAATACAGGAATGTGTGAACAATGTGATCAGGCATGCTCAGGCCACCACGCTTGATATTTCCGTGGTAAAAGAAAAAGACGGGATCAGCGCCACTATTGAGGACAATGGTAAAGGATTTGATGTTGCGGATAAGGAAAAATTTGAAGGTATTGGTTTGAAAAATATTCTTACCCGGGTAGAATACCTGAAAGGAACGGTTGATTTTGACTCTTCGCCAGGACGCGGAACGGTAATAGTGCTACATGTACCGCTACAGAATATGGTTTAATTGTTGTACCTGATTTATAGGCTTGTTTCTTTTATCCCGGTATTGTTTGGGTACGCCGATTTATAGTATTTTACAATTTCATTATTCACATGAAAAACGGGAAGGTAATATTGGCTCTTGTAGATGATCACCAGATCGTAATTGACGGGTTAATGTCTTTATTGAAGGGACACGAAAAATTCCGCTTTGCCTTTGCCACTACTAATCCTGCTGAAGTAATAAAGAAACTGGAACAACACCCGGTTGATATATTATTAACCGATATAATGATGCCGCAGTTATCGGGCAATGCGCTGGCAAAAAAAATAAAAGAAAAATTTCCTGCTATAAAAATATTAGCCCTGTCCATGAGTGGCAGTGGAGACCTTGTCAACGAAATGATCCGCGACGCCGATATATCCGGTTATGTTTTAAAAAATATAGGTAAACAGGAACTTATAAAAGCCCTTGAAAAAATAGCCGATGGCGGAATTTATTTCAGTGATGAAGTAGTAGCCGAACTTCAGCAAACAAGCCAGCGCAAAAAAGAAAATGAAGAAGCACACCTTACCGGCAGGGAAATTGAGATCACCCGCCTGATTGAAAAAGAATACAGCAATAAACAGATTGCTGAGGCCTTATTCATTAGTGAACGTACAGTAGAAACACACAGGAAAAACATTTTTCGCAAGACCAATACCAACAGCGTTATTGGTCTTATTAAATATGCTTATGAACATAAACTGATCTAACCGGTCAACCCGGCTATCACCTCATATCCCTTCTCTTTACTTTTCATCCCCTGTAATAATCGCTGGTAATAATTCATAATAACAATGCTTTTTTCTGCTTAGCTTGATTTTATAAAACTAACTGGTATGAAAAAAATATTTGTATCGCTGACCCTCAGCATGTTTGTTTCCTTTTTTGCATTTTCACAAATACCCCTGACCGTTGCTCCAAGTGGCGGTAATAAAAAAGCGTCGGTAAGCGAACGCATCGGGCTGACGGATATAACCATTCATTATGACCGCCCTGCCGTAAAAGGAAGAGAAGGAAAAATCTGGGGCCAGCTTGTCCATACGGGGTTTATTAACCAGGGATTTGGCAACAGCAACGCCGCTCCCTGGAGAGCAGGAGCCAATGAAAACACAATATTTGAATTCAGTACACCAGTCAAAATTGAAGGCCAGGCTTTGCCTGCAGGTAAATATGGCTTCTTTATCGCCTACGATCCCAACGAACCCACGCTTATCTTTTCCAAAAACTCAACATCGTGGGGCAGCTATTATTATGATGATAAAGAAGATGCCTT
>JAKFEJ010000077.1:0-5908 GCA_036675745.1 Chitinophagaceae bacterium | reverse complement strand
GTTGTATTCAATGAATAGTAAATGTATTGCCCCTCTTTTTCCGCTATTACCAGTTTGGCCTGCTTCAGCAAGTCGAGATGATGTGAAATACTGGGCCCGGATATGTTAAAACGTTCTACTATTTCCCCGGCTGTCATATCCCTTTCCTGCAGCAGTTGAAGTATTTCCCGCCTTGTCGGATCATTGAGTGCTTTAAAAATAGTATTCATTTCTTCAACTGATTCGTTAGTTATTTAGACAAATATCTAAATAACTTTTGTATAAAAAAAATAAAATAATGTATCAATTGTGATAATGCACCTTATAAAAGGTAGAAAAGTATGGATGTACGGTTAATGAACGTAAACCCTTGTTAACAGTGTTTAACAGCCGTTCCCATTAATCCTAATTTGCTTGTTATGGGATGTAACCTAATATACTTTTACACCGTCATACTTACCATCCCGATAATTATCGGAGACAATTTTTAAAAAGTAAACCTTAATCATTAAAATAATCAGAACATGAAAAAGATCATCATTATGCTGGCAATAGCAATAAGCAGTTTAACTGCGTTTGCCGGGGAAGAAAATGTAAGCTCAACAGTATTGAATTCATTTAACAAAGAGTTCAAAGGTGCTAAAGATGTACAATGGACAAACACCAATGACTATTACAAGGCAGCCTTTGTATTTAATGGCCAGCATGTAAATGCCTTTTATCAATTGGATGGTGGATTAATAGCTATGACAAGAAACATTAGTTCATTGGAACTTCCTATCAGCCTTCAGGCTAATCTTAAAAACAACTATAGTAAATACTGGATATCCGACCTGTTTGAAGTATCCAACAATGAAGGAACCAGTTACTATATCACCATGGAAAACGCTGATTCAAAAATTGTTTTGAAATCCAGCGGCAATGGCAGGTGGAATACATTCAAGAAAATGACGAAAATATAAGCCCGACTACCTGGTTGAATGTGCAGGCAGCAGCAACCGGGCTGGCAGTTAGTTTTGGTGTGTGGTAAAACGAACCCCGTCTTTCACACAGAAAGCGGGGTTTTTCTAACTAATTATTGAATAAGGGCAACAGATGTCCGGGAAGACTTAACAGGTCATTTATGTAATATCCAATTGCAATTATTCATTTTCAAAAAAATCTTAAATTTTTCAAATCAGATCATTAATCATTAAACCAGTCTATTTATGAAAAAGTTTTTTTTAGTATTATCATTATCTCTCGCAGTTGTTCTGACAACATCTGCACGTTCAGTAACAAAAGAAGATCCCCGTGCAGAGCAGGCATTCAAAAAAATGTTTGCAGGGGCCTCCCATGTAAGCTGGGAAAAAACAAAAGAAGGCTTCAACAAAGTTTCTTTTGTATGGGGTGATCACCGCGCCATCGCATTTTTTGATGAAAAAGCCGAATTGCTGGGAACAATACGTGGCTTGTTTTTTAAAGAATTGCCTTTATCAGTAGCTAAAGCAGTTACGGATCATGTCAAAGATCCGGTTGTTTTAGAAGTTAATGAAATCTTCAACAGCGAAGGCGTTAATTATACCTTGGTGGTAGAGCAAAAAAACAAAAAGTATAGCATCCGGCTGAATAGCCTTGGCTATATCCTGGAAAAGGAAAAAATAAAAAAATAGCTTGAAGTTATTTATCAGCTATCCGCAGGCCTTGTCAATTGACAGGGCCTTTTTATATCATCAAAACTGTAATTTCGCAACACTTATCCTGCCGTCGCAAAAGCTAAGGCAGACTAAGCCGCATTGTCTCATGTTATTATGATCCGAAGGCGGGTTTACAAAAATTATAAAGATGAACAAAGGTCCTGTTTCTAAATTTATTGAGCATCATTACCGGCACTTTAATGCGGCCGCATTGATGGATGCAGCGAAAGGTTATGAAACTCACTTACTGGAAGGTGGAAAAATGATGATCACTCTGGCGGGAGCTATGAGTACCGGTGAACTCGGCATATCACTGGCTGAAATGATACGCCAGGGAAAAGTGGATATTATCAGTTGTACCGGCGCTAACCTGGAAGAGGATGTAATGAACCTGGTAGCACATTCCAAATACAAACGAATTCCTAACTACAGGGACCTTACACCTGAACAAGAGTGGGAGTTGCTGGAAAATCATTACAACCGTGTTACTGATACTTGTATTCCGGAAGAAGAAGCATTCCGCCGTTTGCAAAAACATTTGGTAAAACAATGGAAAGATGCCGAAGCGAATGGCGAACGTTATTTCCCGCATGAATTTTTATACAAAACAGTTTTAAGTGGTGACCTTAAACAGTACTATGAAATTGATCCAAAAGATAGCTGGATAGTAGCGGCAGCGGAAAAAAATATTCCAATCGTTGTACCGGGCTGGGAGGATAGTACTACGGGAAATATTTTTGCCAGTTATGTTATTAAAGGTGAATTAAAAGCCAGTACAGTTAAGAATGGTATTGAATATATGGTATGGCTGGCTGATTGGTATCGTAATAATTCTTCGGGCAAAGGTGTTGGTTTCTTCCAGGTGGGTGGCGGTATCGCCGGTGATTTCCCGATCTGCGTAGTGCCGATGATGTACCAGGACCTGGAGTGGCATGATGTTCCGTTCTGGAGTTATTTCTGCCAGATCAGCGATAGCACTACTTCATTCGGTTCTTATTCAGGAGCTGTGCCCAATGAAAAAATTACCTGGGGTAAGTTGGATATCAAAACACCTAAGTTTATTGTAGAAAGTGATGCGACAATTGTAGCGCCGCTGATCTTTGCATGGGTGTTGGGTTGGTAAGTCCCCATTTCTGCCGGTTGGCGGCATACTTTGAAGAGCCATTAGTTAGTAGATCATTTTCACGGTATAAACTTTAAATAATAAAACCCCGGTTATAGTATCGGGGTTTTATTTTATAGCAGAGTATGGATTAAATTAATGTCTTTTGTCTCTACGATCTTCCCGGCGATCTCTTTTATTTTCTCTCCGGTCACGTTTATCTTCTCTTCTGTCTCTTATATCTTCGCGGTGATCACGAACATCTTCACGTCTGTCGCGAACATCTTCTATCTTATCTCTCCGGCCGCCATCATGTCGTGCATCTCTTATATCTTCTCTGCTATCACGAACATCTTCACGTTTATCATGCCTGTCTTCTTTCCTGTCTCTTACATTTTCACGATGGTCTTTTAGATCTTCCCGTCTATCACGAATGTCTTCGATCCTGTCCCTGCGCTGGGCGGTAGCAGATTGACTGAATAACACAGCCAGTAATAAAGTACAGGCTATCATTATTGGTTTTACGATTGCTTTGGTGGTCATGCTCTTATTTTTAAGGTTCAAAACCCGATTACTAAACGATAGACCGGGATAAGTAGAATGGGTTTAATGAGCATAAAAAAAGAAGGTAACCTTATTCAGATCACCTTCTTGTATATAACAATTTCTATAAATCAAAACCCTTTCGGCTTCTCCAGTTTCAAATCCCTTTTCAGCATATCATTCCGATTTGCCATTTCCCAGGCAGTATAAAACACCAGTTGCCCTCTTTTCGCCATTAACTTGTAATTGATCTTATCAGGCGTATCGGTTGGTTTGTGATAATCAGCATGTACGCCATTGAAATAAAAAATGACAGGTACGCCTTTCTCCGCGAAATTGTAATGATCGCTGCGATAATAAAAACGGTTTTTATCATTGGGATCATTATACTTCCTGTCTAATTTCATTTTTGAATATTTTTTGTTCACTTCATCAGTGATGGGGGTAAGATCAGTGCTTAGCTTATCATCACCGATGACATATACATAATTCATAGAGTCTTTATCTTTCAAATATTCTTCACCAATACGGCCGATCATATCAATGTTGAGATCGACAGTAGTTTTTTCCAAAGGATATATTGGATTATTGGAATAGTATTCACTTCCCCATAATCCTTTTTCTTCACCACTTACCGTCATAAATAAAATACTTCTCCTCGGCCCTTTACCTGCAGCTTTGGCTTTTGCAAATGCTTCGGCCAGTTCCAGGATTCCTACAGTGCCGCTGCCATCATCATCAGCACCGTAATAAATAGTGCCATCACTTCTTTTACCCACATGATCATAATGCGATGTGATCACCACATATTCGTCTTTTTTATCAGTGCCTTCAATTAACCCGAGCACATTGGAAGCATAAACTGTTGATGTATTTTTAAAATATCCAAGATCAACATTGGCTTTATATATTTTGGAAGATAAAGGTGAAGCTTTCATTTTTTCAATAATGCCTTTTCCTTCTTCACCCAATATTTTTTCTGCTATTCCTTCTGATGCAGTAAAGGTCAATGGGAACACACCTGCTTTGTATCCGTTCAGATTATAAGAAGAAGATCCGCTGAATGTTTTGCGTGGATAATTGCCATAAATGATTACGACAGCGGCCGCGCCTTTTTCCTGGGCCGCGCCAATTTTAGAAAACACATTGGCCGGTGATCTGAAACCTGTAACAGAGGGCTTGTACCCGGAAGGTGAGCCATCTAAGATCATCACCAGCTTACCTTTTGCATCCAGGTCTTTATAATTATTTATTTCGCCATCAACAATCCCATAACCTGCAAAAGCCACTTCGGAAAAACGCATTTCAGCGGTATGATTGACCATTACATTGGGCTGAAAATCTTTATTCATTTCAAAAGCAGTACCATTAACAGTGAAACTGGTGCTGGTCATTGAATCCTTGTAAAGCGGGTACAATTGCCGGTAGCTGTCTTTGTTGCCGGGTAATAATCCAAGTGTCTTAAAGTGATTTTCAATATAACCAGCAGCTTTTTCCAAACCGGGAGACGGGGTATCACGGCCTTCCATTTCCGGACCGGCTATAATATACAAATGACGTTTCATATCATCAGCAGAAATAGTGGCGGCAAAATAAGGTGGTGAATTTTTCTTTTGCGCCGTAGCAAAAAAAGAACTGATCAATAATACAGGCAGCAATAATTTTTTCATATGTTAATTGTTATTGTTTTTAGCCATATGGAATTCACCATAAAAATTTTTATCGCTGTTGATATAAATTTGCTCGAAAATTTTTATGGCTCATTTCATTAACGTTGTTTTAAATAAAAAATAACCTCAAACTTAAGTGAAAAAGTCTGAGGTCTGAAACAATATGATGAATGGTTAACTATTTACGGAGCAGGCGATCTTGTCAACCCTGTTGGCATGCCGGCCTCCTTCAAAAGCAGTGGTAATAAAGGTGCTTACCATTTTTTCTGCATCACCTTCTCTTACAAAACGAGCGGGGATGCAAATAATATTAGCATCGTTATGCTGGCGGACAAGGCTGGCTATTTCATCGCCCCAGCAAATGCCGGCACGTATATGCTGATGCTTATTGGCGGTGATAGCAACTCCATTTGCGGTGCCACATAGCAAAATGCCAAAAGCGGCTTCTCCGCTTTCTACCGCTAATGCAACCGGATGAGCGAAATCAGGATAATCCACAGAGTCTTTTGAATAAGTGCCAAAATCTTTATATGACAGTCCTTTGCCTTCGAGGAAAGATATCAGGTCTTCTTTATAATCGAACCCGGCATGATCACTGCCGATAGCTATTGGTTTACTGAGATCGAATGGAGAAGTCATAAAAATAAATTAGAAGTTTTGAAATACGGGTACGATCTATCGTAGGCACAAAGCTACTGTATTCATTTAAATTGAAGTAAGCATCTTGTCGTACTTCTAATTTCGTACTTCGCATTTCTTTAACTCCATTCTTCCAGTTGTTTATCCTGTTTTTTGTTGATCCGGGAAGCAACGATAATGCTTGCTTCAAACAAAATATATAAAGGAATAGCAACAATAGCGAGACTAAACGGATCAGTAGATGGCGTAATGATAGCTGCCGCTATGATTATAATTACAAAAGCATGACGGCGGTATTT
>JAKFEJ010000290.1:0-5922 GCA_036675745.1 Chitinophagaceae bacterium | reverse complement strand
TATGAATAATACAATAAAAAATATAGTTACTTTTTTCATTTGGTTATGTACTAAACATGGTTTATCCCGGTAATCCAAAAATTCTCATAAATCACAACTCAGACAAAAAATCAAAATACAGCACCATCTTCAACGCCCTTGACGGATCTTTTTCATAATCATAAAAAATATTCTTTGATCCCATAGGACCCGTTGTTTCATTTCGTTGTGTTTTAGTCCCAATGCTTGAAATACCCTGCATAAATGAAATATCGCCATTTGGAAAAATGGGTTCGTAGTTATGCCACTGATCTGTTTTCCATGCAGGTGTAAACAGGCGAAGAAAAATATCCTCGTTTGTAGTAGTTACAGTAAAGGAATGATCATCTCCTTTAAACACACTCCAGTATAAATTGGAATGATACCCTTTGAATTCAGGATAGATCCACGGAGCTTCACCGGTTTCTGTATTATTATATGTTTTTGTCCATACACCAAACTGGTTACCCTTCATCCTGTTCTTCCAAACCCGGTAAGGCCCATCGCCCATATAAGTAACGCCTTTAACCCGCTTCTCAGGGTATGAAAAATTTACCCCGACCACCGAAGTGAAATAAGCTGCCGGAAAATAATTGATCTGCATTTTGATAATACCGGTTGGATAGATCGTCCATTCCAATGTATTATAATGCTCCTTTCTTTCAAACGCAGAACTGATAACAACATTACCATCTTTCTGTATTGCGGTAAACGACCCGAAATTATTAATGCCTTCTTCTATGACCGGTCCGTTATTAAATGGTATGATCTTTTCGCCTTTTTTTACCCGGGTTAATAATCCCGTTCTTTTATGAAAAGCCACTTCAATGCCTTTTGCTTTCACCGTAAATAAGCTGTCGGTTTGAGTCAGCAGAGGAACAGGGTTTCCTTCATTGGCAGTAAGAATTGTTTCCAAATAAGCAGGGCGAATGATAGGGAAACTTTTGGTTAGTATTTCTTTTCCGTACTTATCTTTTACAATTAGATACAAAACATAATAATCCTTCCAATCGATCGGCAGGTTTATTTTCAGTGTTCCTTTTTCACCCGGCTTAATGTCCGGGGCTACGATCGTTCCCGTTTTTTCAGGCATGTAAGGCATCGTTACTACTTTCAACCGGTAAGAAAAAGAACATTGATTGATGTTTGTAAAATGAAACCTGTTTTCGACTACCAGCTTTCCATCAAACTCATTAGTGATCTCTTTACGTTCAAAATAAACCGGGCTCCATATTTCTTTGATCGCATAATAACTTCCTTCTTTTTCATGATACGGCCCTACTATCCCATCGGCACCGCGATGCTTATCTGTATCTATTGAATCTTTTTTATCTTTTCTAACCACACCCTGGTCGGCGAAGTCCCATAAGAAACCACCTGCACTTAAAGGATTGTGCCACATTTTTTCCCAATAATCCTCGAGTCCCGCACCATGACCGCCATCAAATTGTCCATGCAAAAATTCTGTCGGCATTACAATCTCTCTTCCGTTTTCATAATTCCCGATACCATAATTATACTCCCGGTAATGCTGTGTTTCTATCCCATTAAACAATTGCCAGGGATGCACAATGGGTCTCTTTTGAATATCATATTCAGTAAATAAAGAATCCAGCTCCAGGTTATGTCCACCTTCATTGCCATTTGCCCAAATAATAACAGAAGGATGATTCACATCATGATCAATCATTTCTTTGAGCAGCTTTGCTCCGGTAGGCGTATCATAATGGCCATGCCAGCCTGCCAGCTCATCCATTACAAACAAACCCAGTGAATCACATACATCCAGGAAATGATCATCCGGTGGATAATGACTCATACGAACAGCATTCATATTCATATCTTTCATTTCCAACACATCATTAATACTTATTTTTTTACTGGTAGTTCTTCCGCTGGTTGGCCAGAATGAATGCCGGTTAACGCCTTTCATTTTTACTTTTACGCCATTGACGTAGATACCATCTCTTCGTTTTACCTCTACTGTTCTGAAACCAAATTTTTGTGTAACTGTATGTATTGCCTTCCCGTTTTTATAAATAGTAAATACAGCTTTGTATAAATTCGGAGATTCGGCATTCCACAATTTGGGTGATGAGAATTTATTCAAAAATGAAAAATGTGTTTGCAAATCACCTACATCAGTTCCATCTGCTTTGACAAACAATTTTCCTTCAGCGGAAAACAACTGTACGGTTGCTTTGTCCGCATGTCCGTTTACAAAAACAGAAGCATTGAAACTTCCATCTGCTTTCGCATTTATAGCAACTCTGTCAATATTCGTTAAAGGCAACACCTCTAAATACACAGGGCGAAAAATTCCACCGAATATCCAGAAATCGGCTCTTCGTTCAGCGGCATTTACCGATTCATTAGCAGAATGTTTTGAAACAGTTACTTCCAGCAAATTTGATTCTCCAAACTTCAGTAGTTTTGTTATATCATATTTAAAAGCATAAAAAGCTCCCTGGTGAATTTCTCCGGCTGATTGCCCGTTGATCTTTACTTCTGTATCTGTCATTGAGCCTTCAAAAACGATTTTCACGATTTTGTTCTTCCAACTCAAAGGCACCTTGAAAGAATATCTATACAACCCTTTTTCTTTCCCTCTCACACTGTCCTTTGCAAAACCGTAATCATATTTGCCAAAACCTTGCAGCTCCCAGCAAGAAGGAACAGGGATTGTAGTCCATTTATTTGAATTCATGCCGCCGGTGCAAAAGAACTCCCAGTTCACAGTATTATCGTTGCCGGTGCCGGAGAGGTATTGTTTTTCTGTTTGTTGAGAAAAGATATCATTTGAAAGCAATAACACGAAGAACACGACGAACCACGAAGAACACAACGTGGTGTCCTTTGTGTAAAACTTTGTGTTTTTTGTGTTACTTTGCTTTTGCATATTTAGTATCGTCTAAAGTTTTCCCGTTAGCTTTTCAAGACCGGGACTTCCTGCTATCTTTTTCCCATTCACCCATACACTCAATCCTTTTCCTTTTTTATATTTCGTTCCTGTTTTATCCCAGATAATAGTAATGATCTTACCGTGATAGAGTACATTATCCAAACAAAACCAATCCCATTTATTATCCGGCAATAATGGATTCACTTCAATCACCTTATCGGCCCGCGGCCGTAAACCCACCAATCCTGTTATGATGAGATCATTGAATGTTGAATGATTATAATAACGGCTTCTTTCTTCATCACCTTTTAACCAATAACCAGTTTTCTCATCAAGGTATTCACCAATATAGGGACGGCCGCGATAATACTGTGATTCAACATAAGTTTCCAGCAGATCAAAATAATTACTGTCGACTACCATATCCTGCTTATAATTATTAAGCAGGTTGGCCATAGCGGTCAATGTTTGTGATGTAGCAAAGGGCCATACCGCGCCGTCCCACTCACACTTGCAGCATCCATGTGTACGAAATTCAGGATGACTTCTATCGGCGGTTGTGATACCAAAAGGCGCACAAAATGTTTTGGTATCCATTAAACTTCTCCAGGCAATATTGTATGTACTGTCGGGCATATTGAAATACCAGGGAATAAAACCGATCTCCTCTTTTACATTGGAAAGCGTATCGCCTTTTTCTTTTAATACTTCAAAAAATTCGTGCTTGCTGTGCCAGAGTTTTGCCTGGCTAGCCTTCTTAATGCTATCGGCTTTCAATAAATATTTTTTTGAAACCGGCGAATGAAAGTTTCCGTCGGCTATGACAGCCATCGTTGCCATTGCATTCGCATTGCCATACATATAGCTGTTAATAGATGGCCGCGGATTCTTTTCTTTGCGTCCGCCGCTGATGGTTTCTTCCATCGCATCTCTTACATCGTATTGCCAGTACAACCCAGTTTGAAATTTCTTTTCCTGTTCCCACGCAGCAAAGTCTGCTTCAAGATCAGGGAACATATTTTTTATAAAGCCCCGATCCCCGTTCACCAGATAGCGGTTGTAGATCGCATCCATATTCCAGCTACTGTAAAAACGAAGTTTTTTTAATGGTTTACCGCTGTTACCCCTGTACCACACATGAAGATTATCATCCATATACTTTTTATCATGCAACCAGCGGGATTCATAGATATGATGTCCTAACCCACTTGCTATCAGGTTATATTTATCAGCGTAGCTGCGCTGTATCAAAAATTCTGTAAAAACAAATCCTTGTTCTGTTTTTTTAATATGCTTGCGCAATGTCCACCAGCGGTAATAAAACATTTCTTCGAAATTCTGCTGCGGGCACTCAAACAGGGGAATATTTTCTTTCATCCATGACCATGCACTGCCGTTAGGTATGGCTTGCTTTATATTCTCCTCCTCCATCTTGTTGAAATAATCAACATAGTGTTTGAAATTATCCGCTTTCAACACCAAAGGTTTATTATTCACCTGCGCATGAATAAAAACAGGAAGTATAATAAATAATATGACAATCCTTCTTCTCATATTTTTTTAAATCCCATAATCATGGTACTGGTTTTGTCACCACGTAATTAATAAAATAGACTGCTTCTTTATCTCTTCTGTCTGCATCAGGCAGATCATACATCTGATCCGTTGGCGTATCAGCATCGGGAAAACGCCTTGTGTTTCCTGTTCTGAATACAATTCTTTCTACACTTTCCACCGGGGCGAAACATAGGTTATTGCTGGCCTTCCCATTATTGATCGTACAGGTATAAAAACGCGTGACTGTATTCAATACAATTTTTACCGTTAATTTTTCTCCGACCTTGTATTTGGCAAGCGATTTATTCCGATAGCCAGCTTTGGTTGTAAGCGTTCCGGATGAATCGAATGCGAGCCGAAGACAGGGAGTTCCTTTTGGGTCGACAAGTTCTATTTCAAGATTACCGTAGTTATCCTGCTGTGGTGTCACAGAAAATTCTACTACCACTTTTTTTGAATTAGGAAAAACTCTTTCCGCCTTTGCATAATCAAAAGGATCGCTGTCTTTTAATACAAGATATTTAGTCTTATTATTTTTTTCAATTTCCACTCTACACCATAAAGGGCTGTAGATATTCCAAATCTTCAATTCCTCTCCATCCCGCATACCTGCAAATACATCGTTCACATCAGTGTTTACTTTTTCTATAACCGGAACAGGTATTTTACTCACCCACATATCTTCCTTATTCATACTATAGGTGACCCACATATTCCCGCCGGGTGGCGTACCATCCATTTCCTGTATTCCCCTTACATATTGCGGGCCATAACTTTTATAAGCGCCGCCGTATCGCATCGAAGTGATTTCTCCATTCACCAGCAAAAGATTCTTGTAATCCAGTCCATCATTACTGACAGATAAAGCCAGCGGCCAGCGAAACTCAGAAGGATTATAAACTGTAGCATACTTACCATCACTGGTTTTCTGTCCCCAGATTTTTGCATTGGCATTTACAAAGCCCGGCGCTCTTGTTGGATTATACTGCCATGTTTTGCCCTTGTCCTTGCTAATACTGGTCAACGCATATTTCCAAAGACCAACCGTATTTCCATTGGGAAGATGATAGTAATTAAAAGCTTTAAACTCTTTTTGCAAAGGAATCAACGGGTCATTCCGGTCTGCCTCTTCTACAGTTTGCATCATTAACAAAGGCGTATGTAAAAATTCTTCGCAGGCCGTTATAAACCCTTTATCTTTTGATGATTTATAAAATAAATGGCTTGTATTTTTTTCATTGAATGAATGATTATAGCGTAAAAAATAAATGGGACCGAATGTTCCATCCGTTTTAATTTCCCGTATCACTCTTCCAATACCGTTGCCATCGTTCGGATCATCCTTTTGACCCAACACAATACCATAGTAAGCCAAAGCAAACAATCTTTTACTTTTAGAAGTATAAAAACCAATGCGCTGGTGCATTACCGCATAATTATTTTTT
>JAKFEJ010000430.1:0-5986 GCA_036675745.1 Chitinophagaceae bacterium | reverse complement strand
CATTATACACGAATATATAAAATCAATTTTTGTAAGAAAATAATAGACCGCCCACTGAACTGCTTAATACCCGGGGCGGCCTATTTGACTGCTGCTATATGAGAAAACTATAATTGAATTTTTTGTACTGGTGAAAATATCCAATCTTCTACATCGCTTGTTTTAATACCTATCCTGGCGAATATATAATTCTGTGCAGGTGTTAAAGTTGGTACGGTTACTTCTAAACTTATATTATCCGGATCCGTAATAGCAGCTCCGCCTATTTCTGTTCTTCCAATATTATTATCATTAGAAACAAAAACTGTTTTATTAATGAACAGAACGGCTTTATCTATTCCTTTTGCCCTTGTGTCGGTAATGATCTTTTCTATTTTAAATACACCTGTTACTTTACCGCCGGCAAAAGTTAATTGTGGAGTTCTAACCATGTGATATGGCTCAACTTCAATATCACGGGTAGTATTTCCATTTACACTAATAGAAATAGAATCAGCTTTACCACTTGTTTCCGGCCAATAAAAAGGACCTTGTCCGGGACGGATCACAAATTTGTATTCACCATTAAAAAGAAGGTGAGAAAAAGTGCCTTCAGGAGAAATCGTTGCGTTGATAGGACCCACTTTCCCAAAACCATATTCATACAATTCAAAGGGCACCCGGTCGTACTCCACCTGGATAGCTTCCCCATTGTAAACTAAACGCCCCGTAAAAGATGAAGATGGCGCATCATAATTATCTTTCTTGCAGGAAAAAGCAATTGAGCCAAGTAGTAGTAACAATATAAAATTGAATTTAATTTTCATTTTCTTCAGTTTTAAAAAGTAAGTTATTGATTAGGCTGCCTGACAATTTTAGGATTATTAGAAAGTATTGTTGAATTGATCTCTGAATAATAATTACCAAACTGAAATCTGCTGGCGCCTGTCACTATACTATTTTTTACAATCTTAAATACCCATTTCTTATCAGTGGGGTGTCCGGGATTATGTACTTTGTATCCCCATAGTCCAAAAGGTTGCGTACTGCGTTTTTTCGCATCACCAATATTTGTAACCAGCTCGGTTTCTGACATTTGATTTCCATCCCAAACAATATGCGCCAGTCTCCATCTTTTTTTATCAAATATCAAATGTCCCTCAAATGCCAGTTCAACACGACGCTCATTTACGATACGATCAAATGTAACCTCTGCCGGAGTTAATGGAGTAGTAAACCCGGCTCTTGTACGAACCTGGTTCATGTATCCTGCAGCCTCCGGCAACATTCCTAATTCAAAAGCAGCTTCCGCAGCGTTTAATAAAACTTCTGCATACCTATATCTTATCCATGGCACTTCACTGCCTGTACCTCTTGATCCGCTACCAACAGCGGGATCAACAAATTTGCGGATATAAAATCCACTTTGCGCTGAGTATTCAATCGCATTCAACGGGCCATCATTACCAACAAGTGTTACATCAGCAGTAGTGCCGGGTAACTTTCCAATAAAGCCCCGTGATGGACCAGAGAGTATAGAACCGTCTGCTAATTGATAACCAGCAAAAATATCAACAGGCCTGTTCTTACCAACTGATCCCGGCAATACTACAGTGCCTGCCAGGCGTGCATCCCTATTGGCAAAAAGTTCCAACGGGTCATTATAATAAATAGGATTACCAGAACCATCTTTGATTGGCAACGGGGCGAAGCTGTTATCAAGCAATTCAAAAGTTTGTACCAGGTTAACGGATGGATTGATACGACCTCCTTCCACTTCTTCTGCTCCATAAATTGGCTGATTCTGGATAGTGAAGCCATGCGTTTTACCACTTCGTATTTTATAATCTTCTATCCAGATTGTTTCAGGGTTACCCGGTTTGTCTGCATTATCAACAAATAAGCCGGCATAGTTTTGCTCAGCGTTTGTTGGAAATTTGTTGTATAAAGAATACGCACCGGCAGTTCCATTAATAATTTCTTTGGCGGCATTCAGCGCTTTCGTGTAATAATCCGTTGCCATGCTTGCAGGAATACCTACCTCGCCACCCGGAAGAGAAACCATTGAAGTAGTAGCACCATACTTTGCGATAGAAGCGGCATATAGTGCTGCTCTCGATTGCATAGCTAAAGCGGTGGCCATGGTAGCCCTGCCTTTTGTCCGGTTTGCTATAGGCAGATCTATTTTAATAGCGTCCAGCTCACTGATAATAAAATCATATACTTCAGATTCTTTTGCCCTGGGAAACTGCAGGTAGCTTGGATCACCGCTATAGTCGTACAACAGGGATTCTTTTATCAACGGTACACCACCCATTCTTTTTACCAGTTCAAAATAATGATCTGCACGAAGAAAACGGCCTTCAGCTATAAATCTTTTTTTATCAGCCTCTGAAAGACCAGTTGAGGCAGTAGCTCTCTCGATAAAAAGATTGATCTCCCGGATGTACCCATAATCCCAATTACCCCACTCACCAAATCCCCACCCGTTTCTTTGCACGGTAACATGGCCAAACGTAGAAGGCACCGCCTCACCGGGATCTATAAAACTCTCCCATCCATTTTTAAAAGCAGTGATATCCGACACTCGGTTATAAAGGTCGGCCACAATAGACACTGCCTGGTTGGCATCAGAAAAAGACTGATCGGCAGTAAGAATTGAAAACGGTGTTACATTTAAAAACTCGCTATCTTTTTTGCATCCTGCCATTCCAAGCAGTAGCGATAATATAGTTAAGGTTAAAATCTTTTTCATTTATAATTTATATAAAAGATTAATTAAAAAGTCAGATTGACACCTACATTAATATTCCGCATTTGCGGGAACTGAAGTCCATTATCATCCTGTATTTCAGGATCGATATCGAACTCGTGAATATTATCAAGTGAAAACAGGTTGTAAGCGTTTACATAAACACGAGCCCGCTTGATATTAACCCTGTTGATCAATGTAGCAGGAAGTGAGTAACCTAACTGAATAGTTCTGGCTCTTAAATATTTTACATTATGCGCCCAGAAAGTGGATGATTTATTATAGTTGCTATGACCACCCTGGTTAAACCTGTTGGCTGGATATTTTCCTGGAATCCAGGCACTGTTAAGATCATACATATCTGTTCTGTGCCACCTGTCTGTAAAAATAGAATTCAAATTTCCACCGTTCTGGAAGGCCCAGCGTGTTTCCCAACTCTGAAACCAGGTATAGCCTGCACCCCCTGAAAAGTCTGCATTAAAATCAAAATTCTTGTACGTAACACCTATTGATAAACCAAAATTGATGTTTGGTTGAGGACCTCCATACCCGATAGGCCGCTGATCAAGATCGCTGATCTTTCCATCTCCGTTTGTGTCTTTGTATTTTAAATCGCCGGGCAATAATGTTCTGTTTCCTTGTCCATCAATATTAACGGGATAATTATTGATCTCGTCCATGGAACTGAACTGTCCATCAACTTCATATCCCCAGTCTATCCTGGTAAGCCTGTCTTCCCGGCTATTCCGATATTTATCAAGTGAATTAAAGAACAGAGGTTTGTATGATTTCAAAAACTTAGATCGCGAATATGACATATTCACACCTACATTAAAATTGAAATCACCTGCTTTTCCATTATAAGCCAGAGAGCCCTCCTGTCCATATTGCGCATCGCTTTCCACATTCTCAGTCGGTAAACTGTAGCCCAATTCACTTGGCAGCAGGATGTCATATTTAAGGGCACGCAAGCCTGTACGTTTTCTATAAAACCAATCAAACGAACCGGTGATCTTCCCGTTCAAAAGCGTAAAGTCCGTACCTATGTCTGTAATAGTGCTTTTAAACCAGGTAACATTCCGGATCGCAAGACCCCTGTCTCTTGAAACTACAACTGGTTGTCCTGCTATTATAGAAACTCCATTTGAGCCATACTGATAACCTTCAAGATAAGAGAAATTGGAAAGGCCAACATTGTCATCACCCAATGTTCCATAAGACGCTCTAAGTTTTAATTCATTAAGAACGCCACCTAAGAAATTTTCCATGAAGCGTTCTTTTGTAAGTCTCCAGCCTGCTGAAGCAGCAGGGAAATAACCTACCCGTCTGTCAGGGGCAAAAATGTGAGATGCATCACGCCTTACAGAAAATTCTAAAAAATATTTGTTAGCATAGTTATAATTTACACGACCTATATATCCAATACGAGCCTGGCGGTCTTCAGAGTCCTGGTAGTCCGCTAATGTTGGAAAATAAATAAGCGGTAATGCATTGGAAGCAGGGATAGAACGAACCCAGTTACGGCGGTGCTGAAAACTGATTCTTTCATTTACTAATACCGCACCGACCGTATGTTCTGCGAAAGTATTATTGTATGCCAACTGAACCTGTGTGGTAGTAGAAATATTTTTGACCTGCTCTTTTTCACGCCATGGATTGATACTTCCACCCGTGTGATCATATTCATCTGTTGCGGGCCTGTAGGTATATGTTTTATACGTGTACTCCTGGTTGTTGTATAATAAATCGGCTATGTAATAAGAATAAACGCCTTTTACACTAAGGCCTTTGATACCGGGTACCTGGTATTCAAGATCTGCATTTGCCTGGAGCACTCTCCACTCCTGGAAAAATTTACCTGCATATTTATAATTGATAAATCCCCAGTTAGCATCATTTTGTCCTATCGTATTCAGGTATTCAGGATTATCATTTGCGTAGGGTCTTTCTGTAGGCAGGTTTCTCATTACTGCAAAACGGGGCAACCAATAATCATCACCACCCGGTACACCAGGATTGGTTCTTGTTTCCTGCCGACCGTTTATTTGCACACCTACTCTTAATCTTTTGGAAATTCTTGCATCAAGATTTGACTGAATATTACTGCGGCCGAATTTATATTCTCTTCCCAACACGGAATTCTGATCCAATCGTGTTCCTGAAATATAATATTTTACATTTTCCGTACCACCGGTAACGTTTACATTTACCGACGTAAGTGGAGCGTTAGGTTCTAAAATAAAATCTCTCCAGTCAAAGCTCTGGTAGCCCATTTCAGTTCCTGTCTTATACCTTTCCAGCTCAGCAGGAGTAATGCCCGTACTCTGCGAAAGTCCATTCATTTCCGCATCAGCCTTATACATCATGTATTCATAAGAACTTGTCAGCACTTTAGGAAACCTCACCCAATTCTGGCCGCCATAAAATGCATCTATATTCACAGCCGGTGGGCCGGTCCTCCCTCTTTTCGTTGTTACCACTACTACACCATTCGCGGCACGTACACCATATATAGCAGCAGACGCATCTTTCAATACGGTTATGCTTTCAATATCATTTGGCGCTATATTATTAAACTGACCCGCATCCTGTTGTATGCCATCAATTACATACAATGGGTTGCCCATATTCCTTATTTGAATATTAGCACTTGCACCAGGACGTCCATCAGGCATTCGGAACGAAACTCCGGGCAACTTTCCAGCCAGTCCCGAACTAACAGTAGAACCGCCATGAACACGATCTAAATCTTTTGCAGTAACAGTAGAAATAGCTCCCGTTAATGATTCTTTTTTCCGTGACCCATAGCCAATAACAACTACTTCTGATAAATCTTTATTCTCTCTTTGTAACGAGATCATAACACTTGTCTGATTACCTACTTTAATTTCTTCTGGGGAAAAACCTACAGAGGAAAAAATCAAAGTCGACTTAGCGCCAGCCACGCTGATATTGAAAGCCCCGTCTGCTGTTGTAGTTGTAGCATTATTAGTACCTCTTTCAGAAACAGTAACATTGGCCATACCTGCGCCACTACTGTCCTTTACGGTACCGGTGACATTAACCTTACCGGGGGTTTGCGAAAAAACAGGATGCAGGAAGGAAAAAAGAAACATGGCCAGCAAAAGAAACTTTCTTTTTCGCCATAAGCTAATTGCGCCATACGCAATTTCATAAAGGAAATGCTTTGAAGATTTCATTTGGCAATCAATTGTTAGTTAATAAAGGTTGTAATCGTTTACATTGATTTAAACC
>JAKFEJ010000494.1:0-6051 GCA_036675745.1 Chitinophagaceae bacterium | reverse complement strand
TTCATTTGAAAATTGAGCATTGAGCATTGAATATTGAACATTTTCCTGTGATACTTCTTGCAATGTACCATCGGATAGCCCCTTCACCGTTTTCACCAGCACCTGCGCCCCGATCTCTTTCATTCTGTCATGGACTTCGCCAGCCGTTTCATTTTCACCAATAGGAAAACTTTCCTGTAGTAAAATATCGCCGGTATCTATTTCATGCTTTAATTTAAAAGTGGTAACACCGGTTTCTTTTTCTCCATTGATCACTGCCCAGTTAATAGGAGCAGCGCCGCGATACTGTGGTAATAGTGAGCCGTGTAAATTCACAGAACCCATCCGCGGCATATTCCAAACTGATTCGGGAAGCATACGAAATGCAACAACAATTTGCAGATCGGCATGCAATGATTTTAATTCTTCTAAAAATTCAGGGTTCTTTAATTTTTCCGGTTGAAGAATTTTTAAATTATGCTCAACCGCATATTTTTTTACAGCGCTTTCAGTCATCTTCATTCCCCTGCCGGCAGGTTTATCCGGGGCAGTAACCACACCAACAATATTGTATCCCGTTTTTACCAATGCATCCAAAGAAGCTACGGCAAATTCAGGGGTACCCATAAACACAATCCGCAGCGAATGAAGGGCCATATTAAAAACGGTCGGGCCGGTATCCTTCTGTTTTATTTGATATTGTATCATTGCTGCGAAGTTATTATAAACTGCAATAACTATTCCTGCATAACAATATCAACATTCGCTACGATCTCATTTTCTTTTTTATTCTTATCAAAGAACCGCACATTTAAATGGTAGGTTTCAATCCCATGAAAAAAGGGGTTGCAATTTTATAATGCAATAATCAGAAAGTTGCCCATTCCGCATTGGTATCTTCATTCCATCCGTATTTACGTGAAACAGCTGTTGCTCCTGTTCTATCGGTTTGGTAATAAGTCCAGCCAATACGGGTGGCTTTTAGTGAAACAGTTGTAGTCATTTGATTATTACATCCCATTGTTTCTGAGCAAGCTAATACGCTGATCATTTCCATTTTGATGGTATATGCGGTGACCGGTTGGAAGGATGAAGCACCTAAGGTGGTAACAGTTACCTGGCCGTTAAGCAATAGTTCGCCACTGGCTAAAGTTCTTTTTAAATCAGCAGAAGCTCCGCTGATATTCATAGTGAAATCGAGTTGTGAATTATTTTTTCCACCTGAATTTATGGAAGTTGCTCCTATCCATCTTTCAAAACCTTTTAGTACGGCTTCGCCTTTTATTTGCTGGCCCTTTACATCAGTCAGTTTAATAAACACATCTGTTTTTTGTGCAAAACTAAAAATAGGTGAAAGCAATAAAATAAAAATGATTGTACGCATGAGAAGTAGTTTTAAGTTTAAATAATCAGTAAGTTGTTATTTGTATTTTTTTTATTCTTTTTTCCCAAAACCCGTTTCGCCAATCCACAAAACTCTTGCGCCTTTGATGCAAACAAATTGCACATTGTATGTTTTCGGCTTGCCTTCTATATCAGAAAATTTTACCTGCCAGTTATTTACCACCGTAAACTTGCCTGTTGATTTTACACTTTGAAATTTTATGTTACCAACAAAACCACTGGCTACTCCAAGATCCCATTTGTAAGTATTGCCTGTGCCAAATTCAAAATTTTCATTAGAGGCATGTGTATTGGTACCTGCACTGGCGCCAGTATAAGCATTTACATATTGTGTCATGCCGGTAAAATTGCTTGTCCATTTACCTTTAAGGTCAGAAGCAGCAACGGCAAATTTGTTGTAGTTGACCATGTTTATCATTTTATCGAAACCCGAACCGGATCCATAATTTGCCGATGCATTTTCATAAGTGCCAAACTCCTGTTCAAACGTTTTTTTATCGGGTGTGATGAACTCAATATATTTTCCACTGCCGCTCGAAAAGTTTTTTTTGAACACCACCACATATACTGTTTTGCCTGTTGTTTTTTCAACCATATCAGCTTCGGCAAATTCAATTGATTCCCAGCTCCCCGATGACTTAAATTCCATGTTAGCTGCGCTGCTGTATCTAGGCGCCACTAAAATATCCCAGGCATGTTTTAATCCATCCAACAAAACAGAATTGTAGGCATCCGCATTTTTATTGGGATAATGAATCAGCACTTTTAAATTGCCTTTCGTTACTTCTACCCAATCTTCCTGTACCGTACTTGTCCATCCATCATCAAAATTGGTAGTAGAAAACTGGTAGCCTGTATTTTTGGTGGGAACAGCCACTTCTTTTTTTGTGTTGGTAGTTGGGGCTGTTTTATTTGGAACGGTTGGTTTTGCAGTTGGTTTTTTTAAACTGAGTGATGTTGTAAAATCATCAATGGCTTTTTGATAGACATCTGTATTGGTCATGATGATAATGGTTGGATTTTTATCATAACCTGTGGCGCTTATTTGCAGCACCACACCTTTATTATCGCCATCGGCAAATGGCGCCATGCCTGTTAATATTTCCCAGGCATCTTCTGTGCTAGCTGGCAACATTTCCGGCGCAGTAGAAACGGTTACTGTTCCTCTTACCAGGCTGTCCCAGGTGTTGTCAAAATTTTGTTTTGCAGTGCCTGCAGATGGCATTGCTTTAAAAATAAGGATAACGGCATAGGTTCCCTTTTTTTCATCTCCTGTAGAAAGTTGCAGGCCATTGGCATGTAGCTCTTTCTTCCATAAGGGCAGAAGGGTATAATTTACCAGGTCGTATGTTTGTTTTTGTGCAAATGCATTTACCATAAATGCACAAAGAATACTAAGGAGAATTATTTTTTTCATAGTTTAAAGATGATGTTTTGAGGCAATTTTGTTTATCCCATAAAAACGGGATTTTTATCATGATAGGCTAAGACCTATAAGGTTTATAAAACCTTATAGGTCTATAGTTTTGTGATTTTAATATTGCTGATAAAATATTTATCGTTCTCCGCAGAGTTGCCGCTGCAATCAAATGACAAGGCATTGAATAAGTGAGCCGCAGGTATGGCTTTTTCATATTCAGCGATTTTAGTTTTATCAATAAACACCTGTAGCTTTTCATCTATCTTTTTAATAGTAACCGTAATGCGGTTATTTTTTTTGTTGTTGGAAAAACCATTGGCTACATACCATTTACTGCCGTTTGAATAACCCGGCGGCGCAGGGAATTTTGTTTCCAGCGTAGCCTCTCCATCGCTACCATTAGAACCGGGGCGAAGTTTTAATTTCAAAAATGATTCAGCATTTCCGGGTGAAGTTTCTTTTGAGAGTTGCATGGTCAACCCTTTGGCACCCCATGTAAAATTTTGCGATGCTACCAGGTCGTAGCTTAGTGTAAAATTTTGTGGTAGTGGTTTTTTTAAAGCTGTAGTATTGATGTAGTGACCTCTTAACTCCACCCAGTTTCCATCTAACCCATCCCGATTAGTTATGATTCCCGTTGTACCCTGGGATGATAGTTTTGCCTGCCAGCCAATTGGTTTTTTACCAATGCCTGTTGTTGAAAAATCTTCAAAGAAAAAAACGGACTTATCGGCGGTATTTTTTTCTGTTTCTTCTGATGCTGCTGTAATTACAATCGCTTCTTTAAAAATTGAAGAACGAAGTGGTTTGTAGGGTTTGCCTTTTACTTTATCGGGGTTAAAAACATAATCATATAAATATTGAAAATCAAAATTGTTGATGATGCTTTCATGCATGGGTTTAGTTTTGTCACTATTCAGGCTCCAATTCCATGAAACCCTTATCCATAAAGGGATGCCCTGTTTTGTTTGCTCTAACACACCGGGCTCAAATTTATAGACAGCAAATGTTTTAAGATGAGAACTGCCCTCATCAATTCTGCTACCGGTGAAAATATCAAAGCCATTTACAAAATCGATATAATCAAAACCTTTGGCTATTTGTGCAGGTTCACTCATCCGGTTTTTATATTTCTCCATATGTTTGCTGAACGTTGCAAGCGCTTTTTGATAGTTGGTTTTTTCGTAGTCAATGAAAATATCAATGCGTTTTTGATTGTCTTTATTTTGTTCCGGAATTTCTTTGAGCTTTTTCTGATGTTCCCTGTCAATCATTTGTTTTGCTTTTTGAAGTAGCTCCTCATAGCTTACTTTTACAATGGGCAGGTGATTGTCTTTACATAATAAAAGGGTACTCAGCATCCCCGGCTCCCGCAAATAACGGTTTACTGTATTATAAGCAGGATAATAATTTTTAAACTGGGGCAATCTTTTTATATCGTATTTGTCAAGGATTTCCTTTGGCGTACTCTTATCAAAAAGATCATTCTCCGGCAGAATGAAATAATAATCATCGCCCACATTGATTTTACCAAGCCCGCCGCCAAAATTTTCATTAACGGTAATGCCCCAGGGCGATTCTGTTTCCTGTATGGGAGCCGGTTTTCCATCTTTCATTTCTACGCTCCAGGTATAAGCTGTGGCGCCATAACTTATAATGGGTAGCATTTTTCCATCCATGTTTTTAAGGCCCACATTGCTGTACCTTCTTGTATCTCCTAAAAAGTTTTGAGGTGTATAACTGGCTTTCATCCATTTTACTAATGAATGACAGATATCTAATTGCCTTGCCGAAAAAGTAAAACCGTTCATTGTTTTTGGCCCACTCTCATATTGGTAATCATACATCCAGCCGTAGCCATCTGCTGAAACAAGTTTGGTCGTTTTTGTTTGGGCCGATACCGTAGCGCTTAATAGTAAAAAACAAGCGAAGAATATTTTTTTCATATAGGCCAATTAAATAATTAAAAATTTTATTTACCCAGCATATTTTTCAGGGCCGGAAAATAAACCGCTTTTTTTATCGCCGCCATATTATCTTCAAACACCGGGTCGCCCTTTGAAATTTTATATACAACTGTAAAAAATTGAGGAGATGATTTAGGTAATTTTTTATTGTAGTAATTAAGGTTTGGTTTTATGGCAATAAAAGAACCACGGCTGCCTTCTTCCACAAATTTCTCAAACCTTTCCTCATCGTTCCACATGCAAATGGCAGGCTGTGCCAGGTCGGCTTCGCTTTTTTTCAAATACTCATTCACATTTTTGAGGAATTTATTGGTATAATCTTTTTCACCGGGATTATCTTTTAAAGATTGCTCCAGCCTTTTCTTTTGTATGAGTAAATATTCTTTGCGGCTTACATAATAAAACGGAAGGCTGTCAGTGTAAGTTATCAGCCAGCGATATTCTTTTATTTCGCTGGGGCTGCCATAATCACCTACCACTTCTTCACCCATATACCAAACGCCATCTTTTTTTTGCGGTTTTTGTTTCAGTTTTAAATAACCCCTGAGATCATCTGCAGGAATGTTTGCCGCATAAAGATTATCTAAAGAAAAAATTACATTGGCTGTGATATTGACTGTTGTGGGGGTAGCAGCATCAACATAGGATTTTGATTTATCTGCGCTCCGCTGGTCGCATAAATACCGAAGTATATACATGTTATAATGATAAGGGTCTGCTATCCAGTTTTGGCCTGCATTGGTATATTTTCCAAATACGGTACTGTATGCAACCTGGCATCCTTTAGGAGTATAATTTGTATTTACCATTTTGTGAATAACAGCTAACACTGTCTTTTCTTTTGCAAGGTCTGCCGCAGTTACATTTTTTATTGAACCCTGCTGCCCTGGTTTCCAGGTGCCGGGTTTTTGTGCAAGCAATTCTTTGCTGCAATCCTGCGCAAGCAACGGCATCGAAAAAAATAATAAGGAAGAAAGGATGAAGTATTTCATGGTTAAGTTTTTTTTGATTATTTATTTGATGCCCTGCAAAATTCCTTTGCCCGATACACTTACGCCGCTGTTTACGGTAACTTTTACATCGGCGCCGGCCACTGTAACGCCATTTGCATTTGCATCTACACCTGCAATGGCGCCTACATCGGTAATGCCGGTGTTATCCCATTCAACCAGGGCAGCAATGGAGGCTTCCAGTTCTGCGCCAGCAGGCCCTTCAAAGCCTTTGCTTACACCCACCAGTGCCGATCCGGAAAAGCGGCCTGTCTCTACATTATCCGACATA
>JAKFEJ010000272.1:0-33455 GCA_036675745.1 Chitinophagaceae bacterium | reverse complement strand
AATTTGTTCAGCTTTTGAGAGATAGATTAAAATGTAATAAGGTTGGTGGCTTATGTGTCGGTTTTCTACTAAGGTTGGAAAGCCTGGCTTTACTGAGACAAAAAATAAAATAAGGCTTGCCATGCCAGCACCTCAAAATAAGAATTAGCATTGCTCCGGCTTAATGATAAGAACAGGTATTACTATCTTTGATCGTATAAATTTATGAACAAGGTCATCTCTTACCAGGTTGCGGACAGCATTGATATAAAAAGCCTGAAAGCAGCTTTTACCGGCAAGTTGATCTATGGAGATGCGGATGAACTTTTTTATGAAACCAGTGTAAACAACTACGTTTATATTTTCAAATACGGGGTAGTGAGTTTTTTGAATTATAAACCCACTGACTGCGGCTCTTTTTTACAATTCATCGAACCATTTTGCAAAAACCGTTTTGCCGAAGCGCTGAGCGATGAATTCGTAGTAGAAACAGGTGTGCAGGAAAGAAAAATAAGCCATAACAAAATTGAGATAGTATCTGCGGAGCCGAAAATTCTGCGGATGATCATGCTGACCGTGTCTCAGTCAGTGACATTGGATTATTATTCGCAGCAAACAACCCAGTTGCTGGAAGACACCAACTATCACACACAACTGCTGGAAAAAAAAGGAAGGTTAGCCATTTCCGGAAAAAACCTGAAGAAATATATTGGCAAAACACTTTTATTAAAAAACAGGATATCACAGAATCTTTACATTTTTGATTCTCCACCAGACACATGGGAAGATGAAAGGCTGGATAAACTTCATATTGAGTTAAAACGAAATTTTGATCTCACAGAAAGATTTCGTGGCGTATCAGAAGGCCTGGGGATCGTAAAAGAAAACCTGGAATTATTCAGGGATATACTTCAATACCGAAACAGTGTCTTTCTTGAATGGATCATTATCATACTTATCGCCATTGAAGTATTACACTTTTTTCTTGAACAATTATGGTAATAAAAAGCCCGGCAATTGCTGAGCTTGTAATACGGATTAAATGATCTCTCTTACAAGACTATCACATTACGTTTTGTCACCGTATTAATTTCAATATCTTTTACCAGCTTTTCTTTTCCACTGCTAAGCGTTACCTGGTAACGGCCATCCTCTACCTGTTCAAAATTATACCTGCATCTGAATTGCTCGCCTGTGAAATTGGTATCCACCAGCACACCCATTGTCTGGTGTAAGATCTGCAGATCTATTTTCTTTTTCTCTCTATTCTGAACAAAAAGTGTAAAAGCAGTTGCAATTTTATCCGGAATTATTGAGATTACAACTGAGGCTTCTTTTTCCGGCAACTGGTTAATATTTGTAGTTACTGAGTAAAGCGGCTGCTGGGCAACTGCAGTAACAGTAATAAACAGGGCGATCAGGGAATACATAATTTTCTTTTGCATAAATTAAGGTTTTAGATTAATGATGTTGCAAAGCTAAATGCGACATATTACTTCAACATTATGCAAACAAGAACTTTAGTTTATAAAATGAAAAGGCAAACTTAACATAGAATCTAAATTTTTTGGCAGTACCAGAAATGAGTTAAAAAAGCGGATACTATAATTTATTCACAGGCAATTACCATATCGACTTCATCTGCCAAAGATTTACTATTTCGAAAAAAACATTTTTTCCATTGCTAAATAATTCAACAGCATTATTTTTTTCATTGGGGAAAAGCTGTACCGTCATTGCCGCTTCGCCATCGTTGGCAAAGACCTCAACAATACTTTTATCAAAGAAAATACGCAGCTTTATTTTTCCGTTCTTTGGTTTTATAAACTTTTCATACCGACTTAGCTTTGCAAAGCTCTCATGAAAACTTGTATCGCCGGCTTTTGACCTGTCAACGTATAAAGCTTGTTTTTCTTTATCATAGCCTATTTCAATATAATGATCACTTCCTTTTGCAAGGCGGACGCCGGCAATGCTTCCCGCAGATGGGCTAAAAACAAGTTCTATCTCCATTGACTGGCTTTGTGCAGGCAACAGGTAGGATTTCTTTACATTATTATTTTTCCATGATGAAACCTTCGATCGTTGTTGATTCACCTGGTTAGCCGGTTGTTGCAGTAGTATCCATTCACCATCTATTTTTTTAACCGACATTTCTCTTGGTAGCGACATAGCGCTTTTCCACGGCAAAGTAGGAATATCATTGGCGTAATTCCAGTTGTTGATCCAACCAATACTCACAGGCTTATTTCCTTCCGGCAAATTATTATAAGCAATAGCCGCATAATAATCAGGACCGTAATCAGGCCGGTAAATTTTAGTTGATCTACTTTCATTTTTGAAAATAATACCATCAAATTCGCCAACAAAATATTGCATATAAGGAGCCGGTAAATGCATAAATACCCATTTTGTTTTTCCCGGTTCGTCTTGTATTGGGGTTTCAAACAAATCAGGACATTCCCATATACCGGTAGTATCACCTGCAGGACCAAATTCACTCATCAACTCCCACTGCTTCAGATCTTTTGATGTATAAAACTGTGCCCTTTTTTCAACAGGCAGCATGACAACCATCACCCATTTTTGTTGTGGTTCATACCAGAATACTTTAGGATCACGGAAATCTTTTTTACCCAGGTCAAGCACCGGGTTATGATTGTATTTTATCCATGTTATTCCATCATCCAGGCTGTAAGCTATATGTTGCGATTGATTTAACCCATCAATATGTGCAGTATAAACAGCAACCATAGGAATTTGCCCCGGCAACTGAGCAAATCCACTTGTATTATTTTTATCTACTACGCAACTGCCGGAAAATATCATGGTATCCTTTTCTTCAGCAATAGCTACGGGCAAATGTTGCCAATGAACAAGATCTTTGCTAACTGCATGGCCCCAACTCATATGCCCCCAGCGATTGCCAAAAGGATTGAATTGATAAAACAAATGGTATTCGCCTTTGTGATATACTAATCCATTGGGATCATTTGCCCAATGAATAGCAGGTGTAAAATGGAACTGAGGACGGTACTTTTCTTTATAAAAAGAATTTGATTGAGCAAAAAGCAGCGAATAAAATAAACAACATACAGACAACAGGAAAATTCTCATGTCAATTATTTTAGAATAAAAAATCTAATGCCCTACCATTTTTTTCTCAAGATCCTCCAATGAAACTCCTTTTGTTTCAGGAACTTTTGTCAGCACCCAGATGAGTTGCAATACCATCATGCCTGCAAAAAAAGCGAAGATCGGCCATGGATTCTCTTTGAAGATTCCATAATCTTTATCTAAAAAAGCAGGCGTAACCAATGTTATAATTGCAGCAAATATCCAATGTACACTGGCGCCGAAAGATTGCCCGGTAGCCCTGATCTTGTTAGGAAAAATTTCTGAAAGGAAAACCCAGATCACAGCTCCCTGCCCGATGGCATGAGCTGCAATAAAGAGCAAAAGAAAGGTCATCAAAAAAGCAGGGCTTGAATGTGAATAAAAAGACCAGGCGACCAGGGAAAGGCTTAAAATATAGCCAAGCGATCCAATGATCAATAACGTTTTTCTGCCAAGACGATCAATAAGATAAAGACCGACAAAAGTAAAAATGAGATTCGTGCCGCCGATTGCAATTGAATTCAACAAAGAGTCTTTTTCTGCCAAACCGCTTAACGATAAAATTTCCGGCGCATAATATAATATGAAGTTGATGCCTGATAACTGGTTAAAAAAAGCGATCATAAAAGCCAGCCAGATTATTCTTTTATGTTTGGAACTGAAAAAATCGGAAGATTTATTCAGCGTTGCTTCATGCCGGTTGCTTTCAATGATAGCAGCAATTTCAGCATCCGCATCTTTAACGCCTATCTGTGATAAAATAGCTTTGGCTTTCGCGAGATCATTCTTTTTTGTTATCAACCAGCGTGGGCTTTCAGGCACACCCATTACCATTATCGTATAGATTATAGCCGGAACCGCCAATACACCCAACATCCATCGCCAGTCATTATCCCCGCCTACACCTTCGAGAAAATAATTGGAAAGAAAGGCTATAAGAATTCCAAATACAATATTGAACTGGTACATAGCACTCAGTCTTCCTCTTGTAGCAGGTGTTGATATTTCTGAAATATAAACAGGCGCCGCTACGGATGAAACGCCGATACCTATGCCACCCATAAACCGGAAGAATGAAAATGTATAGGGATCGGGTGCAAGCGCCGAACCAAATGCAGATACGGCAAATAAAATTCCTATCCAGAACAATGTTTTTTTTCTGCCGAGTTTTTCTGTTGGTATTCCACCGAAGAGGGCACCGGCTACTGTTCCCCATAATGCCATAGACATGATAAAGAACCCATGAAACCACGGTGATGTATGCCAAAGTTCTTTGATGGGTTGATTGGCGCCGGAAATAACTACTGTGTCAAATCCAAAAATAAATCCTGCCAGTGCAGCTACCACCGACCATTGAAAAAGTTTACTCCTGTTCATAAGCAAGCATTGATTAAAAAGGAAGTTAATACAATTTGCCTGCTTATTGGTCTTGAATTATGATTTTTTCAACGCCTGCAAAATATCATTTAAAATATCTTCCGGATGTTCTAACCCAACAGAGATACGAATAAGACCGGGTGTAATACCTACAGCGCTTCTTTCTTCATCCGTCAGTTTGGAGTGTGTGGTAGATGCAGGATGTGAGGCAATGCTTCTTGAATCACCGAGGTTACTTGTCAGGGAAAGCATTTGTAAAGCATTCAGAAATTTACGTCCGCTTTCTATGCCGCCTTTTAACTCGAACGTAAGAACACCACCGCCATTTGACATCTGTTTTTTTGCAATCTCATATTGCGGATGATCGGGAAGAAAAGGATATTTCACCTGGCTGAGCGCCGGATTATTTTGTAAAGCTTTTGCCAGGTACAATGCATTAGCCGCATGTTTTTCCATACGGATAAACAATGTTTCAAGGCTCTTGCTAAGTACCCATGCATTGAATGGGCTCATAGAGGGGCCTGTATTGCGGATAAATAAATACAGTTGTTTAACCAATTCTTTTTTTCCTACTACCACACCACCCAATACTCTTCCCTGCCCGTCAATAAATTTGGTGGCGGAATGTAATACAAGATCAGCGCCGAATTGAACAGGCTGCTGTACGGCCGGGGTAGCAAAACAATTATCTACTACAAACAGAATATTATGTTGTTTGCATAAAGCAGCGACCCATTCAATATCTATAATATCCAACCCGGGATTAGAAGGGGTTTCAATATAAAGCATTTTCGTACTGGGTTTAATCAATGCCTTAATGCTTTCAGGCTTCGCCATATCGAAATAAGAATGTTCAATTCCCCACTTAGGCAAATACTTTGTAAGAATAGTATGCGTAGAACCAAAAATAGCGGATGCGGAAATGATATGATCGCCTTTGCTTAAAAACGTCATGAACGTAGCAAAAATAGCGGCCATACCCGTACCGGTTGCTACGCCATCTTCTGCACCTTCGAGTGCAGCGATCTTATTGATAAATTCATCAACGGTTGGATTGCAAAAACGGGAATAGATATTTACATCCAGTGTATCATCTGCAAAAGCAGCCGCCATTTCTTCCGCAGAATCATAAGTGAAACTGCTGGTCAGAAATAAAGGGGTTGCATGTTCTTTTTGATTGGTTTGTTCGGTTTGAAGACGGATGGCTTTTGTTTCCGGGTGTTGTGACATATGCTACTGTATCTTTTATTAATTGGAGTGCGAAGATACAATGCAGAAATTTAAATACGATAGCGCAATAACAAACGATTGATCGATAAAGTATATTGCTCTTTAAAACTAATCACCCGTATCCACCTTATGTGTTTCGCCTTTTGCAGTATTATACAGATCGTACCAATCCTGTTGTTCCAGGTCTATATCAAAAGCACCTACAATATTGCGGATACGTTGTTCATTCAATGTTCCTATCAATGGCAATGCGCCCAATTTGATGAGCCAGGCAACCGCGATGGATTCTACATTCGTTCCATATTTTTTTCCTATCTCTCCTAACTTATAATGAACTCTTACCGCTAACGGGTCGGTTCCATTTTCAATTCGTCCACCGGCAAGGGGCGCAGCCGCTAATGGCCGCATATATTTTTGTTTGATATAATCGATTTGGCCATTATCAAGTGCTGTTGTATTTAACAGGTTTAATTCAATATGATTGGTAACGATAGGTACCCGCAGATAAGAAGCCAGCAACTGGTGTTGAAAAACAGAAAAATTAGCTACGCCGATATTCCTGATCTTTCCCGAAGTTCTTAGCCGTTCTAATGTAAGAGCCGTTTCTTCCAGATTAGATAAAGGATCAAGCTGATCCAACAAAAAAATATCGATATACTCTGTTTTAAGTTTTTGTAATGAATTGTCAACACTTTTCAGAATATGAGCAGATGATGTATCGTAATATTGAACCCGGACCTCTGGCCGGTTGGGGTGTGGAATATTTACGCCGCATTTGGTAAACAAAACAACATCTTCCCGTTTAAAAGATTTTTGCTTCATAACGTTACCAAATAATTCTTCACATTGATAACCGCCATAAATATCCGCATGGTCAAAAGTGTTGATGCCCAATTCAAGACAGAGGTTAACAATTTTTTCCATTGCCGAAACACCGGTTGCGCTGGTATCTTCCCATCTCCAGAAACCATAAACAGCGGGGGAAACTTTTGGGCCGGAATCGCTGAGATAAATTTTGTTCATAGCTAAAATTAATATGATTATGCAAAATAACCGGTTTATTGAGTACCTAAAACTATTTTTTCCGTCATTACATCCCAATGGGATATAATAATTCAAACCGATGTTGTTCATCCTTAGCCAGCTTATCAGGATCAGGATAAATCTGTTTTTTATAAGGCGTAGTTAAATCAGGGCTAAAAAGCAGCTTTTATATCTTTAAAACCAATAGTGACTTTTATCCCCCATCGTTGTGTAGTATTTAAAGTAATATTATTTAATATCTGGTGTGGGCAAAAGTATTCCGCCAAATAATAAGTATGCCCAGAGTAATGTCCATAATATATTGAATACCTGTGCACCGATGAATGCCAGTGCAGGCCTGCCGCCCTGTATCTTCACCAGGTCCGTAAACCTTGCCTCTAACCCGATAGCTACAAATGCCAATGCAAACCACAGTGTACGTAAGCTGTTCAAAAAACCACTAACCTGTTTGGTAGTGCCAACAGGAATTAAGAAAGAAAAAATCAGGGATACAACGATAAAGCCTAATACAAATTTTGGAAACCGTTCCCAGATTATCTTTAAGCCCTTTCCTTCTGTAGCTGCAGCTTGCCCGGGATTCTTTCTCAGCGTCCACCATGCGGCAATAAAAAATGCAGCCACCCCAATTAAAACATTCTGCGAAAATTTTATAATAACACCCGCCTTGGTAGCAACCGGGCCTATTAATTCTGAAGCGGCTGTTACAGTAGCAGTAGTGTCTAATGTACCGCCTAACCAGGCCCCACCTACTATTTCTGGAATACCCAATTGTTTGATCAGCCAGGGCTGAATGATCAGCATAGGGATGGCTACCAATAAAACAAGAGTAGTGATATAGGATAATTTTTTCTTATCGCCTTTAATAGCGCCGCTTGCAACAATCGCTGCTGATACGCCACAGATAGAAACCGCCGATGCGAGTATCACGCCAAACTCATCGTCTACTTTTAACTTACGGCTTAGCCACAATGCAAAAAACCATACTACGCTTACTACTACTATTGCCTGTAAAATACCGGGCAATCCTGCCTTAATGATATCTGTAAACAAAACGCTGACGCCAAGTATTACCAATCCTGTTTTAATAAAAAATTCAGAACGGGCCGCTTCTTTTAACCAGGGTGGTAATATAGTAAGGTTGCCAATCAGCAATCCTATCAGTAATGCAAAAACCACGTATTCGATACCATAATAATTAATTGTTTTGTTGCCGGCAATAATTAATGAAACAATTCCTAAAACAAAAATGAGTATAAAACCGGTACTGTACTTCTTTACACTGCCGCCTGATAAGCGGATAGCAACAGAAGAAAGCACTGCGAAAACCAATCCAATACCTGTAATCAATGACAGGTTATTAATGGATAATACTTTTGTAAATAAATCATCCGTATTGTCCCACTTATATATGGGGGTGGTAAATTTAAAACCCGGCGAACACAATGCCACTACAAGCACAGCCGCAATCAACAAGCTGCCTATTATCACAGCCCAAATGTCTTCTGATAAATTTGAAAGGAATTTTTTCTTTGTAATTTCCCCAGGCCCGCTTTCATCATATAGTAATAATGCATCTTCGGTACTGTTTAGACTTTTGTTTTTGTTGGACGACATTTTTTAATACTTTTTCTGAAGTAGTAAAAGTATGGACTGGTTTTTATTTTGCAGGTATTGTTTTGAAAAAATTACTTCTTTCTCAGATCAGGATGATGAAAATAAAATAGCCTCGCCACATGATTACTCCGGTAGCGGTTTCCGGCAGTTAATTGCTGAAATATGTTCATATATCCAAACTGGAGATTATCGTGCTTGCTTATATGATAAGAAAAGCCAACAAAAAAACGGTTCTGGTCAAAGTAATTATTGACAACCTGCTTACCAAAATTGATATGAACTTCGTCATTAACCACAAAAGAGAATGTTCGGGGCTGAAAATGTTTTTTACCCAATGGAAACTGTGAAAAGAAATTATAACGAACTCTGAAATTAAAACTATAACCATCAGCCAACTTATCATCATTGAGGATTTTTCTGCGCCATCTTTCTTCCAAGCGGAACCATTGCATCATTCTAAGTTTCGGGTAGCGGGTATGCCATTGAAGTTGTTGCCAGGGACGGTGTTCGGGTTGAGAAATATTTTTATGATTATCTGAAGGGAAATGATTGACATAAGCATAGCCAGCCGTAAGTTTCAGATCATCTTTCAGATAATAAGTAAGGCCCAGGCGGAGAATACTCTGCGATAGATCAGAAACAAAATTTTCTTTTGTTCTTAAATGTACATCGGCCCAAAGGCCCCATTTATTATTGAAACGTGTTTGATTGAAATAGCCTACCCAGGTTTGATTTACGCTTTGCGTTTGTTTTGTTTGAGCATTGCCCTCTGTATAAATAATACAACCGATGACACCTAAAAAGAATACTTTAAATGATCGCATATAAACACTATTTCCAAAGGAAAAGTTTTTTCGATACACGGTGAGTAGCGAACGGAACCCTGAAGATCCGATAGCTATCGGATGCGACGCAACAGACGATGATAATAGTACTGAAGCCGGGTTCATAAAATAATTTTACTCAATAACCAATGTATCAATCTTGCTTTTGCCCTTCGCCCAGGCTCTGGGTTTTCGACGCCGCGGTCGGATTCGAACCGACGTAAAAGGTGTTGCAGACCTGTACCTATCCTCTCGGCCACACGGCTGATAAAATGGCATCCCGAAGAATCGGGACGCCTTCTCTAACTAATGCTTGCTATAGAAAAAAATAAATAACTGACTGGTTAATTTTTATAACGAATACCGCAAGGTGATGCCATAAGTCCTGGGATCACCAAGTACTCCCGCATAGTGACCGGCATTACCACCCGCGGGCAATAACTGCTCATAATAATCTTTATCCAATAAGTTGCGTCCCCATGCAAAGACTGAAAGACCATTATTGCTCCTGAAGCCGAGCCTTCCATTGACCAGGGTATAACTTTCAATATTCAGGTATGCTGAAGGAGACGGACTGGAAGAGAAAGAGGAGCGATAGTAGCCATCTAATGCTAAGAAGAATTTTCCGGCCTTGCCCAAAAAAGCAGTTGGGGTGTTGTACTCTCCACCCAATGAACCCGCCCATTTGGAGATACCGGGAAGTTCGCCACCTGAAATATCCTTGAATGCTACCTGCACTCCATCTTTTGATGCACCTGTTTCTTCAAGTGGTAAGGGTGCGTTGGTAAACGTGACATACTTAGCGTCGGTGTAGGCAGCGGCTCCGTAGAACGAAAAATGCTTGCTGGCCCTGATATTAGCATCAAGCTCAACTCCTTTTACATTAACCTTCTCGGCGTTTGCAATATAACCGCGATTGACGCCCAGCTCAGGTGATTGAACATTTGCCTGGTAATTTTTGATGTCCGTGTTGTGTAACGTCAGGTTCAATGTGAAGTTATCAGTTGGCGTTGTCTTAATACCAACTTCTATATTTTTCACGTCCTCAGGTTTTATAACTGCCAGACTAGTTGCAGGCTTACCGCTAATAGTTGGCAGACCGGCTACATTAACACCTACCGGTTTATAGCTTGTAGAATAGGTAACAAAAGTATTAATGCGCCTATTGGCCCTGTATGCCAAAGTAAGCTGGTAAGTCAGGTTATTCTCATCTGCATCAGCCAGGTAAGACTGGCTGCTATATACTCCATTTTTTAAGGCGAGCAATGTTGAATCAGTGGTTTGCAAGCCACCTGCTGCAATTCGATTGTAGTTTACATCTTTCTTGTCATAGTTGAAACGAATACCAGGTAAAAGGTGCAGCCCGTTTGTAATCTCCCAATCAATGTTGGCGAATGCTGCTGCGCTCAGCGATTTGATCGAAGCCTTGGTGTAGATACCATATCCTTCAAAAAGTCCGGGTGTTTTCCATTTATCGCTGGTTGAGCTCTGCGAAAAGCGCCATTGAGCCGAACCAGACTCTTCAGTGCCATCAATTTTAACTTCCTGGTCAATAAAGAACAGACCAGCGACACCGCTTAAGCGGGACGAAAACTCACCGGCGTAACGGAATTCCTGCGACCAATTCTTGTGCTTGGAAGGGTTTTGTGATTTCGCCAGAACCTGTAAGGCAGTGAAATCCCTGTCATTGGAAGGATCCCAATTCCAATAACGCCATGCTGTGGTAGAGGTTAGTGTACCCGGTCCTATTTTGGTGTCTATGTTGAGTGATACACCACCGAGATCATTGCCTGATCGCCACGGAGTATCGTGATCAATCTTTCTATCGAAAGCGTTCAGGCTTGGCAGCGTATAGCCAAGATCGGCAATGATCGCATTGAATTGACGGTAGGCTGCCCGCTTTGTTTGTACAACACCTGCTACTACCTGTGCGTAGCCATCGGGCCGCTGGCGTGAATCATCCGCTGCTAATGTGATGGTGGTATTATCAGAAGGCTTGTATAAGAGCTGGGCACGAAATCCCACGTTATTAATGTCGTTTGTATATTTCCCGGTACTTACATTTTCAACTACACCGTCACGCTGCGTGCCTGAAAAAGAAACACGGGCTGCAAATTTCTTACTTAGCGGTCCTGTGATGGAGGCTTTGGCCTGAACGTATCCATAGTTTCCATAGCTCACTTCAAAGTTGACGCCTGGTTTAAAGGTTGGCTTACGGGTAGTAATATTGAAGGCGCCTGAAGTGGTATTCTTTCCGAACAAAGTTCCCTGCGGGCCCCGCAATACTTCAATACGTTCTACATCTATGAAATCGAATGTGGCTGCTGCGGGACGGGCATAATAAACACCATCCACATAGAAACCTACTCCCGGATCAAGGCCATCATTGGTAAGGCCGAATGGTGAACCCAGCCCCCTGATATTAATACCTGTATTACGTGGATTGGAGGTATAAAGCTGAACCGATGGAACGAACTCCTTTACACGGTTGACGTTGAAAGCGCCGGCATCTTCCACCTGTGATGCGGTTATTACCGAAATAGGAATTGGAACGTCCTGCAGCACTTCTCTGCGACGGCGGGAAGTGACGATAATCGTATCCCTTTGATACAACACTTGTAATTGTATCAATATATTATTCGCATTACTATTCCTGATAACCCGCTCCTGTGGTTCAAACCCTGCATAGGATACGATTAATGTAAAAGGAAATTTTTGAATACCGGGAAGAGAAAAGCGTCCCGTGGAATCAGTAGTGGTACCAGTTGTTGTATTTTTTACCAATACACTTGCATAAGGAACGCCGTCGTTGTTATCATTTACTACACGGCCTGTGAATTGTGCAAATACCAGTACAGGCAGTAAAAATCCTGAAAGTAAAATAATACGTTTCATTTGTTATTGTTTTAGTCAATGGAATTCGCCAAATAATCGTCACGGTTGGTGATCAGCTTTATCCTGGCTCATTTCATGTATTTGGTTTTGATTAGTAGAGAAAATTTATATCAGTCTATAAATATTGTAGACTAAATTGACAAAAATTTTTATTCCCGGTTTTTGTTCATTTTATTTAGCATAGAAATGTATGGCCAACATCGTTGCGAATGCATATACAGATGAAACATAAACAAATATTTTTTTTTGATCGGTTTTGCAAACATAAGGGTATTTTTAATTGTCTACAAAATTAGTAGACTAAAAAATTAAAAAAATTTTCTTTCTCTCCTGCTTAAATTATTTTGATCAGTATCCGCATGCTCCAGAAAATTACTAATATGCCAAGCAGTATAAAAGCAGTTTTCTTTGGAAGTTTACCGGTAAGTTTTGCTGCAAGCGGTGCGGCAACAAGTCCGCCTACTACCAGGCCGAGAATAGTTTGCCAGTGACTAACACCTAACATAGTAAAAAAAGTAAAGGCGCTCGCCAGTGTAACGAAAAACTCTGTAAGACTTACCGAACCAATAACATATTTAGGGCTTCTGCCTTTCGTGATCAATGTCGTGGTAACAATAGGCCCCCAACCGCCACCACCAAATGAATCCAGGAAACCGCCGGCACCTGCCAGCGCACCATACCGTTTGAATTTCTTTTGCGGTCGTTGTTTGCGGAAAGCCGAGACCAATATTCTTATACCCAAAAACAACGTGTAAGCTGCAAGGATCGGCCGGATATATTCAACATGTGATTCTCCCAGTTTCGTTAATAAAATAGCGCCTAATATGGCACCTATCACTCCGGGGATTAATAACGCTTTGAATAACTTCTTATTTACATTACCAAATTTATAGTGACTGTATCCCGATGCCCCGCTTGCAAACATCTCAGCTGTATGAATACTGCCGCTGATTGCAGCAGGATTAACACCGGCTGACAACATTATAGTAGCACTGGTAACACCATAGCCCATTCCAAGAGCGCCATCGACCATCTGTGCCAGGAAACCAGCCAAGAGCATGATTGGAAAATTTTTATCCAACGTTTGGTACCAGCCTATAGCATCATCACCAATTTCTTTTAATGGTAAGTAAGAAAAAATAAAATGACCGATCAGCATTAATGCAAAACCAATCAACGAATAAGTAGCTATCTTTCTCCAGCGCTTTTCTTTCTCGGTACTATCTTTTTGCACCAGCCCTTTTGTTAGCATATTCAGCTTTTTGACCTTATACTCGAAATTCCCATTAAGTCGATTACGGATGGTCTGCATATTATCCAGTACTTCGTCGAGTTCGCCCGGCAACGCTTCATTAAAAGTTTCTTTCAATCGCTTGGCAATCGTTGGAGATTTTCCATTGGTAGAAATAGCGATCTTCAAATTTCCTTTTTTGACAACGGAGCTCAGGTAAAAATCACACAACTCTGGTGTATCCGCTACATTCACCAATTTATCTTTCAGCTTTGCATCAGCATGAATGATTTCACTTATTGCCTTTTCATTAACCGCAATAATCGCAATATCACATTCATCAAGATCTGCGGGTTCGTATGGCCTTTCCGCTAAACTAATGGAGGGATGTTGCTCCGCTATTTCTTTGATGGCAGGGCTTATCTCCGTCGCCACCAGCAATATTTTTGTTGCCGGGGAATTTTGAACAACCGCCTGCAATTTTTCCAGCCCCACTTTTCCACCACCAACTATCAGCAATCTTAATTGCTCCAGTTTTAAAAAGATAGGGAACAGGTCGTTTCCTTCTTTTTGCTTTATGATAGTTGTGTGTTTTAGATCCTTACTCATCTGAAATTTTTAATTGGCCTGTATCCATTTTCGCTGGGAGAAATCGCCAAATGTTTCCTCTTTATTTCTTTCGCTGGCATATATCGCAAAAAGTTCATCCAATGTTTTCAATATCTGCTCTTCGTTAAGATTGTCTTTAAACTTTGTATTCAATCTTTCTCCCAGCCTATCGCCACCGATATGCAGGTTGTATTGACCATAGGCCGTACCGACAAAGCCAATTTCGGCAGCAGGTGATCGTCCGCAACCATTGGGGCACCCCGTCATGCGGAGTATGATCTCATCATTCTGCAATGTATACTTTTCAAGGATGGGTTCAATTTTAGAAATCAATGTTGGCAAATAACGTTGTGCTTCGGCCAATGCCAGCGGGCAGGTATTAAAAGCAACACAGGCTATTGCATTTTTTCGCATAGCTCCGGCATTGATTGTATGTTTAATGATCCCAAATTGAACCAGTATATCCTCAATTTCTTTTTTGTCCGCTTCATTGATATCCGCAACGATCACATTCTGTGTACTGGTAAACCGAAAATTAGCTTTTCCCGTTTTGGCTATTTCAAGCAAGGCTGTTTTTAATGGCGCTTTATCGTCATCCAATACTCTTCCATTTTCCACAAAAACGGTATAATACCATTTGCCTTCATGATTTTGGTGCCAGCCATAATGATCTTTTCTTTCCGTAAATGTATAAGGCCTTGCTTTTTCTAATTTAAAGCCACAACGTTTTTCTACTTCTTCTCTGTATCCATCAACGCCTAACTTATCAATCGTATATTTTAAACGGGCCAATTTCCTGTCGCTGCGGTTTCCAAAATCTCTTTGTACGGTAATGCATTCATAAACCACCTTCATCAGTTTCTCTTCACTATCTACAAAACCCAGCATAGAGGCTAATCTTGCATAAGTATGATCATTACCATGTGTAGAACCTAATCCGCCACCTGCAGCAATATTAAATCCTTTCAGTTCATTATTTTCAATAATGGCGATCAATCCAAGGTCGTTGGTAAATACATCCACATCATTGTTGGGCGGAACAGCGATACCAACTTTGAATTTCCTGGGCAGGTACCTGTCCTGGTATAGCGGATCATCTTCCGTTACGTCTGCAATCTTTTCTTCGTCCAGCCACACTTCATAATAAGCACGGGTCTTTGGCAATACCATCTTGCTTATCTTATCGGCATATTTAAAAACTTCTTCATGAATAGCCGATTCTTTCGGATGTGCACTACAGGTTACATTACGGTTCACATCGCCACAGGCAGCAATAGAATCCAGGTGGATCGTATTAAAAGATTTGATCGTTGGTTTGATATGTGATTTTAAAATCCCATGCAACTGTATCGTTTGTCTTGTCGTAATTTTTATGGTTCCGGTTGAATGTTCACCAGCGACATGATGTAAACCGATCCATTGTTCCGGTGTCATGAAACCACCTGGTAAACGTAAACGGATCATATATGAATACAGCCATTCCAGTTTTTTTGCACTGCGTTCTTCTCTCCGGTCACGATCATCCTGCTGGTACATTCCGTGAAATTTGATCAATGATTGATCATCTTCCCGTATTGCACCCGTTATATCATCCAGTAGGCTTTCCTTCAATGTACCCCGAAGGCCCTTGCTGGCTGTTTTAATTCTTTCTACCTGAGATAAATTTGTTTTTTCGCTCATAAACCCCAAACCCCTAAAGGGGCTTTTAGACTCTGAATTTCGCAATCACTTTTCCTGACCGGAAATTTTAACTCAGAGATGGTTAAACAATAAATTTCTATTTCACATCATTTCTTTAAATGACAGTTCAGATTAATCAGTATCTCCGACCTAAGTTCTCCGCCGCGGCGGAGACAGGAGGCTAATACACATCCTTCTCAAACCTTCCCTCTTTCTTCAACTGTTCCAAATACTTTTTTGCTCCTTCTTTTGATTCCTGCCCCTGTTCTTCTATTATTTGCAATAAAGTATTTTCAACATCTTTACTCATTGGATCCTTGGTACCACTGATAAATACAGACGCCCCGTTATTGATCCATTGATATAATTCATTTGCGTTTTCAAGCATTTTATGCTGAACATAAATTTTCTCTTGCTGATCTCTTGAAAAAGCAAGATCCAGTTTATTCAATACACCTGTAGCCATATAATTCTGGATTTCCGTTTGGTACAAAAAGTCAGTAATAAAATGCTGTTCGCCGAAGAAAAACCAGTTTCTACCCGTTGCTCCCGTTGCATCTCTTTCAGCAAGAAAAGAACGGAAAGGTGCAGTACCGGTGCCGGGACCGATCATAATTATATCCTTATCAGCAGCTGGCAGTTTGAAATTTTTATCCTTGTGTACGTAAAAAGTGATAGCCGAATTTACCGGCTGATCCCCTAAAAATTCGCTGCACAAACCATAACGTTGTTCATCCAGTGCCAGGAATCGATCACGGGCAACAGTGATATGTACTTCACTATTACCATGCCCGTTTGGTGAAGAGGCAACGGAATACAAACGTGGAGCGATAGGCATTAAAATTTTTACTGCTTCAATAAATTGTCCCGCATCTTTTACAGGATAAATACGTAACAGGTCAACAAGATCCATCCTTGTATCAGGAATTTCCTGTTGTATGATCGCTGCATATTTTTTTATCGTAGAAGTAAGAAGATAGCAAATATTCAAATGCCGGGTTAGCAATTCCTTTACTGTCGCCGTAATCTTTGCTGTTTCTACAACAAGCAATGCATCTGCACCAGTTAATGAAATAATTCTATCGGCGACATCTTCCCTGTTGCGGGGGATGATACCAATTGTATCACCAGGTTCATACTCTACAGTCTCATCTGTTCCAATTTCAATATGATATGTCTTCTTATTGGAACCCTGGTCATTCAGGTTAATATTAGTAAGAATCGTTCCGTTATAATATTTTTTCCCTTTTTTTGCTGCAGGTTGTGTTGTGGTTGTTACAGGTGTTGCTGGTACTGGTTGTTCTTCCAGTATACTTAATACTTTTTCAAACCATTGTTGTGCATCTTCTTCATAATCCACATCACATTTTTGTAAGGGCACTACCTGCTTTGCGCCAAATTTGCTGAATTGGGTATCTACATCCTCACCGGTTTTGCAATACATAGGATACGATGTATCACCTAAAGCCAGTACACTATATTTAAGTTTAGAAAGATCCAGCGAAGATTCATGAATATGATCGTAAAACTTTTTAGCAGGTATCGGTGGTTCACCCTCACCCTGGGTACTGATCACTACAAAAAAATATTCTTCTTTTGGCAGATCAGTAAGACGGTATTGATCCAGCCCGATCAGTTTTGCATTGACGCCTTTCTTTTTGGCAACTGCTGCTAATTGTGTGGCCAACCTTTTAGCATTACCGGTTTCAGTACCAAATGCCAGGCTGATCTTTTTTGTAGAAATTGATTTTATTTCATTATTGTTAACCAATGCAGCATTACCATTAGTATGCACAGCGCCATTAGTTTTCCCATTGGCAACAATGCCCGACAGGTAACCATTGATCCAGATAAGCTCTTCTTTTGAATAGCCATCTATCAGTTCATGTAGTTGTTTTAGTTTTACTTCTCCCAGCATAACCACTTATTATTTTACAGTAACCAGTTCATTAAATACAGATCCCGTTTTTTCAGCAACGAACCAATTAAATTTTTTATGTAGTGTCACCACTTCGCCTACTATTATCAGCGATGGCGAACTGAATTTTTTGTTTGCAAAATCAATTACACAATCTTTTAGGGTACTTGTATGAACACGTTGATGCTCTGTTGTAGCCTGCTCTATTACCGCTAATGGCGTAAAAGGTTTTTTTGAATAGCGTAATAACAGTTCCGTCATATCAAACAAATTTCTTGCCCCCATATAAAACACCAGGGTATCATTTGTTGCCGCCCATGCCTTCCATTTTTCAGGGTTATAGTGACTACAAGGATTAAAAGTGATGAATTGCACCGCTTTTGCATAGCCCCTTGCCGTCAAAGGAATACCTGCATAAGCTGATGCACCCGAAGCGGCCGTGATGCCGGGAATAATTTCAAAAGGAATATCATTTTCCTGCAAAGCGATCAACTCATCTAATACGTTACTAAAAAAAGCAACATCACCGCCTTTTAAGCGCAATACTATTTTGCCATTCTTCGCATGACCAACGATCAGCTTATTGATATCTTCCTGTGCAACAGAACCATCATGATAGCCCTGTTTTCCAGTCATCAGGGTCAATACATCTTTTCTCGCATAACTATCAATGATCTCCGGGTTTACTAACCTGTCAACCAGTATCACATCAGCTTCAACCAGGCGCTTCTGTAATTTAACGGTGATCAGGTCCGCATCTCCGGGACCTGCACCTGCCAGTATTACTTTCCCTGTTGTTTGTTCATTATTCATAAAACAGACTGGTTGTAAAATTTATTTAAGCAAAACAGCAGCTACTGTACTGTTGCCTGTTTCGTCAATTAAAATAGCACTGCCATTTGTACTTAACTTATCGTACGCATCATATACCAATGGCGAGGCTGTTTTGATAGTAGCTTTTACTACTTCGTTTAATTTTACTCCACCTTCTACGGGTTGTTGTTGCAGTGTATTTACGTCGAGTTTATATTCTACCTGTTTTACTACTGCTTTTACCAACCGGCTGTTATGTTGCAAAAGATATTTATTACCCACCTGCAATGGCTTATCGTCAAGCCAGCAAAGCAACACTTCCAGTTCATTCCCTACCTTGGGAAGATTATCAACTTTGGCAATAGTATCACCCCGGCTGATATCAATATCCTCACTCAAATGAATGACGGCGCTTTGCGGAGCAAAAACTTCTTCTACTTCTTGACCACCTGTTTCTAATTTTGATATTGTTGTTTCAATATTGGCCGGCAATAGTTTTACTTTATCACCTTTTTTATAGATACCGCTTATTACTTTTCCTGCATATCCCCGGTAATCGTGTAACTCATCAGTTTGCGGACGAATAACCAACTGTACCTGAAAGCGGGCATCGGTAAGATTCACATCATTATCAAGCTTTATATCCTCAAGAAATTCCAATAGAGGTTTGCCTTCGTACCAATCGATCTGTTCTGACCTGTCTACGATATTATCCCCATTCAATGCACTGATCGGTATATAGGTAACATCTTTTAATCCTAATTGACGGGCCACTTCTGCATAATCGATCACGATATTATTGAACACATCCTGCGAATATTCCACCAGGTCCATTTTATTGATCGCTATTACTACATGTGGGATCTTCAGCAATGATGCAATAATAGAATGCCTTCTTGTTTGTTCCACCACACCTTGTCTCGCATCGATCAGGATAATGATCAGGTTGGCATTGGAAGCACCCGTGATCATATTTCTTGTGTACTGCACGTGACCCGGCGCATCAGCAATGATGAACTTTCTTTTCGGTGTAGTGAAATAACGATAAGCTACATCAATGGTAATGCCCTGTTCCCTTTCAGCACGAAGTCCGTCAGTCAACAAAGCAAGATCAACAGAACCATCCGTTCTGTTCTTCGTTGATTTTTCCAACGCTTCCAATTGGTCAACCAGGATATTTTTACTGTCGTACAGCAATCGCCCGATTAATGTGCTTTTACCATCATCAACACTTCCGGCTGTTATAAATCGTAGTAAGTCCATCGAAAATTTATTATTTATAGTTTTTAGTCTTTTGTTACCATCTTGAGTGCTACTATCATCGTTCGTTGCGTCGCACTCTTCATCGCCCTGTTCTCTATTCAGCAATACAAATCAGAAGTATCCATTTTTTTTCCTGTCTTCCATTGCCGCTTCTGTCACTTTATCATCAATTCTCGTTTCTCCTCTTTCACTGATCCGGGTTGAAATGATTTCACTGATCACTTCATCCAGTGTTGATGCGTTTGATTCAACAGCGGCTGTGCAGGTCATATCGCCAACAGTACGGTAACGAACCTGCTTTTTCAATATCACATCTGTTTCGTCTATCCGGATAAAATCAGAAACAGCAACCAGCTGCCCTTCATGTTCTATCACGTCTCTTTCGTGGGTGAAATAAATAGAAGGCAATGGAATATTTTCTTTGCGGATATAATTCCAGATATCCAGTTCTGTCCAGTTGCTGATGGGGAACACTCTTACATTTTCACCTTTATGAATACGGCCATTGTAAGTATCCCAAAGTTCTGGTCTTTGAAGTTTAGGGTTCCATTGACCAAATTCATCACGGACAGAAAAAATTCTTTCTTTAGCCCTTGCTTTTTCTTCATCGCGACGGGCGCCACCTATACAAGCGTCGAATTTGAATTCTTCGATCGTATCAAGCAGTGTATGTGTTTGCAACCAGTTACGGCTGGCGAATTTACCTTTTGGTTCAGTCAGGTTTTTTTGTTTGATCGTGTCTTCTACTTTGCGAACAACCAGGTTTGCATTTACTTCTTTTGCCAGTTGATCACGAAAGGCAAGTGCTTCCGGAAAATTGTGCCCGGTATCAATATGCACCAATGGAAAAGGGATCTTGCCGGGGGCAAAAGCTTTTCTGGCCAAATGAACTAACGTAATGGAGTCTTTACCACCACTGAAAAGCAAAGCCGGTTTTTCAAACTGTGCCACCACTTCACGGAAAATATAAATACTCTCCGCTTCCAGTTGTTCCAGGTAATCTAAATGATATTTACTCATAATCTGGTTCTTTAATGTCTACCTAATTAGTAGACTTCTATAGCAAAAAAAATTATTGTGCCTTCATCACCGCCGCCGGGACATGCAATCCACATTCTTTATGCGAAGCTTCCCACCACCAGCGGCCTGCCCTTGCATCTTCGCCAGGTTCAATAGCCCTGGTACAAGGCGCACAACCGATGCTGATAAATCCTTTATCATGTAAAGTATTGTATGGCACGTTGAATTTTTTTATATAATCCAGCACTTCATTATAACTCCAGTGTATTAACGGGTTGAACTTATACAATTGCCTGTTCTCATCCCATTCAATGATGGGCATATCCTTCCTGTTCTCCGATTGTTCTGCTCTTAATCCAGTGATCCATACTTTAGCTCCTGCCAATGCACGGTTCAATGGTTCTACTTTCCTGATATAACAACATCCTTTCCTGTTCTCTACGGATTCATAAAAACTATTGATCCCTTTCTCCGCAACAAATTTTTCAACGTGGGCCGCTTCCGGAAAATAAACCTGCACTTGTTTTTTATAACGTGCGGTCGTCTTATCCAGCAATTCGTAAGTCTCATTAAACAATCTGCCCGTATCAATCGTAAAGATCTTTACAGGCAAGTTATTCTTAAATATAATATCCGTTAAAACCTGGTCTTCCTGTCCCAGCGAAGAAGAAAAAACCACTTTGCCTGGAAACAGATCAGCGACCAGGCTTACTGCTTCCGGCAAAGAACTCCTTTCAATCTTTTCTATTAATTCCTGTGTTAGCATTAATTACAAGTTGGGCTGCGGTGTATAACGCAAATAAGGTTTTACTACTTTCACTCCTTTAGGGAATTTTTTTTCTGCATCTTCTGTTGAAACGGAAGGTACAACGATCACGTCTTCGCCGTGTTTCCAGTCGGCCGGAGTAGCTACGCTGTGATTAGCTGTCAATTGTAATGAATCAACCACACGTAGTACCTCAACAAAATTTCTTCCGGTAGATGCAGGATAAGTAATAGTTAATTTGAGAGTTTTATCCGGAGCGATCACGAACAGTGAACGTACTGTAGCAGTTGCTGATGCATTCGGGTGGATCATATCATATAAGTTGGCAACGGTTCTATCTTCATCAGCAATGATCGGAAAATTTACATCACAGTTTTGTGTTTCATTAATATCTTTTACCCAACCATGGTGCTTATCTAATGGATCAACGCTTACAGCCAATACTTTTACATTACGCTTCGCAAATTCTTCATTCAGCAATGCCGTTTTTCCTAATTCAGTAGTGCAAACGGGTGTATAATCGGCAGGATGGGAAAACAAAATTCCCCAGCTATTTCCTAAAAATTCATAGAAATCAATTTCTCCTGCAGTTGTCTGTGCTTTGAAATTGGGAGCAACATCCCCTAGGCGTAGTGACATAGTAAAAAAATTTAGTGAGGACAAAAATAAGGACAAATGAATATCCTACCAAATTCGTGGACTAAATTGAGCAAACGTTTTTTCTTCTTTTAACATTAACACCGAACAATTGTTTGTAAAAGAAAGTATGTCCCGCAACATAATTCTGGCGGGGTTTGAATATGGAAATTGATCAGGTATTGATTTTTTAGACAACCAGGTCTTTCAGAGTGCGGTTTTCCAATACATTCAGCGTAGCGTCCCGGACTTCGATCATCATATCATGAAGCCCGCAACTGGTTTCATTGCAATTTTTGCAACGTTCATAAAAATAAAGGCTTACACAGGGCAACATAGCTATTGGCCCGTTTATCAATCGGACAATGGTGGCAACTTTTACTTTAGAAGGATGAATTTTTAAAAAATAACCGCCGCCTTTTCCTTTTTTACTATCAAGGATATCCGCCTTTTTCAGTTCAAGCAGAATATTCTCCAAAAATTTTAATGGTATCTTTTTCTTTCTTGCTATTTCAGAAATAAGCACAGGCCCCTTGTCAAATCTTTCCGACAGGTAGGTCAACGCCTTAAACGCATATTGTGATTTTTTGGATAACATAGTTTTATTTCAGAAGCTCCAATTTATAATGAATTGGTGAATTTTTCTTCAACATGGCAGAAACCCCGCAATATTTTTCCAAAGACAGATCAATTGCTTTTTTTACTTTATCCTCATTTTCTTCCCCGGTCTTTAGTTTATACGTGATCCGGATATCCTTAAAAACTCTTGGATGTTCGGTAGTTTGCTCAGTTTCCACATCTATTGTAAGATCAGAAAACGAAACCCGCTTTTTTACAAGAATATCAACCACATCAATTCCTGAACAGGCGGCAATAGCCGAAAGCAAAAGAGCTTTAGGATTAGGCCCTTCTTTTCTGTTGCCATCAATATTAAACACATTTTCTTCCAGCCTGCTTTCAAAGGCATGATCATGTTTCCACGTAGTTGAAGTCTTCATTTAATTTTATTTCAGCTGAGCTGATGTTTTTTGTCCTGAGATATATTTTCCAATGTCCAGGTGATCCTTCTTTCAAATTCATGCTGGCGCACCGGACAATTCTGTTTATTGCAAATATGGCATTGAAAAGGTAAACAACCATCTGAGTGTACAAATAATTCAACAGATTCGCCAAACTTTTGTTTCACAAGACTTGCTAAAATATCAATTTCGCCATGGGCTTCATTGATATTAAGATACCACGGAACAGTGAGATGGCAATCAATGTGCAGTACAACGCCATATTTTATCACCCGCAGATTATGCATGTCCACCCAATTTTCCTGCCTGTTTTTATTTAACAAATCAACCATTTCAGTAATTAATTTTTCATCCGCCTCGTCCATAATACCGGCGATGGAACGCCTGATAATGCGGTAACCGGTAATCATAATAAACAGTGAAATACCAATAGCCAGGGCACTGTCTATCCATTTATAACCTGTAAAATATAATAAAAATAAGCCGCTAATAATTCCAATCGTTGACCATGTATCGCTTTGCAAATGCTTGCCACTTGCCGTTAAAGCCAGGGAATTATTTTTTTTACCAATGCGAAGGCAAACAGTACCCATAGCAAAATTGATAACGGCAGTAGAAGCGACGAGCCAGATACCGAGATCCAATTTTTTCAACTCTACCGGGAATATAAGCTGCTGTACAGCCTGGTAAATAATTATAATACCGGCAAAAAGTATCATGGTGCCTTCCATAGCAGCCGATAAAAATTCAGCTTTGCCATGCCCATATGGATGATCTCTGTCCCTGGGTTTGGCAGCAACAAACAAACTGTACAAGCCAATAAAACCGGCGGCCACATTAACGATGCTTTCCAATGCATCAGTAAGAATAGAAACCGAATGGGTAAAATAATAAGCAATAAACTTAGTAATCAGCAGCAGCACTGAAATAGTTGCTACCCATTTTTGAACCTGTAAATTTTGACTGACTGTTTTCAAGGGAACAAACTTAGTCAAAACTTTCTTTTACATACCGGCCCATTGGAGACGGGCAAAATTTAGCCGGGATAAAACAATTATTCTGCTCATAGTTTAAATGATAGATTGGAAAGCCAGGCAAAAATTATTTTTCAGTCAACTCAGCCCTTTTAGTAATACGCTGAATGAAACGACGGAAAATTTTCGCATTCCGGTAATACCATTCTTTATTAAATAACTGTGAATCCCGCATGGCTTTATACGTAAGGAAAATACCAATAGGAACTAATATAAAAGCAGCCAGCCACATACCTGCAAAAGGAGTAAGCTTATCCTGCTTTGCAAATTTTTCACCGACCGTAGTAGTAAAATAAAAGATCATAAAGAAACTTATGGCGGCGATAAGAGGGGTTCCTAACCCTCCCTTTCGGATAATAGAACCCAATGGAGCACCAATCAGGAATAAGATTAAACAGGCCATTGAAAGAACGATCTTCCGATGCCATTCGATCTTGTGCCTTCGTAATACCCTTTCTTTATCCTGCATGATCGTTTCCCTGTTGGTAATGCTTGAGTTGAGTGCATTAACCTGGCTTATAGCTCCCTGGTGAACAGCATAGGTGGCTGAATCAGGGATCAACTCATTAAAAGTTTTAGCCACTTTGAAAAGACTGTCTGCTAAAGGTTTTCTTTTCGTTGTGCTATCAATATATTTAGCAAACTTCAAAGAGGAATTTACGACTCCTTCATCCAACTGCTTTTGTACTTTTTTATTTTCCTTTTCCAGTGAATCGATAGCAATGTTCAATTGCCGCATACTATAAACCCGTTCATTATTCTTATTCACGCTATCAGGGGTTTCCATAAACTGAAAAGAGCTTAAATCGAATTGCTTTTTAAATTCTTTAAAATTCAGGCGTATATAATCAGTATTTGCAGTATTGGAATTATTATCCCCTCTTTCTTCATATCGCGAACCATCCTTGAGGTTGAATTCAAGATAGCGTTTATCATCCGTCACCCGCATGATCCCGCTTTTTGCAATGATAAAATTATCCTGCACCGGGTTGCCTTGTTCATACACTATTACATCCCGGATGACACTGTCGTTAGCTTCTTTTTTCCCAATTTTTATGGCGAACCCGTTTATCCGGTCATAAAAAACACCTTCCTTCAGATCAAAAGCCGGCTTGGCATATACGATATCAGTCAGCAAGGTTCTTGATTTCAAAAAAGCCACGGGAATAATATAGTTGGAAAATAAAAAAGCAATACCACTTACTAAAAGCGAGATAATAAACAATGGCCGCATAAAACGCAACAAAGAAATGCCTGCTGATTTAATAGCTACCAGTTCAAAACTTTCACCCAGGCTACCAAATGTCATCAGTGAAGAAAGCAGGATAGCCAATGGCAGGGCAAGCGGTATCAATACAGCGCTTTGATACCAGATAAATTTCAGCACAATATCTATACCCAGGCCTTTACCTACAAAATCATCAATATACAACCAAAAGAACTGCATGACCAATACCAGCAGCGTAATAAAAAACGTGGCTATAAAGGGACCTACAAAGGCTTTGACAATAAGCTTATCTAACTTTTTGAACACTTATCTTTAAGTTATGGATTCAGCAAAAATAAGGCTTTCGCCAGAGGAGGCAGCATTGGTTACCAGGGCAGATTGGATTTTAACAAAGAACAGTATACTTCAAAAAACAAAACAATTACTGGCAACATTACAAACAGAACAAAAGCATCTGGTAGAATCGTGCTCATCATTTTTTCCTGCCGAAATATTAAACACATCCCCAAAAATTTCAAAAGGCGAAAATTACAAAGGCCTTCCCTATATTATATTGGACTATCCAAGATATTTTAATAAAGAAAACATCTTCGCTATCCGTACTTTATTTTGGTGGGGAAATTTTTTCAGTGTTACACTGCACTTATCCGGAATTTATAAGCGAAAGTTTGAAGAAAAGCTCATTCGCTCTTTTGAATTATTAAAGACAAAAAATTTTTCCATCTGCATTAATGATGATCCATGGGAGCATCATTTTGAAACGACCAATTACCTGCCTCTTTCTACTATCACTGCCTACCAGTTTGAAGAAACGATCTGGCGCAGGCCTTTTATAAAACTATCAAAAAAAAATCCTTTGGAAGAATGGAATAATGCTGAAAAAAAACTGTTAGAAATTTTCAGTCAGCTTATCAATCCATTAGCAAATTAGTTTCCCAACCGGTGAAAAAGATCCTTCACCTGGTGACCCCATAAAAGACTTTGGTCTTTGATATCTTTCTTTTCGGCAAAGTCCTTTACTATCAGAATAGTCTGGTTAGTGATATCTGATTTTTCTATGCTGAATTCAAAGTATTCAGTTTTCGGTGCGTCCAACCAGCGGAAACGAATATGTTTATCCCCTTCGCTTTCCAATACTTCAGCTTGTTCAAAAGAACCGTTCCAACCGAAATAAAAGATATTATCCCTTTCGTCTACTTTATCTGCGAACCACTCTCCCAATCCTGCCGGCGTAGAAAGAAATTCATACAGGATAGAAGGCGAACACCTGACCGGGAACTCTAACGTATATAATTGCTTGCTCATTTTTTTATATTAATAAAGATGTCTGTACCTGCAATAATAAATAATTAATCGTGGTTCAAAATAATTTCTTTTTAATTTTTTTCCCCTTACCGGCCATACCAAAATTTAATATGCAAAATAAATCCAATAAAATGGCGTTAAAGGAAAGATAATTTTTTTTGAGCATATAAAGCAAATGCTTAAATTGCTTTGACAGCCAATACTTTCTAAAAGTGGGAAAGACCAGTGAAGTGGGTATTTAGAGGGTTAAACTGACCGAAACAAAATCTATAACCCTTAAAATAACCACTAAAACCAATTCCTATGAGTATGAGACAGTTGAAGATCACGAAGTCTATTACCAATCGTGAATCTCAAAGTCTGGAGAAGTACCTCCAGGAAATAGGCAAAGTCGAATTAATATCCTCAGAAGAAGAAGTACGACTTGCTGTGCTTATCAGGCAGGGATGCCAGAAATCGCTGGACCGCCTTACCAAAGCCAATCTTCGTTTCGTAGTGTCTGTTGCAAAGCAATACCAGAACCAGGGTTTATCCCTTCCTGATCTGATCAATGAAGGAAACCTTGGACTTATTAAAGCAGCACAGCGTTTTGATGAGACCCGTGGTTTTAAGTTTATCTCTTATGCAGTTTGGTGGATCCGCCAGAGCATCCTGCAGGCATTGGCTGAGCAATCCCGTATTGTTCGCTTGCCTCTCAATAAAGTAGGCCTGACCAACCGGATTCAAAAAGCTTTTTCTCAACTGGAGCAGCAGTTTGAAAGAGAACCTTCGGCGGAAGAACTGGCCGAATTGCTTGATATGGACCTGGATGAAGTATCTGCTTCACTAAGCACTTCTTCCCGCCATATAAGTATGGATACCCCCATATCTGAAGGCGAAGACGGAACTTTGCTGGATGTATTGGAGAACCCTAATGCTGAAAAAACGGATGGTGACCTTGATCACACCCAATCGTTAAAAACGGAGATCGACCGCTCCCTCAAAACCTTGACCGAAAGGCAGAAAGAAGTGATCTGTTATTTCTTTGGCATTGGCGTAGATCATCCCATGAGCCTTGAAGATATTGGGGAACGGTTTAATCTTACCCGGGAAAGGGTTCGCCAGATCAAAGACAAGGCAATCACCAAATTGAGGGCTACAAACAGAGTTAATCTTTTACGAACATATTTAGGCGCATGATTTAATTTTTACACTACTTATCTTTGCAATTCTTTAAAAAGTGAACATATGATGTTCACTTTTTATTTTGTGATTCAAAGAAACCATTGTGATATATGTTTAATAATCTCCAGGATAAATTAGAAACCGCCTTTAAGAATCTGAAAGGCCAGGCCAGGATAACTGAGCTGAATATTGCCACTACTGTTAAAGAGATCCGCCGTGCATTGGTTGATGCCGATGTCAACTATAAAATAGCCAAGGAATTTACTGATAAAATAAAAGACAAAGCCGTTGGGGAAAAAGTGATCAACGCCATTAGTCCGGGACAGTTGATGACCAAAATTGTAAAGGATGAACTGACCGAACTAATGGGTGGCCAGGAAGCTGTTTTTAATGCAAAAGGCAATCCTGCCGTTATCCTTATCGCCGGTTTACAAGGTAGCGGTAAAACAACTTTCAGCGGTAAGCTGGCTAATTTTCTTAAAACAAAAAAAGGATTATCTCCTTTATTGGTAGCTGCAGATATTTATCGTCCGGCAGCTATGGAACAATTAAGGGTTTTGGGTGAACAGATTGGCGTCGATGTACATATAGAACTGGAAAATAAAGATGCTGTTTCCATCGCCCAGAATGCAGTAAAAGAAGCCAGGAGTAAAAATAAAAACGTTGTCATCATTGATACTGCCGGCCGATTAGCCATTGATGAAGTGATGATGACTGAAGTAGCGAATATCCGCTCTGCCGTTAAACCGCAAGAAATCTTATTCGTGGTGGATAGTATGACAGGGCAGGATGCGGTGAATACAGCTAAAGCTTTTAATGATCGCCTTGACTTTACAGGTGTTGTATTGACCAAATTAGATGGAGATACAAGAGGTGGTGCGGCTATTTCAATCAAATACACGGTAAACAAGCCTATCAAATTCACCAGTGCCGGTGAAAAACTGGATACGCTGGATGTATTTTATCCTGAAAGGATGGCTCAACGTATCCTGGGTATGGGCGATATTACCAGCCTGGTAGAAAAAGCCCAGGAACAGTTTGATGAAGTAGAAGCAAAAAAATTAGAAGCCAAGATCCGCAAAAACAAATTTGATTTTGCAGACTTTAAAACGCAATTGGAACAGATCAAAAAAATGGGGAATATGAAGGATCTGCTGGGCATGGTTCCGGGTATCGGCAAACAAATAAAGGATATAGATCTTGATAATGATTCCTTCAAAGGCATAGAGGCGATGATCAACTCCATGACACCCGCTGAAAGAAGCAATCCCGACCTGATAGATGGCAACCGCCGTAAACGAATAGCCAAAGGCGCCGGCAAAGACATTAGCGAAGTAAATGCCTTTATGAAACAATTTGAGCAAATGCGGGATATGATGAAAGGAATGAACAAGATGAATATGTTTGGGAAGATGATGCCGGGGATGAGACGATAAGTCCATGGTCAACGGTCCATAGTCGATAGCCGCTTAACTATGGCAAAAAAGGATTTTAACCAATCATTTACCGTTTATAAAAAATAGTTATCGTGTAGTCCGTTGTCTATGGACTATCCACCAATGTCTGCGGACTTTTCCCTTTGGCATTCTCCCCTTCCCTCCTTATCTTCGCCATCCGGTTTCAACCGGACTTAACAATTATTGTTTAACGCCTTTAAATTTCTATTTAAAATGGCAGCCAAGATCAGACTTCAGCGTCATGGGTCTAAAAAAAGACCCTTCTACTTCATCGTTATCGCCGATTCAAGGGCGCCCCGCGATGGCAAATTCATCCAGAAATTAGGTACTTACAATCCACTGACCGTTCCGGCTACTATTCAGCTTGATCGCCAGAAAGCATTGGAGTGGTTGAACAAAGGTGCTACACCAACAGACACCGTTCGCCGTATCCTTAGCTTCAAAGGAGTGTTGTACCTGAAACACTTGCTCCGTGGTGTGGGGCTGGGACTGTTTGATGATGCTACAGCGATGGAAAAATTTACGAAATGGAGTGCAGAGCATGATGCACAAGTAAAAAAACGCCAGGAAGACGCTCAACGTAACAGAAGAGCCCGCCGTCCAATGCCAGGTCGCAGACCTGAAAGAAGGACAGAAGGTGGCAACGTAAGCGAAGGATAAATAATCCGCCGGTTGGTGGAATAATCCGTCCTGAAAGTTCATGAAGGCGACATTAATTATTTTAGTGTCGCCTTTTTTTTGATTAGTATTTTGTTTTCCGGCTTCATGTCCCTGATCAGCTTCGTTGCGTCGCACTCTTCAGCGTTCTGTTCGCTATTAAGCTCATCAAAATAGTATCAATTCATTATTCGTGTTAATTCGTGTAATTAGTGGCAGAATACTTTAAAATAGGAAAACTCGTAGCAGCATTTGGCGTAAATGGCCAGCTTATACTCCAGCACGAGTTGGGGAAAAAGACTTCTTTAAAAGATCTGCAGGCCATTTTCATAGAAGAAAAAAGGACTTCATTTATCCCGTGGTTTATTACATCTACCAAAATTAAAAGTGACACTGAAATCTATCTCAGTATTGAAGGAATAACCACAAGAGAAGCCGCTCTGAAACTTACACAAAAAGAAGTCTGGTTAACCGAAGCAGATTTTAAAAAATTTGCCGCCAAATCCGCTCCGGCCAGTTTGCTGGGTTATACTATTATTGATGATGACAAACCTTTAGGCCCCATATTGGAAGTTATTGAACAACCTCATCAATTACTTTGCAGGCTGGAAATACAAAGCAAAGAAGTGCTGATCCCGCTAAATGAAGCTTTTTTACAAAAAATAGATCATCGCAAAAAGCAGGTTCTTGTTATATTGCCGGATGGACTCCTGGATATTTATTTGTAATTCCTACCACAGCCGCTAATGTGTTTTCTATTTGTACAAAATGGCGTTGCTCATGTGCAATTAAAAAACGGAACACATCCCCCACTTTTAATTTAATAAACCTGGAAATAGAAATTGGCATCCTGATGCCACCGATATTTTTGGCCTTAGCTAATTCAAGCAACTCAAGCAGGTAGTGTTGCTGTTCTAAAAAAGTATTCAATACAGGAAAAGCATCCGGGTGACGTTGCGGTCGGTGACCCTTTGGCGATTGCATTTTATGTGCAATGGTTCCATTCTCTCCCGGTTTCATCAGTTTTGTAAAGTAATTACCCAACCACCCAGGCTTAAACAAATCAATTGCCGGCCTGTCTTGTTTCAACGACCTTTCAATAGCAACCAGGTAATAATTCCCATAACTATTCAGGTGTTCCAATACCTGTATCACACTCCATTTGCCGGTGGCGGGTTCCCTTATCAACAGCTCCGGGTCAGTTGTTTGCAGATATTTAGCTTCCAGGATCAGTTGACGTGTATCTGCCTGCAGTTGATCCAGTAATTCAATGCTCCTATATTTTTTCATGTTTGTATATTTTACACAAACCTACTTCCACACTTTCCAGAAAATCTTGGGAAATACCAAGATTTTTGCAGGAGCCGGTTTTTATAATCTTACAGTGCCCAGCAGCTTGCTGAATGTGGTAGCATCTATACCGAGATAAGAAGCGAGATATTTATGGGGAATTATCTGAAGCACATGCGGACTTCGCTTAAGCAATGATTTGAATTTTTCTTCAGCACTGAAACACTGCAGTTCGATCTGTCTTTCCAAAACACCTTTCAATGCAAATCCTGTTAATTGCAAAACCATCCGCTGGATATTGAGAAATTGATTCATCAACGCCTCTATTTCCTTATGGGTCTTCCGCAAAAAACGGCTGCTTGTCAATGTTTCTAAAAAATACTTAGATGGCGTTTGTGTCAGAAACGAATCAGCTAAACCGGAAAAGGAAGGAGCATAGGTAAAGACAATGGTTGCTTCCTGTCTATCATTCCCGATATAAAATCCCCGTTGTATTCCTTCCAGAACAAAATACAGGTATCGTTCCGTTTCACCAGCGGCAGTAAGGATCGTTTTGCGCTTACATTCAAATGGCTGCCAGCCCAACATAAAACTTTCCAACTCTTCCTCTTTAAGGGGATAGGCCGCAGTAATAAATTGTCTGAGAGGAGTTGTATTCACGAAAAATTATTTTATATTCGACCGGATAAAATCAGCCAGTAATTTCATCCGGTAATAAAGATTGCTTAACATCAACGATATATTGTTTTTTACTTTATCTACACTCCCGTTATTCATCTTTTTAATATTCTTCAATTCTTCTATCTTCTCATCTATCTTATCAATAAGTTTATCTGTTTCCCACCCTGTATATTTTTTATTCCTGTCATCAAAAATATGATAAGGTTCAATTCTGCCTGGCTTCAGCTTTTTAAATTTAAAATTTTCCTTTATTGCTTCCTTTATCATGTCATTGCCTAACATATCGATCATTGTATCCTGTGATACATTATTCATAAAACCATTATGAAAAATATTAAGGTTGTTGCGAAGTTCACGAATGACCTGCCTCTTTAACACATCATTGGTCTTACCTTCTTTATTTAAAAAAGCGATCAGTTCTTTAAGAGGGCCGATTCCGGTTTTAAGCCATTCCAATTGCATCCCCAAATATAAGAATCAAGAGACAAGGTACAAGAGACAAGGTACAAGGCACAGGGTGCAAGGCACAAGCCTGGCTTTCAATTTATAATGATCTTCCTCTTGTACCCTGTGCCTTGCACCTTGTACCTTCTTAAGTAACTTTGTACCATGTCCGGACAGCTCCGCTATATTGCTCATTTTGATCTCGACTCTTTTTTTGTAGCCGTTGAGGTCATCAACAATCCTTCCTTGCGAGGGAAAGCAATTATTGTTGGCGGTACCAGCGATCGCGGTGTTGTATCTACCTGCAGTTATGAGGCTCGTAAATTTGGCGTTCATTCAGCAATGCCGATGCGAACCGCGATGAAACTTTGCCCGCATGCTATTTTACTGCAGGGCACGAGAGCCCAGTATAGCAAATATTCACGTTGGGTTACGGACATCATTGCATCAAAAGTCCCCTTATTTGAAAAAGCATCTATTGATGAATTTTATTGTGACCTGACCGGCATGGATAAGTTTTTCAATGTAAGCCAATATACCCGTGAATTAAGGGAACATATCATTAAAGAAACAGGGCTACCTATTTCCTGCGGGCTATCTTCCGCGAAATTCATCAGCAAGATTGCTACCAATGAAGCAAAGCCCAATGGTTTTTTGGAAGTACCGCATGGAAAAGAAAAAGAATTTCTTTGGCCATTAAAAATTGAAAAGATAAACGGTGTTGGGAAACAAACAGAACAGCAACTGAAAAATTTTGGAATTTATACTATTGAAGATATTGCCAAAACACCCGTTGTAATATTAGAAAAATATGTAGGCAGTTTGGGCCGCTCACTCTGGCATAAGGCCCATGGTATTGGCTCCGCTGATATTGAAACTGACTGGGAGCAAAAAAGTATGAGCCGCGAAAACACTTTTCATGAAAACATCACTGATGTTAAAACATTACACAGTGAATTAGTACGATTGACAGAACAAAATGCCTATGATCTTCGTAGTGATGAAAAACTGACGGGTTGTGTAACAGTGAAGATCCGTTATCCTGATTTTGAAACGCTATCAAGACAGGAAACGATTGATTATACATCGCTGGACGATTTGCTGATTGCAAAGGTGAAAGATCTTTTTACAAAACTTTACCGCAAAGGTGAACCCGTCCG
>JAKFEJ010000187.1:0-6151 GCA_036675745.1 Chitinophagaceae bacterium | reverse complement strand
CTCAACTCATACTTCTCACCTGAATAGCTCATGGGATATAGGTTATTACCAGCTCTGATAATGTACCATCCCAGGTTGTCTGGATAGATACAGCAGTTAAACGTATCTATGTTGAGAGTATTGAAGTCCTTCCAGGACGTCCAGGCTGCTTCCAAAGTACAGGAAAAACTCAAAACGTCCCAACCCAGATGTAAAGTCACGTTCTGAGAAAAGTCATTTGTTGGCAGGTATCCTCTTCCTTTGGTTGTTTGCTCCTCTACGTTCCCGAATTGCCAGCTCTCATGCTCGTCAGGTAGCACATCCCATAACTTTTTAGCCAAAATTCTGCTTGCAGTTGCCTTTTCGACTGGAAGTAATGATGCTTGTGCGTCAACTTGCAATAGCTTCGACAAAACTTTCTGAATAATTTGTAAGCAATTATTTTGGTCTTTGAGTAAATCAATTTTCAATTGTCTGTTGGTTGCCATAAAGTTGCCTGTACGTTAGGGCTTTGCGTTCGGTGTGGTATTTGAAAAATGTCCCGCCTGGAACTGAAGCCGAATAAACTGAAGTTGAAGTTATGCAAAAAGCCGATAGTAATTGTTCAGCCCGGACTGGTGCTGATAGCGAACAGAAAGATGAGGATATATTCGTCAGCCAGCATAGTAGCAAACCCCAGTTAGCGGTTCGCCCAATTTTTATTTTGTCTTTTGTAATTCATTTAACTTGTTCGTCAATTTTTCTTTTTCGTTGCTTTCATTTGTCCTGAAACGCAAAATAGGGAAATTATATTTGTCTAAGATTTTGTCTTTCATTTTATCTCTTTCCGCTTGATGTGTTCCCTGTTTGTGAAATTCAAAGCCGTCAACTTCTATTCCAAGAATAGGAACTTTGCCAAGTTTGTTGTAAATCAAAAAGTCTAAATGTGTCAATGGATTTGATGCGTATTTTGTTTCTTGTTCGTCTAACTTGGAAAAATCTTTAATAAGCCGTCTAATTGGGAAATGTAAAAGAGCGTCATATCTCAAAAATTTCTCGTCTGCTAAAACTTGTTTGATTAGACCAAACATTAAATTTTCGCTGTCAAACTCTGACACTTTACCTGATTTGCGAATAATTTTTGCTCGTTCTTCTTCGTAACCTTTATACAACAAATCAAAAATTGAATTTAATTCACTTTGAACAATCGAAAAGTTGTTATACTCAATATACTTTATCAAGTCAGAGATGTTGTTGTCATTTTCATTTTCATTTCCATTGACAACTAATATCAGTTGTTCAACTGCTCTGGAAACTGCAACATTTAACCGATTAGGATTGTCTGTGAAATCAGAAATTTCGTTGTCAACAGTTGAAAGTATGATAACTTCATTTTCTCTGCCTTGAAACTTGTCAACTGTGTCCGCTTTTATTGAAGTTCCTTGAAATGTTCTTTGTAATTCGTTTGTCTGATTACGATATGGTGTAACAATACCTAAATCTACATTTTCAAGTTTTTCTTTGGGGATAATTTCCTGTTTTATAATATCTATTTGTCTTTGATTCATTCGCTCTCTTGCGTGATTTCCTTGCGCTGTTTTGTAAACAACAAGAGGTTGGCGTTTGTTTGTTGATTCTGTATGAACGATAAGTTGATTGTCATAAAATTTCTTGTTGCAAAATTCTATGATTTTCGGGTGGCAACGATAATGTTCTCTCAAAAGTGTCTTTGGAACATTTGGAAGTAATTCAATGACAGAAGATAGCAAACTATGATTTGAATAGCGATAAGGTTTTTTCAGGTTGTAAGAATTAAAAACCAAATCAGTTTTTATTTGCATATCTGTGTCAACCACATTTGGCAATTGTTTAATATCGCCAACAATTACTGCTCGTTTTGCACAAGATAAAGCAAGCGCACCCGTTGCTAAATCAACTTGTGAAGATTCGTCAATAATTACATAGTCATAAAAAAGTTTTTCGGATAAGCTCTGTCTTAATGAGTAAGTTGTGCTCATTATGACAGGATAATCTTTGATAAATGCGTTTGATTTCTGACGAAGTTCTGAAATTGTATATGGTTCTCGCTTTTGTTGATTGTATCGTTTATACAATTCTGCTTTGAGAAGTTGCATTGACATTTCTGTGTTTTCTTTCATTTTATTGTCAAATGCAAAATTTTTCAAAGAGATTTCCAATAATTCTATTCTCTTTGTTAGTTCACGAATTTTAGTTGGATAATACTTTAATTGACAAATGAAAATCATTTCATCAAGTGAATTTGCATAAAACGATTTGTCTTTAATTCCGTATTTCAGCCTGTAAATAAATCTTCTGATGAAGCCTATTTTTTTTCGTCTTTTTTCAAGTGCTTCAAGAGAAACCCATATTTCAAGTATTTTTTCGGCTGTGATGTTTTTTTTAAGTTCTACAGTTTTCTCTGTTTTATGTTTATATGTTTTTTTGAAATGTTCGTATTCTGTTTTGATGTTGTCAATTTGTAGTTTCAGCAATGCTGATTCATTTTTCTTGTCAAGGTTTTCAGAAAGTTGAGTAACAAGGGTTGCTGTCTTTACTTTTATTTCTGTCTTTTGAGCGTTGGTTAAGTTGAATGTTGATAAATCAGGAATTTCTTTTTGTGAGCCGATGAACTCTTTTTTGTTTTGAGAATTTCCAAGAAGTGCGGCTATAAATTCAACACCGTTCTTTTCAAGTTTTTCATAAACATTTTTTGTCGCAGAGTTATTACTTGAAACGACAGCAACACTTTGTCCATTTAAAATAGCGTTAGCAATAATGTTCAGAATGGTTTGTGTTTTGCCTGTTCCGGGTGGTCCTTCAATTACGCTTAAATTGTTAGCAAATGCGGTGTTAACCGCATTTCTCTGACTTAAATTAAAACCAAACGGAAAAAAATCAGGATTTGCAGAATTACTATTTCCTGTAGGTAAAGAGCCGTTTAAAAGACTTGCAAGAATACAGTCTTTAGGGATTTCAGAAATGCTGTCGTAACTTCTTGCAAGTATATTGTTGCCTTCTTCTGTTTTTAGTCCAACTGTGTCGGCAATTTCTTTTAGGTAATTGAAAACGTTAAATGCTTTGTCTCCACTTACTGCTGTCCTTACAATTTTTACTCTGTTTTTACTGTAAGAAAATTCTTTGTTGCTGTTTTTGAAAACAACAACGCACCTGTCGCCTTTATACAAATATTTTTCAATTCTATCGGTTACGTATTGTTCGTCAATGTATATCAGTTCTCTTTTAAGCGACATTTTCCGATAATATTTTTTGCTGATTTCTTTTTGATGTGGAGTCGTCTATGGATGACCGCTAATTCGTAAATTTATGGCACTCCAATCGGCTTTTCAAGAAAAATGCCATTTGATTTTCAGAATGTTAATCTTCGCCATTTCAATTGTTGTTGCGCCAATACGATTTTGACAGGTGCTCTTCGCCATTTCAATCCGATAGCCATCGGATGTTTTAAATTCTTTAAGAATTCCATTCATTTTTTTAAGTCAAAAACAACCTTCGCATTCTTTTGCTCACTGGATGAAATAAAAATTTCATAACGGTTGCCTGATGTGGTGATGATCATGACTGAAGTATTCTGTGGAATAGAACCTGTTTCTCAGACGAGTCTTTCTGCGCAGGTGATGTGCAGAGCGGACTCGTCGTCAGGTAATGACATTTCCTCAATTGGCGCCGAGTCCATGGCTAACACACAAAGGCTCTAAAATGTGACTCGGCTGGGAAATAAAACACCAACGGTGTAAAAAACTTCATAGTCGGTATGAATTGCTATCACGTCTGCTGTGTAAGCCAATAGTTTTACTGTCTCATCGTAATTTACTTTTATTTTCGATACGTCTTTTTTTTCGCTGTTCTGGAAAACCCTTGATTCTTTGGAATGACTCTGCCGAAACGGAGTTTTTCATTTTGGTAACTTTGAAACAGATCAAATGGACGCATCGCTAATTATACGGATCAATGCACGCAAGAATTTTCAGGCAATTATCTCCCACCTGGAGAATTATTACCTGAACCGTGAGAATGGCAAAGCATGTGCTCGTCCCTTAAAGCCTCTTTGTCTATTTTGTGGTACAGATCAGGTTATAACAAAGGAGCATGTTTTACCGCGTTGGGCATTTGAAAAGCATCCCGGTAGAAACTTTACAACGACTATCAATGGGTTGTCACATAAATACAATCAGACAACCTTACCAACATGTGCAACTTGTAATAATTCCCTATTGAGTCGGCTTGAAAAAAAAATCCTTCAGCTATTCTCAAATCACAACCTGCCGTACGATTTTTTTCAAGCTGAAGATTTGATTAAAATTCTCAGTTGGTTGGAAATCTTAGATTACAAATTCCAGGTCTTTAGTCTCATTACCAAATTCAAAGCCGTAGCCGGTCATGGTCACATACCTTTCTTGGAAGATTTTTCGTTATCCGTATTGGATCCAAACAGTGAGTATTCACCGGTCAAAGTAATGCGAAACCTGAGAAGATCACTCAAGAGAATAACCGTGAGGTCGAAACAAAAGAACTTAAACTCATTAGTAATTTTTAAGACTTCAAATCCTGAAATAACATTCTTTCATAAAAACAATGATTTTATGTTTTTAGAACTTCCCCAACATAAGATTGCCGTCCTCTATTTTTATGAAAGGACGTTTAGTGACGTTCATGCGGCGAGGGATGCTGCTATGGAATTAATTAAGGATCATTACAACAAATAGCGATTATAAATCCTTCGAGAAATGTTTTCCTTAGCTCTGTAGTTCTGTTTCTCAGACGAGTCTCACTGCGTGGATATGTGTATTGGCTACTGGCCGGGACGTCGCCTGAAGGGTGGGAACACCCGGCGAAGAAATAAAACTGATTGTTGATTTGTTTTTGCTGTAATTTAATAGACGTAACTTACAAAGCCCGGTTTTCTTGTATGAGAAATAAAATCACGCGGATGAATTATGCGCTGGTATTTAAATTAACAACAGCCAATGAGAAGAATTCTTTACCTTTTTTCCAGCCTTCTTTTTTTATCGGTATCATGGCTAACCGTGTTTGCTGATCCGTCCGATCCTTTTTTTCTACAGCATTACGATAACAGGAATGGGCTCTCCAATAGTTCCATCAACCATATATTCAGGGATGCCGATAACTTAGTATGGGTAGCTACCTGGGATGGTTTGAATATGTATGACGGCACTTCCTTTCATGTATTTAATTATAGCAAGGAAAATGACCCGATAGCTACCGGGTTTAAAAGTATCGGCAGCAACGTTATTCAATATATTACCGGCGACAGATCGGGCAATATCTGGATCGCAACCATTGGCGGTATCTCCAGGTTTGAAAAACACAGCGGGAAATTTTATAACTATTTCTATAACCATAAACAGCGTGACAGGATAAGCGAACAGGAATATTCACTGGCGGTTGATACGGCAGGGACTGTTTATTGTCTTAATCAAAAATCAGGTCTCAGCTATTATGATGCCTTGACAGATAGTTTCCGTACCTGCAATCTGCCACAACAAAACGCTAAGATCAATAAAATTGCTTTTGATGAGGCCAGTCATTTGTGGTTGCTGAACAGTAATGGCGAACTGGATGTCTTAACCGGCAGCCGGGATCGATTTAAATATTGGCGCACCTACCGGGAGAGAACAGGCATTGTCAATTTTTTCAACGTTAATCACCAGGTATTTTTTAGCACCGCCGATGACCGGTTATTTGCAATAAATAATACCGCGGCCCTTCAAAAAAAGCTGGTGCAACTGAAGTATGGTATCAGTTCCATGATCTTTTATAAAGAACATTACCTGCTTGCAGGGGCTGCAAAAGGATATGAGGTATATGATAATAATTTTCAACCCTCTGTTTTTCTTGCAACAGAAAGCCGGCAAATGCAGGGTATCAGGATTACATCATGGGCATTGGGCAGCGAGGATATTTTGTGGTATGGTACCGATGGCAACGGTATTATAAAAATATATCCTAAAACAAAATCGTTTGGCACCGTTGCTACTTCCGATAATGGTATGCCCTACAACAGGTCAGTCAGATCTTTTTGTGAAGAGAACGGAAACTTGTGGGTCGGCACCAAAGGCAGTGGTATAATCAGGATCAAAAATTTTTGGCAGTCTTCGCAACATCCTGCAATAAGCAGAGAATATTTTTCAGC
>JAKFEJ010000386.1:0-6156 GCA_036675745.1 Chitinophagaceae bacterium | reverse complement strand
TGAGCCCATCGCATCTATTGACCTGATGGAAAGAGCCGCTGGCAAATGTGCCGACTGGCTGGAACGGAATAATTATACAGAAAAAGCATTTCACATTTTTTGTGGCAAAGGGAATAATGGCGGCGATGGATTAGCTATTGCACGAATGCTGGCAGAAAGAAAATGTCCAGTCACGGTTCATATCCTTGAATTTGGTCACAAAGGCACTGATGATTTTCAAATCAACCTGGCAAGATTGCATCAATACCCGGAAATCGAAATCCGTTTCGTTCAAACTGAGGACAATTTTCATGGGCTTGATAAGAACGATATTATCATTGATGCATTATTCGGCTCGGGTCTTAACCGTGGACTGGAAGGAGTAACCGCTAACCTTGTCAATCATATTAACCATTCGGGCTGCGGGATCATTTCAATTGATATACCCAGTGGTTTATTTACAGACCGCTCTTCATTGGGAGAAACAGTTGTAAAAGCCAGCCATACACTAAGTTTTCAATGTTTTAAACAAGCTTTTCTTGTAGCGGAAAACAGTGAATTCATTGGTGAGGTTCATATTCTTGATATCGGCTTACACCCGGATTTTATTAACTCCGCTTTTAGTAAATATGAATTACTTGATGATTCGCTTATTCGTTCTGTTTATAAACCCAGGAACCGTTTCGGGCATAAAGGGAATTTCGGACATGCATTGATAGTTGCCGGCAGTTATGGAAAGATCGGGGCAGCGGTGCTTGCGGCTAAAGCCTGCCTGCGAAGCGGTGTGGGTCTCCTCTCCTGCCATATTCCTAAATGTGGTTATGATATTTTGCAAACAGCAGTACCAGAAGCTATTGTGATGACGGATTTTAATTCATCATTTAATACAAAGATCGAGGATGATTTGTCTAAATATAAGAGCATAGGGATTGGGCCGGGTATAGGAACTGCAACAGAAACAAAAACCATGTTGCAGGAAATATTAAAAAATTATAGCATCCCCGTTGTATTGGATGCAGATGCGTTGAATAGTATTGCTTCGCAAAAAGAGATGTTGAAATTAATTCCTGCAGGCTCTATACTAACTCCTCATCCTAAAGAATTTGAGCGATTGTTTGGAGAAACTCCCAATGAATTTGACAGGATAGAACTTGCTTTGCAGAAAGCAAAAGAATTAAACATCATTATTGTTTTGAAGGGGCATCATACCTTCATAGCTATTCCTGATGGGAAAGGATTTTTTAATTCAACTGGAAATGCAGGGATGGCAACAGGCGGCAGTGGTGATGTACTGACAGGAATATTGACTGGCCTGTTAGCACAGGGATATTCAAGTGCCGATACCGCAATACTTGGTGTTTATATACATGGCCTTGCCGGCGATATGGCCGCTGAAGAAAAATCTATGGAAGCCATGATAGCTGGCGATATAACGGAACATTTACCTGATGCCTTTACCGCACTTTCTATTTCGTAAGCTTGTAAACAATACCAAACTGTGGTATATCTCCAGTATAAGAAGCAGTAAAAGACAGCCTGCGGTCAGTGATGTCTTTGTTTTTATGTACATGCGGAACTAATATCCCGGATAAGGTACCTACTACAGCACCTAATATTATATCAGACAAAAAATGCTGTCCGCCACGATACCGCATTACCGCTGTTGTGCCTGTAACTAATCCTGCCAAAGTGAATGGCAGCCATTTTACTTTCGAATCAGGATGATAATCATTTAAAACTTTTGCTATAAAAAAAGTTGATGTTCCTACCAATGCCACATGCCCTGCAAAAAAAGAATTTTTTGCACCACCTCTTGTTCTTTGCGACATAGCCACATTCGGATTATACGCATAAGGACGGTACCGGTCGTTTAAGTAAACAGAACCAGTATATAATAACCCGGTAACAGCCATGGATTCCAGGTATAGTATAGCGATCTTTAAACCATCTTTTCGTACTTTCTTATCAAGCATTAATAGAATGGGTAATGGCATGGAGCCATAAAAAAACATATCGCCAAGTTCATCTGCTTTTGGATGATAAACATCAGCGCCATGCCTGTCAAATGACGGAATATCATTTTTATCCAGGCTCAATATCTTTTCCTCGCTTGATTTGTCCTTGCTGTATATTTTGGTAAAAGCGTAAAGACTCCAGCCGGTTCCTACTGCAGTAACAGGAATATCTGATGCAGCTCTTAATTTATATACTTCCTGGTTATGTGGAATTGTTTTACCCGGAAATGCCTGCACACTCGTATCCTGCTCAGGTTGGATAGTCGAATCCTGTTTGTTTTGCATACTGGTATCAGGAGTAATTTGTCCAAAAGCATAAAGCTGTATGCTTATCATTAAGGCCAGGCTAATTATTTTATACATGTTTTAAAAAATGCAAGGAACATGCCATTGGAATTATATACAAATTCTGCTTTTGAAGCTGTTATCTGATAACTAAAGCAGGGTGGAAAGTACCTGTTTGGGGAACAAGTTCCTCATTATGATGATGTTATTGATGATTTTTAATACTTCTGATATTACTGGTTATTTTTATGTAAACTTGTTTAAAAAGCATCTCTATTACCCCGAAACCTGTTTATGAAGTATATTATTATCCTCCTCGCCTCTTTAGCTTTAATCATCAGTTGTAATACCGGTAAGAAAACGAGCCTGCTTTCAAAACCGGATGATATGATTGCGGATGAATATGTCATTAATATTGATAAAGACACAACTCTTGTAACAAAGAATGGTGCGCTTTTGAAAATTCCAAAAGGTTCTTTAGTTACTGATGAAGGAAATACTGTAACACTGGAAATAAAAGAAGCCTATTCCATTCAGCAGATGATACAAGCTGGGCTTACAACCCAATCAAACGGGAACCCGCTTTCAAGCGGTGGGATGATCTACATAAACGCCGCGGCAGAGCAAAAAGTAACTATTAAACAGTCTATTAAGGTTGCCATTCCGACAAATTATCTTGCCAATAATATGAAGTTATTTAAAGGCGAACCGACAGAAGATGGGTCTATTAATTGGAATAACCCCGTAACGCTACCGGAAAACAAACAAGTAAACCAAATAGAGCAAGGAAGAGTTTTGTTTCAAAGTAAATGTACAAATTGTCATTCTATAGGGGAAAATAGTACTGGTCCAGACTTGGCCAATATTTTAAAGAGACCTCATATCAATAAAGAAGGAGGCTATCCTGGTTTTCATTTTAGAAATGCCGATAGATATGCCGGGGGCCATTTTTTGACGACGGATACCTCAAAATATTATCATTACGGCAGCGGTGGCAGCGCTTACTATTGCAATCTTCGACAAATTTTTGGAGCTTCAGCAACTCTTTTTCCTGATTTAACCTATGATGATATTTTACCTGTATACAGCTATATTCAAAATGAAAGTAACAAAAGGAGTTTACCAATGCCTTCCCATGCTTACTTAGACAGTTGTATTGACAGTTGCAGGGTTTATAAAGAAAAAGTTGATACGCTTCAATACCGTAAGCAAATTGCTGAATCAATAAAAGGGGAACTTATTGAGAAAAATGGGCCATTGGTTGATATAAAACCTGACCCTGCAATGCCCCAGGGTAATGCAGAAGATAGTACGGCCATTCGCTCTGTTGACTTCGATAAAAAAGTTTCTCCCAAAAACTATGATGCTGTATATTATCAGTTCACCATTGAAAGCTTCGGTTGGTTTAATATTGACATGTTACTAAAAAATGTAAATGGCGTTGAAGAAAGTGAATTGTTTGTAAGAATAGTTGGCGAGTATCGTGAAAAGATTAAAGTCTTTTTGATCATTCCTTCAGAAAAAGTATATGGTGAAGGTGGGCCTACTGGAAGAAATTCTGATGAGTTTTCTTTCTTTTATAAAAATGGGAAGTTGCCATTGCCACAAAATGCAAAAGCCTATATAATGGCAGTTACCGAAACAGAATCGTCCGTAGCGTTTGCTTTAAAGGAATTCACAACCGGCAGACAACAGCAGTTTGACATTTCATTATCAGCATCGACAAAAGAAGAATTCGAAACAGCCATTCAAAGTATTAGTCTTGACCGGCTGCATATCAAAGTGGCTGATTCCAAAAATGCCGGGGCTATACGGCAAACAGATGTTGATGTGAAAAATATTGATGCGGAAATAAAAAAGGCAGAAACTCTCAAACCCAAAGGGTGCGATTGTGACTGCGGACAATTAATCTTCAGGCCTTCAAACACTATTGCTGTAGATTCTACCAAATAACCTTGATCAATAGCGGACAGAACCCTGAACACTTCGACTTCGCTCAGTGCTGGCTGTGCGTCGCAAAGCAAGCCCAATCAAGGCGTTGCAGCCGGATTGCATCGCTTCAAATTCTCAATACCAAATTCCCCAAATTAACCTTCCATCCCCTATCTTTGCCCACCTTTAAATTTTATTAAGAAGCTACGCTTATGGACAAATTGATCTATCTCGTTCCCGTTATGGGCATTATCGGCCTTCTATATACCCTTGTCAAGTTCAACTGGGTAGGCAGGCAGGATGCGGGTACAGACCGTATGAAAGAGATCAGCAATTATATTGCTGAAGGTGCTATGGCCTTTTTGAAAGCTGAATGGAAAGTATTGGGATATTTTGTAGTTATCGTTGGTATTTTACTGGCAGTAATGGCAGGTACCAACCCCCATTCCCATTGGTCTATTGCTTTAGCGTTTGTACTTGGTGCAGTATTAAGCGCCACTGCAGGTTATATAGGGATGAAAGCGGCTACCAAAGCTAACGTACGCACTGCACAGGCAGCACGTACCAGTTTAAGTAAAGCATTAAATGTATCTTTTACCGGTGGCGCTGTGATGGGCGTTGGTGTTGCAGGTCTTGCCGTATTAGGCCTTGGTGGTTTATATATTGTATTGAAGCAGATTTTTGCCGCAGACGCACCCATCAACTCCGATGAAATGATCCGTACTGTTGAGGTATTAACCGGTTTTTCATTGGGTGCTGAATCTATTGCATTGTTTGCCCGTGTAGGTGGTGGTATCTATACCAAAGCTGCTGATGTGGGTGCCGACCTTGTAGGAAAAGTAGAGGCAGGCATTCCTGAAGATGATCCACGTAATCCGGCGACTATTGCTGATAACGTAGGCGATAATGTAGGCGATGTAGCGGGTATGGGTGCTGACTTATTCGGTTCTTATGTAGCAACTGTATTAGCAACAATTGTTCTGGGGCAGCAAACCCAGGTTTTGGACAGCGATGTTTTAGGCGGATTTTCTCCTGTTATATTACCAATGCTGATCGCAGGTGTTGGCATTCTATTTTCTATCGTCGGCACTTTGTTTGTACGTATCAGCGACACTGCGGGTATCAATACCAATACAGTTCAGAAAGCATTGAACATGGGCAACTGGGGTTCTATGGTATTGACTGCTATCGCTGCTGCTGGTTTAGTATATTGGTTGCTCCCTGAAAATATGATGCTTCGTGGTGTAATGTTTACTAAATGGGGTGTATTAGGCGCTATTGGTGTAGGCCTTTTGGTTGGAGCTTTAATGAGTATCATTACGGAATACTATACTGCGATGGGCAAACGTCCTGTATTATCAATTATTCGGCAATCATCAACAGGGCATGCTACTAACGTAATTGGTGGTTTGGCTGTAGGTATGGAATCTACTTTTTTACCAATATTAGTTTTAGCTGGCGGTATCTGGGGTTCTTATGAGTGTGCCGGTTTATATGGAGTAGCAATTGCCGCGGCCGGTATGATGGCTACTACTGCTATGCAATTAGCCATTGACGCTTTTGGTCCTATTGCAGATAATGCAGGCGGTATTGCAGAAATGAGTGAGCTTCCAAAAGATGTTCGTGAAAAAACCGATGTACTGGATGCGGTTGGTAATACTACTGCCGCCTCAGGAAAAGGTTTCGCAATCGCTTCTGCGGCTTTAACAGCCCTGGCTTTGTTTGCCGCCTTTGTTGGAGTGGCCGGTATCAGTGGTATTGATATTTATAAAGCAAATGTGTTAGCCTGCCTGTTTGTAGGTGCAATGATTCCTTTTATATTCTCTTCTTTATGTATCCGTGCTGTTGGGGAAGCGGCGATGGCGATGGTGGAAGAAGTTCGCCGCCAGTTCCGTACTATTCCCGGCATCATGGAAGGCACAGGCAAACCGGAATATGATAAATG
>JAKFEJ010000242.1:0-6173 GCA_036675745.1 Chitinophagaceae bacterium | reverse complement strand
CCTTTTTCTTTCATCAGCACGGCTGTTTTTGGAACAGCCAGCGGATCGCTGATACCCCAATCAGCAGCGGAATTGATCATGATCCTTTCCGTTCCATATTGCTTCACGATCTCTACCATCCGTTCATTGCCCATTTTTGTAAAAGGATAAATAGTAAATGCCGCCCAGAATCCACGATCCAATACTTCTTTCACCGTTTCTTCATTGTTGTGATCAACAATCACGGTATATGGATCGAGGCTATGTTCAATAGCAATATCCATGCTTCTTGTCGTACCTCTTTTTTTATCGCGGTGCGGGGTATGGATCTGTACCGGCAGTTCCGCTTCCTTTGCCAGCTCCAGTTGCAGGCGATAATATTTTTCTTCCGCAGCAGTCTGGTCATCAAAACCAATTTCACCGATACCAACAACGCCTTCTTTATAAATAAAAAGCGGTAATATTTCCATTACCTGTTCAGCCAGGGCTTCATTATTCGCTTCACGGGAGTTGAGGCCGATGGTACAATAATGTTTGATACCATATTGAGAAGCACGGAAACGCTCCCAACCGATTAAGCTGCTGTAATAATCCCTGAAAGTAGCGACACCCGTACGGGGTTGCCCCAACCAGAAAGCAGGTTCAATGAGTGCCACTATTCCTGCATCGGCCATAGCCTGGTAATCATCCGTAGTACGGGATGTCATGTGAACATGCGGATCAAAAAATTTCATTCCTTTTATTTTATCCAGCATTAGCGGTAAACTGGTTCCGGGCTGAAGATCTTTTTCGGTGATATTATTACAACACATAAAAATTAGATTGAGGTTGAGATTGAGATTAAGGTTAAGATTTGTGCTAACCGGGTTGTAGCGTTAACTTCTTAGCAAGGTTGTTCCAACTTATCTCACCTGATTCAATTTTTGATTTTAATGAATCATTTTGATTTAATAATTCTTTTGCCGCGGCATAATCACTGTCATAACAAGCTAAAGCAGCGGCTTCTTTTTCTATTGGGTCAGTTGACCGAAAAGTTTGTTGAATACCCGTGAATTTTTTTTCATCAATGAACTTTCCTACGCATCTCCACAGTTGGGGATTCACCGTTCTTGATGCCGCCCGGCGTTCATTGGCATAATCTGAAAGCATATCGGCCAACTCTTTGTTTGCTCTTTGATCAAGACCAATGATCTGGTTTATCGGCTTATCGGTAAAAAACGCTTTCATCACCAATTGGTTCCATGCAGCTTCACTTAGTTGTTCGGACGGGTAAGGATTATTGCAAATAATAGCTTCCAGTACGATACCGATATTGCTTCTTATTCCTTCAGCACAGCGGCCACGCCAGCGTTCAGGATATTTCAAAACAGGCAGTGAAGAATACAAAGCAACCAGTTCATTCATTTCCGCTGCCAGGAAAAGATTTTCAATCGTGTGGAAATAATCATCTTGTTTAGAAGAATCAATATGCAATAAAAGCCATATCCTGCAGAGCCTGTCAATTGTCCAGTTGTCAATAGTGAAATATGGTCTTGCTAATGAAAGAGCTTTGGCTTGTTCTTTTGTAAAACGAATAACTGCCCTGCCGGTTTTTCGCGGCAGGCTGACAAAAGCTATATTCAGTTGTTGTGCGGAATGATTCCCCAAAATACATTTTTCCGCCAGCCAGCTCCAGGCTTCCGGTGAAAGATTCTCCCGGATGATGGCCGTAATGATTTTTTTTATCTCTTCAGTTTGATCCATTATAAATGATGCTTTACTTCCGCTGATCAAAGTACAATCTATTTTGCCGGAACAAAATTTTCTACAGGCGAAATTAAAGCTAATAGGCGGATTGGCAAATGTTGCAGGTTGTATGGGTGCATTTCAAATTCATTTTGTTGCGGCGGCGCAGCAACAAATAGCTTATACACTACTTAATTTTCAAACTTTTAGAGATGGTGTATATATAATTGTCGCATCAAAGAATTGATAACTGTAAGACAATGTAATGAAGTTTGTGGTGAAAGCCTTATGACCTTAGTAACAGACCAACAATACGAGAAATAACCTTAACCTTATTCCCTTATCTACTGTTGAATAAGGGAATAAGGTTGTAAGATAGATGAATGATTCTTTTACTAAGGTCATAAGGTTGGCAACGACGCCAATTTTTGATGAAAGAATAAAATATCGCAATCTAATCTTTATCGCAGAGAACACGAGAAAAAGAGATAACGCAGAGATGCTCAGCGAAATCTTTGCGTTCTTCTTTCTTTGCGCTGAACGTTTCAATCAGAGGTATTTGTTTATTTGTTTGAGATGGGTTGAAAATTCTCATACCCAAATACAAAAAGGACCGTGATCAAATCACGGCCCTTTGTTTTTATACTTAACACAGCATAAAAATGTGCAATCATCTTATCGTTGCCAGTTGCCCCATACTGGAAACTGGTAACCGGTAACGCAATGCACTAACTTATCCGGTGCGATTATTTTTAATAACCTTTCTTATCTCCCGATTTCCATCCGTTATTTTCCGCATTCATATCGGGCAAAACTTTGTCCGGATCGATCACCACTGATTCCAATGCTTCTTCAACAGGAGCTTTAAATGTCCAGCTTGTATTTCTTTCCCATACTTCTACCGGCAGTTTCATACGGCTTGTTTTTCCACTCACTGTTTTTAATTCCAGTTCAACAGGCATCGGCATTTGTTCCAAATTATCAATCGTGATCAGTACGCCTTTGGCCGGATCATCATTGACATATTTTACTTCCCTTACCGACTGATCCAGTTGCCAGTTGTTCAGGAACCAACCACGCCAGAACCACGCAAGATCTTCACCGGAGACATCTTCTATGGTACGGAAAAAATCATCCGGTGTCGGATGTTTATAAGCCCAGCGTTGAATATAGGTTTTAAAAGCAAGGTCAAATCTTTCTTCACCTAACACTGAGTTTCGTAATAGCTGCAACCCAACTGCTGGTTTATAATAAAGCAGGGAACCAATATTTCCTTCTTTCATACCAGCGGGTGCACTGAGGATGGGTTCCATTTTTGGGTTCGTCAATCTTCCGCCAACCTTTTGCATATTCTGCGGCCCGCTTTTATACTCGCCATTATTAAATTCAGCGGTAGAAAGGCCATTGATAAATGTATTAAAACCTTCATCCATCCATCCATGCCATTTTTCATTGGAACCTACGATCATCGGGAACCAGTTATGCCCCAGTTCATGATCCGTTACACCCCAGAGGCCACGGCCTTTTGCATTATAACCGCAAAATACAATACCGGGATATTCCATACCGCCTACATTGCTGGCCACATTGATGGCCGCAGGATAAGGATATTCAAACCATTTATTGGAATAATATTCAATAGATGCTTTGCTATATTCTGTAGAGCGTCCCCATGCAGCAACGCCATCGCTTTCTGCAGGATAAGCGGAGATCGCTAATGATTTTTTCCCTGTTGCCAGGTTGATACGGGCTGCATCAATGATAAAAGCTGATGATGATGCCCAGGCTGCATCTCTTGCATTTTTAATTCTGAACTTCCATGTCTTATTACCTGAAGTAGGTTTAGCAGTTAATGCTTCCACTTCTTCTTTGCTGCGGATGATCACCGTCTTATCACTTGTCTTTGCCTGGGCCCAGCGTTTTACCTGTGCGGCATTATATACTTCCGATGGATTTAATAATTCTCCGGAGCAAACAACGGCATGCGATGCCGGCGTTGTAATAGCGATATCAAAATCGCCATAGCTTGAATAAAATTCACCGGGGCCGGTATAGGGAACCGTGTTCCATCCTGCTACATCATCATACACACACATGCGGGGATACCATTGCGCTATGCTGTACATCTTGCCATTCTTTGTGGGTTGAATACCGGTTCTGTCGGCGCCCATAGTGGGGCAGATATAAGAATAGTCAATCACCAATTTTGTTTTACCGGTTTTTGGCGCCAGTTCTTTGGGCAGCCATACCTGCATCCTTGTATCGGTGATAATATATTTTACATCGGTCAATGTTTTTCCGTCTTTTGAAAACGCTTTTACAGATTTGATCTTCATACCATACGCATCGCCCATTCCTGTATAGCGGCTGCCGCGAACAGGAACGATGGCCGCACCGCGGGAATCTTTTGCAAAAAGATTTTGTTCCAGGTAAAGCCATAAAAAAGGCAGTGCATCCGGGCTGTTATTGGTATAGGAGAGTGTAGCTTTTCCTTTTATTTCGTCGGTTGTTTCATTCAGTGATACCGCAATTTGATAGTCGGTACGGTTCTGCCAGTAGGCATGGCCGGGCTGACCACCGGCCGTACGGTATTCATTACCATTGGTAGTATAGAAGCGGCTGTTAAAGGCTTCATGATAATCATACTTGCTTTCAGGAGCTGCCGGTGCGGTAGATGGCTGTGCCCGGGCAGTCATGCTTCCCAGAAAAACGGTCAGTAGAAACGTGAATGTTGTTGTTTTTAATCTCATGCTTGTGTTGTTAAATTTTTTGAGAACCCACAATATCCCGAAAAGTTGGCAATTATCGGACTGAAAAATGTTATAATCATGCGTGATGGTATTGTTTCATTGCGATGGACAGTAAGAATCTTAACATAAGGAAATGTATGAGCCTTGGTTGTGGAGAAGCAAGTTGGACGATCTGTGGCGAAAAGAAAATTAATTGAGGAAAAACTCTATTGGCGTAATAACAATTGAAAAGGCGAAGATTAAATACTTGAAGTTCAGTGTGCATTTTTTTTGGAATGGCGGGATGAGTGCTATAAATTTATGCGTTATATGCGATTTTTCATGAGCACTCCAGACATAGAGACATATAGAAAAGCTTTTCCTACGGACAACTGCGAAATTAAATATTACCCCGAACTTGACTTTCTTGACATTTCGGACGACATCAAGAAATTGAACAAAAAGAAAAGCAAGGCTCTTAAAGAAATAGCAACTCCCTATCACAGTATTGGCTTTTTCTTAAATGACAAATTGATTCGTATTGACAATGTTGGAGCAGGCATACCCAAGGAGACACACATTGTTTGGGAAAATGATTTAATAAAAGAAGCACATGAATTTTATTTAGGGATGCGTTGGGGAAAGAAAATTTCAAATAAGTTACAACTTAGTTCAAGTTGGTTTTATACTTATCAAAATGGCTTGACAAAGAAAGTTGTATGGGTTGATTATGAAGACAGAAAATATTATGATCACGGAGAGATGAAAGTTACATACGATTATGAATATGATAGCAAGGGGTTATTGCTCATTAGACAAACTGTTATGGGTACAGGAAAGCTTTGGAAAGAGCCACAAATTCAAATATCATATGACCGAGAAAGGGAAATATTTCTTAAAACATGTACTCTAACAAAATCTCCTTTAATTTCGACAGAATCAAAAGTAACCGATTCTGTTATAAACTTCAATGTTGACAACACTTCCAAAACATGCAATTGCAAAAAGTGCGGAAAGCCTTTGAGCTTTATTGCAACAATAAATTTACTTGACAAGAGATTCAATTTGAGCAACATTGAAATTACCAATCTTTCAATCTTGCATTGCTTTGAATGTTTGGAAACACAGAATTACAATGCTATTGGCTTAGACATTCCTGTGAAAAACAAAACTGCCTTTACAGAAACTACCTACAAGTTTAAAAGAGTAACTGACGAAGAAATTCTTGAGAGTGCTTTTCTAAAGGCAGGTGGACAGCCAATTTGGATTCAACAAGATGAACATCCAAAATGTGTCTCGTGTAGTAAGACAATGAAATTTATTATTGAAATCAAAACCGATGAAGCATTAACAAATGGAGTGAACACATTAGCATTTGGTGACAGCGGAAAATTATATGTATTTGCATGCTGTGACAATGTAACGACAAGACCGCAGTGGTATTAAAACCGCATATAACAGTCGGTTTGCTACTATGCTGGCTGATGAACAAAACCCAGCTTCATATCGCTATCAGTCCATATCCAGCCGACGGAATTCTATTCAGCTTTTTGTTGTTAACTTCAACTTCAGTTTTTCAATTGGGCTTTGGTTCCGCGCTAAACATTCAATGAATACCAGCACAGCGGAAAGATTCTGTGTTAATTTCAAAGCATTTTCGATCAATTTTATATTTTTGCTTTTAAGGCGGCGTTATGTCAGCCTGTAAAGAAAAACGGTTTATGTAAGTAGGCCGTTTTT
>JAKFEJ010000654.1:0-6209 GCA_036675745.1 Chitinophagaceae bacterium | reverse complement strand
AAGGAATATTAACAAGCTTTTGTAACAGATGTGTCTTTCGTAGGTAAGATTCTATCTTTACACGTATTTTATGCAGACAAATCCCTTATATTTTTTACTAAAAGAAAAGGTTTCTGTTTTCTCACCGGTTGTGCCTTTTTCACCTGGAAAAGATAAATTATTGCAGCTGGATTTTACATCCCTCAATGATGAATTAACGGAAACAACTTTGCAGGATACAAGATTATTCACCAATTATATAAACGATCAACTCCGCAATGCAGGAGCCAGGTATGGTATAGGTGGTTATGCTGAGCACCGGGCTGTATATAGCCGTAGCAAACTCTTTAGCTCATCGGAAATCTCTCCATTAACTAACGCAGATTTAAACGAAGTTGAATCTCGGCGTTTGCATTTGGGTATTGATATATGGGGTAAGCCTCACACGGCAGTAATGGCACCTTTTAACGGCATTGTTCACAGTTTTGCTTACAATGATGCTTTTGGTGACTATGGTGCTACCATTATTCTCACTCACCGGTTAAATGATATTTCTTTTTATACATTGTATGGGCATCTTAGTTTGAATTCTATAAAAAATTTACAGGAAGGACAACTCATTCTGAAAGGAGACATATTTGCGGAGTTTGGAATTCCTTCAGAAAATGGACAATGGCCGCCACATTTACATTTCCAAATTATTGCTGATTTGCAGGGCTGGAAAGGAGATTATCCGGGTGTTTGTAAATTTTCGGAGAAAGAAAAATGGTTGAGCAATTGCCCTGACCCGGATTTGATACTTCAGATGAATCAGTACTTATAGTAGCTTATGAGTTCTTTTGCAATCATTTCCCATTCCTGTTGCAATGAAACAGAAGGTCTTTTTTTGCCAGCTTTGCCATACCAATAATCGGCATTCCATATATCACCTTCTTTGCGATGAAGATATGCGTGGATCCATGCAGCATCTGTATCCTCTATATCCTGGATAATATCATGCGACTGTTGCCACTCCCCTTTGGCGTCGTACCAAAGTGCTTTTAGATGAACAGATACTTCTGCAGGAGGTGAGGCTAAAGAAAGGCTTTCCTTGAATTGATCAAAATTCATATTCAAAAATAAATAAGTTTTGAGGTAGAGATGTTCTCAATAACAGCTAAAATAGTTTACTTTTTTAATTCCCCTTTAGGGGATAGGGGCTAATTTTACTGCATGGCAAACCCCAACCTGAACAGCGACAAAGAGAATATTACAGCGGCCGATAAAGAATTTGAAAACAATATCCGGCCTGCGCAGATCAGTGAGTTTTCAGGTCAGCCCCAGCTTATTGAGAACCTGCAGATATTTATAAAAGCCGCCAAGATAAGAGGTGAGGCGCTGGATCATGTATTATTCCATGGCCCACCCGGATTGGGAAAAACAACCCTATCAAGGATTGTAGCTAATGAACTGGGCGTAAATATCAGGGAAACTTCAGGCCCCGTGATTGAAAAACCGGGGGATCTTGCGGGACTTCTTACCAATCTTGAGCCCAATGATGTATTGTTCATTGATGAAATTCACCGCCTCAGTACAGTGGTGGAGGAATATTTGTATGCAGCAATGGAGGATTATCGTATCGACATCATGATCGACAGCGGCCCTAATGCAAGAAGTATCCAACTCACCCTGAATCCTTTTACATTGATCGGCGCTACTACAAGAAGCGGTTTGCTGACAGCGCCATTACTTTCCCGTTTTGCTATCAAATCAAGATTGGAATATTATAATTCCGATACGTTGAATAAGATCATTCAACGTTCTGCAAATATTTTAGGAACAAAAATTTCCAAAGATGCAGTTGGTGAAATAGGTCGTCGCAGCCGCGGTACACCCAGGATCGCCAACGGTCTATTAAGAAGAGTGAGAGATTTTGCACAAGTACTGAATGACGGTGAGATTGACTTGGGTATTACCCAACATGCTCTTAAAGCCCTGAACGTAGATGAATACGGATTGGATGATATGGACAACCGGATATTACTGGCGATAATTGAGAAGTTTAAAGGCGGTCCCGTAGGTATTACAACGATCGCTACGGCTGTTGGCGAAGAAGCAGGAACAATAGAAGAAGTGTATGAACCATTTTTGATACAGGAAGGATTTATGCAACGTACACCAAGAGGAAGAGAGGTGACGGCAAAAGCATACCAGCATTTAGGAAAAATGAATCCCGGTTCAGGAGCAGGAGGTACATTATTTTCTTAAACCACCATAATACTAAACGGGTATAAAAGTCAGGTATAAATTTTTACAATCGGGGAATAGATTGTAAGTTTGAGTACACAGTGTTTCTCAGGTTATGGCCAGTTCCTTCTTGAAGCCAAAGAAGCCCGCCCTTTATTTCCAGCATCATGAAAAGTCGCTGATAAGAACAGTAGAAAGCAGCTATCATTAACCCTACCGGTATGATGAAATGCATCTGTCAAAAAATTAAAAAATTTACAGATGAAGAAGAGCCTCATCCTGATCATTGTTCATTGTTTTTGTTTATCTCTTAGCGCACAATTAAAAACGGGGCGCATTAGCGGCTCAGTAAAAGACAGTCTTCAGCAACCCCTCGTTTTTGCTACTATCACACTCGCAAGTCCCGGGCAACCACAGGTTTTTTTGCAAACCACCTATACCAATGAACAAGGGCAATTCCGTTTTAAAAAAGTGGATACCGGTAGTTATCTGCTTGACATTAGTCATACTGGTTTTGTAGCAAGGCAACAGGAAATAATAATAAATGCTGATCAACATATAGATTTGGGCGTAGTTGTAATAACCCGAAAAAACAATGAGCTCAAAACCGTAACAGTCGAGTCAAAAAAACCTCTTGTAGAACTGGATGATGACAAGATCATTTTTAATGTTGAAAATGATCCGTTGGCAAAAACGGAATCGGCGATGGATATTTTGCGAAAAACACCCTTTGTGTCTGTGGATGGTTCAGACAATATATTGGTAAACGGGCAAAGCAGTTTTAAAGTGTTGCTAAATGGCAGGGAGACATCCATATTCGCAAGAAATGTAAAAGAAGCATTAAAAGGATTTCCCGGATCACTTATTGTCAAAATAGAAGTGATTACATCTCCTTCCGCCAAATATGACGGTGAAGGGGTAGGCGGCATTATTAATATTATCACACGAAAAAAGACCAGGGGTCATAATGGATCCTTAACGGCAAGCTATACTACAAACCGCGAGTACTATCATAGTGGCAATTTGTCAATAAAGCTTGGGAAATGGGGCCTCAATATTTCCCATTTCCTGAATAATAGTGATAGCATACACAGCAGCTCTTTTAGCGAAACGGTCCCATTCGTAACCAGCTTGTATAGCCGCAGAATTTTGCAGGGAGAAAATACTACGAACTCTTTTGGTATTTCAGAAAATGCGGAATTGGTGTTTGAAGCGGACAGTTTAAATACTTTTTCTCTTTATGGTGGCATCTCCAGTTTCAATAATAAAACACTATCGGATATTCATATCAATACTGAATTTCCTGCAGACCCGGCATTAAATGCGAACCTCAATGAGAGTGCTAAAACTGATTATCCCGGAAAAAACGTAGGACTGGATTTTATCAGTAAATCAAGGTCCAATAAGGAAAAAGAATTTTCTATCAGGCTTAGTGCAGACCTGGGAGAAGACGAAACTTTGATGAGCAGTGTACAGGACAGTTATACAGGAAAGCGGTACACTATCAATAATAATGTGGCAGGCAATAAGCAATACATAGCACAGGCTGATTATATTCTTCCTTTTAAAAATAACCACAGGCTGGAAACAGGTGCTAAGGTCATCTTGCGAAGAGCCAGTTCGGATTTCAAAAGCCTGGTAAAATATGATGCATCAGCAGAATACGGAGAGTCGCCGGATAATACGGATTATTTTAACTATGAACAGGATGTTTACAGCGGGTACAGCATTTATAATTTGAAAACAAAAAAAAGCAGTTACAAATTTGGTATTCGGGTAGAACAAACAAAGGTGAAAGGTGATTTTATATCTTCAAAAACTACGGTAAATCAAGACTACCTTACCTGGCTGCCGAATATCCAGTTTTCCTGGAAACTGTCGAAAGCGTATAGTCTTGGACTTTCTTACAACAAGCGGTTGCAGCGGCCTTATATCTGGAACCTGAATCCTTTTATTAATACAAATGATTCGTTGAATATATCCTACGGCAACCCTGAACTTGATCCGCAAACAGCACATAGTGTTTCAATGCAAAACCGGTTTCAGATGGGCTCCACTTTTTTAGGAATTACATTTACGGGCAGCTATAGTGATAACAGCATTGTTTATTATTCTTTCTTTGACAATAGCACAGGTGTTACTGCCAATACAAGCGATAATCTTGGCGAGGACAGAAGGGCGGCAATGAATATCAACCTGAACACAAGATTTAGTCCTAAATGGATTTTTTCGGTAAACACAAATATTAACTACAACCGGGTAAAAAATAAATACGATGCAAGACCGGCAAGAGAAGGTTTTAGCGGATATGCCACTATGAATACAAGTTTTTCTTTTTCAAAAAGATTTTTAATGAGCAGTTGGGTCAGCGTTTGGAGGCCATCCGTAACTTTTCAATCCGTACGAAACAGTAATATGTGGTATAACACAGGGCTCACGTATAAAATGATAAAAGAAAAATTAATCCTGACAGTATCAGCTCTCAATTTCTTTGAAGATGAAAAAATATTTACCAACCGGATAAACGAAGACCAGTTCTGGAAAGAATCAAAGACAATCCATCCGGGTAGGATATTCAGTTTTGGCCTTAGCTATAATTTTGGCAAGCTAAAAGAAAAAGTATCAAAGAAAAAAGGAGTTTCCAGCGACGATTTAATGGGCAAAGAAGCAAATTAAAAAAAATGCAGTAGGCTATTGTCAATTGATTTTATGTCGTAATAAAAAAGGATCAAAAGTTTCCTCTTAATCCTTTTCAAATATTATATCCCGATAGCTATCGGGACGTAGTTCTGTATTATTGCACCACCAGCCTGAATCCATTTCCATGGATATTCACGATCTCGATCTTCGGATCATCCTTCAGGTATTTTCTTAATTTGGCAATATAAACATCCATGCTTCGACCATTAAAATAGGTATCGCTTCCCCAGATCTTTTTCAACGCCTGGTCTCTTGGCAACAGATCGTTGAGATGTTCGGCCAGCATTTTCAGTAACTCATTTTCTTTAGGTGATAAAGTTTGAGTCACATCATTGTGTGTCAGTTGACGAAGCTTAGGATTAAAATGGTAAGTCGAAAGATCAAATTCTTTGTTCTCACTTTCCTTGTTTATTTCTTCGTTGCGTTTCAAAATAGCTTTTATTTTCAGCATTAACACTTCGCTGTCAAAGGGCTTGGTGATATAGTCATCAGCGCCCAATTTATAGCCCTGGATAATGTCATCCTTCATGGTTTTAGCGCTGAGGAAAAACAGCGGAATATCAGGATCTACATCTCTTATTTCTTCTGCCAGTGTAAAGCCATCCATATTGGGCATCATCACATCAAGCAGGCAAAGCTCAAATTTTTCCCGCTGAAAAGCAGCCAGGCCAAGACGGCCATCCCTCTCCAGCGTAACATCATAATCATTCAGTTCAAGATAGTTTTTCAATACGCTTCCTAAGTTCGGGTCATCTTCGCACAACAAAATTTTGGGTTTCTTTCCTTCCATGGTTAATAGTTTAGTTATTAGACGTACAAATAAAATTAAATCATTTACCAAACATGGCCGCAGGTAAATAATATTTTGTTAAGAGTGGCTTTTTACCAGGTATTGGAAGTCATTTTTTAAATTTGCTGTTCAATTATACATTATGGCAATGCATATTACACCCGATAATCGTTTAAAGAAGCTGATCGTTATCGGCGACCGTCTCCTTATAAAGCCCACTAAACCTAATGAACAAACAGCCAGTGGCTTGTACCTGCCTCCCGGTGTGCAGGAAAAAGAGAAAGTGCAACAGGGCTATGTCATCAAAACCGGCCCCGGCTATGCTATTCCCATGCCGGTAGAGGATGAGGCCTGGAAAGGCGAGGAAGAACAGGTGAAATATGTTCCGTTACAGGCTAAAGAAGGCGATCTTGCTATTTTTCTTCTCAGCGGCGCTACGGAAGTAATGTATGAGGGAGAAAAATATTTTATCGTGCCGCAGGGTGCTGTATTGATGCTGGAGAGGGAAGAGGAT
>JAKFEJ010000334.1:0-6219 GCA_036675745.1 Chitinophagaceae bacterium | reverse complement strand
TTTTAGCAACCAACAAAATCATGCTATATGAAACGAATTTCATTTATAAGAAATAGCGCCGCTATATCAGCAGCCATTATTTTAAAACCGGGGATCGTTTTTGGAACAAGAAACAATTCTGCTATCAGGGTTGGTATCATTGGTTGCGGCAACAGGGGTACAGCCGTCATCTCTTCGATGTCGAAGCATACCAATACTAACATTATTGCGATGGCTGACCTGTTTGAAGATAAGCTGAAAACAATAACCCCGAAACTAAACCAGTTGAATGCAGCTAAAGGCTTTGCTGCCATCCCGGCTGCAAATATTTTCCAGGGTTCAAAAGCTTACCTCAAACTATTGGAACTAAAAGATGTTGATGCTGTGCTCATCTCCTCACCGGCATATACGCATCCATCATTTATGGAAGCAGCCGTGGCTGCAGGTAAACATGTGTATTGTGAAAAACCTGTAGCTACCGATGCCGCGGGATGCAAAAAAATACAACAGGTTGGTGAAGGATTAAAGGGAAAATTAAGCGTAGTGGTCGGCTTCCAGATCAGGTATGCCACACCGTATGTTGAAATGGTCAAAAGAATTCAGCGGGCAGATATCGGCGAACTTATCAATGCACAGCTTTACTATTTTTCATCCGGCACCAAACTACATGAATTAAAAAATGTTTCCGATGATGAATTCAGGATACGAAATCACTATCATTTTCATGCATTGTCAGGTGGCATCTTATTAGACCAGGGCATCCACATGCTGGACGTATGTAACTGGGCACTAAAAGCCAATCCCACAAAAGCTATGGGTACAGGAGGCAAGGAAGGCCGTCCGGCTATTGGCGATGCGTGGAGTAATTACCAGGTGATCTACCAGTATCCCGGCAATGTAAATGTAAGTTTTCATTCAACACAACTGGGCCCGGCCTTTGGCGATGTTTGCTGCAGGTTCATTGGCACAAAAGGAATTGCGGAAGCACACTATAGCGGCGGCGTATTTATCAATGGCGATAATAAATGGGATTCGGGTATAGCCAGATCAGGCAGCGAATTGACTCCGCAACAACAAGCGTCCGGTGTATTCCTTTCTTCCCTGCATGATGCTGATGCAAATAAAGAGAAAGCTTTTATAAATAGTATAGAGACAGGCAATCATCTTAACGAAACGGTATCTGGTGCAGCGTCTACCCTCACCGCCATTTTAGGCCGGGAAGCTGCAGCAACCGGGAAAGAGATGAGCTGGAACGATATGCTTAGTTCACCGCAACAGCTTGATCCAAAACTTAACCTGGCACAGTTTGATAAAGCATAAACCCGGAGTTCGTTTCCTGGCTCATTTATAAAATTATAGCGCCTTACAAACGATTCCGTTTTGCATTTGTGAGCTTTTCATCGGAGAAACTTAAGCTTTAAACCAAATTATGAAAGATGAAAATTAATACCTTCCAGCACACCCTTTGCAAGTCGATGTTTGGTAAAATAGATAAACTTGCTGTTCCTTAATTCTTCCAGTTCCGGGCTATAATTGGCCACCACTATTCCTCTCGTTTTCCCGGTGAGCATATCTTTATCATTGCCGCTGTTGCCGGCAGTAATAAAATGTTCCAGGGGCACTTTCCATTTGTAACTAAGGTAGCGAACTGCATTTCCTTTACTGGCACGAAAAGGCAGAAAGTCAAGGTATTTATTTTCCGTCAGCAATATTTTGGCTCTCAGCTTCCGGTCGTCCAGGAACTTATAAAGATCGGCCATAGCATCTTCATCAAAACTATCATCTACATAATAACTCAGTTTGAAACGCCATTGGGCAGCAGGTTCCTGCAGGCGAATACCCGGAAATTTCAATAATTCATTTTGTAATTCTTTTCGTTTCCATTGATAATCGATATGACTTTCCCACCCATTGTCCGGTATAAACTTTTCAGTATAATAGATCTCTGAGCCTGCCGAACATATCAGTACGTCCGGCTTTGGCAGATCATAAGTGGCAAAAGCCTGTTCAGTAATTTCCCTGTTTCTGCCGCTGGCAACACCAAATACCACCTGGTCTTTGTGATCAATGATCCATTGCTTTAATTCATATAGCCCATCAGCTTTATTGCCTTCCACAAGCGTTCCATCAAGATCGGAAATAATAAATTGTTTTGCTTTAGCCAATTTTTTTCCGAAAGCTGACTTATTTACGAATGCGGGAGCATCTGTGTCTTTTCTCCTGAAAAGATCTTCAATGATGTCCATGTATCTGTTACAATGTGCCGTCCATGAATACAACTGATTAGTAGCTACTATTCCATTGGCGGAATATTTTTCCCACAAAGCCTGATCGGAAATAATTTTTTTCAGTGCATTTGCAATAGCATCAGGATCTTCCACATCTACCAATAATCCATTGTTACAATGCCCGAGGATCTCTTTGGGACCACCCGTAGGTGAGGCCACCACAGGGAGGCCACAGGCAGCCGCTTCTATAATCGTCAATCCAAAATTTTCTCCCGGTGTTGCATTCACAAACACTCCTTTTTTACGTGCCGCCACACGATATATTTCGGGTACGTCAAGCGTAGGATCATTTTTTTTGGGAATAGCCATCTTCCCATACAGGTCATATTTATCAAGCAGTAGTAAGAGATTGGTCAGTATATCCTGTTCCTCGGCGGGCATTTGAGTAATATCCTTTCTTACTCCGGCAAAGATGGCCAGGTTGGCCATAGCTTGTAATTCTTTATCCTGTCCATAGGACTGAATAATCGTTTCGAAATTTTTCCGTTTGTCTGCACGGCCAATAGAAAGGATCAATGGTTTAGCGGGATTGAATAAAAACCGTTCTATATCCGAATTGACACGATACAGCGCCTGTTCCTGTTCTATGGTCATTTTGAATGCAGGCATATCAAGCCTGTAAAAAGGATAGAACAGATCCGTGTTCACACCCGGAGGGATCACTTCAAACTTTGCCGCCTTTTTATTTTCATATAAGCCGTATTGTGTATCTATTTCATGCTGCGTACTCACGATAACTATATCTGCCGCAAGCAACAAATTTTCTTCTTCTTCAATACGACGTTCTATATTAAACTTGTCATTGATCTTTTCGGGCAACAGGCCTTCCTTCAATAAAATATTTTTTTTATTTCTGCCCAGCGAATGCCCGGTGGCAATAAAAGGTATTCCAAATACTTCGCTGATCTGCCCCGCCAGGTAATTGCCATCGGCATAATGTCCGTGCACCACATCGGGAAAATCATCCTGCTTTTCAATAAACCTTATCGTTTTATCAACGAATTCATCCAGGTAATCCCACAATGATTCTTTTTGACGATAAGCATTGCCGCCACAGGTTATACGAATGATACGGGCCTTGTCATTTAAGATTTCAATTTCTTTTTCATAGCTTGAAGAAACCCTTTTATCTACAATTCTCCGGGTGAAGAGATCCACCTTTCTTACCTGTGGGTGTTGAGAAAGATTTTCTAAAAGCTCCAATACATATTTCACCTGTCCCCCTGTATCCTTATCCCTGCCTGTCTCAGGATCATTATACCGGATAAGCCCATGCGGACTGAATAATTGAATGTAATATCCTTTCATTTCCCTTATTCATTTTGCGTGGAAATCTGTAAAATTAACCAAATCAGTATAAGTCACAGTATTTTGTAATTTTATTGAAACGGATAAATAAAAATTATGTATTCAGGATCAGGTTTCAGTGACTGGGAAATTGGCGACATAACTGTTATCATTCACAAAGGTGTTTACCATTTATTTCATCTTATTATCCCTAATCACGATTATATTGCGCATGCAGTATCAAGGAATGGTATTTCATGGAGACGAGTGAACAATGCTTTATTCGTTGGTCACCCCGGCGAGTGGGACGACGATATGTTATGGACCATGCATGTATGCGAAGTGGGGGACAAATTTGAAATGTACTATACAGGTTTGCAAAGAAAGGATCGTGGTGTTATTTCAAGAATAGGGTTAGCTGAATCTAAAAATCTTATTGATTGGGAAAAGAACCCGAAAAATATTTTTCCGATTGAACCAAAAGGTATTTTTTATGAAACTTCAGATGCAAACCCAAGAACATGGTTGAGTTTTCGTGATCCTTTCAGATTTGAATACAAGGACGAAGTATACCTGCTGCTGGGTGCCCGAACGATTACCGGGCCTGTATCCCGAAGAGGCTGCGTAGGGCTGGTAAAGATCACCAATGACATTGTTGAACTCATGCCGCCATTGTTCTGCCCACTTGTGTACGACGACGTTGAATGTCCCTGTGTGTTCGAACTAAATGGGCGATTTTTTTTGCTGGGATCTATCAGGGAAGATATCAAAGTGCGGTATTGGTTTGCACCGGATTTCTTTGGCGAATATCATTCCTTTCATGATGATGTGCTGTTGCCGCAGGGAAATTATGCGGCCCGGATTGTACAGGATGGCGATCATTTACTCGTATATAATTTTTTCTACGCATATGGAAAAATTGATGCATTGCGTGTACTGCCTCCACCTAAAGAACTGGATACAGATGACAAGGGAAGATTAATATTAAAAAGTTATTACCGTTGGGAAAAGATGGTTTTAAAAACCATACAACAAGATGAACTGGGGAAAATAGAACATTTATTTTCAAATGCAACGGCTTCTTCAATCATTGATCCGGATAAATGGACCTGTGGATCAAGAAGCGGGTATGAAATATTTTGCTTTGAGCGGCCATCGGCAGGCTTTATCTGGGAGGGAGTGCTGACAGTGGAAGGCATGGGAAAACTTGGACTGGTAAGTGATATTGATAAAGACGGCAATGGTTATTTCATTTTTTTTAATGTTACCAATGGCCAGGTATCAATAAGGGCCTGGGGCTTCAATCCATTAAATACCCGGCAGAATTTTATCTTCAATGATATCCAGTCAAATTTTTTTACCATCAATAAAAAAAATTCTTTTCATTTCAAGCTTATCCGTTATGGCCACTATATTGAATTGTCAATAGATGATGTAGTGAAACTGACCTTGATGGATTATACCTATTCAGGTAATGGCATCGGTTTGTATTCCGCTTCATCCGTTATTTCATTACAACATTCTACTGTAAAAATATTATCTGACCCGGAAGAGGAATATGCGAGCCAGGAAGAAGCGCAAAAAATTGATTAGGCAATTAAACTTTTTACAGTGAAGACTACCAACAGGGTTTAAATGATCAGGTTGCCAAAAGTTCACCGGCTTTCTCTTTTATTACCTGGCTGATCATTCCTTTAAAAAAAGAAAGGGCGAACGGTAATTGCCCGTTAATGCTGACAAAATTTTCTTCCACTCTTATTCTACCAGAAAGATCAAATCCTTTGGCTGAAAAACTAAATTCCCCTTCATTACCATTCCATTTTTCGGAGACATCTCTGATCGTCTCTTTCTGTTCCTGTTGTACTTTTTGCAATAAGCCTTGTATGCGTGTCAACGCTTCCTGTGCAGGCAATTCATGTGGTATTGTAATATCCAGTTTAGCCATAATCTTTTTAATTAATGAGGATAAATGCAGTTCTGGCATTCAAATTACCAGGACTGCATTCATTAAAAATCATCCAAGGCTTTTTAGCCACTTTATCAAATCGTCTTTTGCTTTCCCGGTTTTTTTCTGCAATCTTCCCCATAACTCTTCATCCTTGCCCTCTTCATATTTCAGATCATCATCCGTTAAATTGCCGTATTCTTTTTTTAGTTTCCCTTTCCATTCATTCCATTTTCCTTTTAGTTCCATCTTGTCCATAATAAGCATTTTTTAAGTTAATAAAAAAACAGATGCCTTCTAATGGAGTAAAAAACTATGCCAACTAATAAAGATATAATGATGTTCTGATTTAAAGCATACCAGCCACTTACAGCTCATAAAAAGTGAAAAAAAATCCTCAAACTGAGGATAGCGACAATCGGCATCGCCCTGCACAATATATCCAAAGATTAACAACCATAATCAACTTTAATTGGGTTCCTTCAATTAATTTCGCCGGTTTTACAAATCATTTATTTACAATCAAATCATGTTTTTAAAAACGCTAACTGTTGCAGGTCTCGCCACTTTCGAAATATATGCAGCCATCCCCTTGGGATTTGCATTAGGCCTCTCTTCCTGGACAATTTTTTTTGCAAGCGCCATCGGCGGATTAGCCGGGGTTTTTGTTGCTGCTTTTCTGGGTGATAAGATCAGGGCGTTTTTTTCTAAAAACAAACC
>JAKFEJ010000330.1:0-6221 GCA_036675745.1 Chitinophagaceae bacterium | reverse complement strand
CTGGTAATCGGCCAATGATAAACGAATGCCATAACTGAATGGTTTTTTACCAATATTGCCTCTATCTCTCCAGGAAGCTACCACTTCCCAGCCTTTTGTTTTCAAATCGGCATAGTTGCCTTTTGGAACTCCGGTGCCAAATACCGCAGGCAGGGTGGGACTGTTGGTAAACATATCTGTTGTATTACGAACATACCAGTCCGCATTAATGAAAAGGCGATTACTTAGCAAACCAATGTCAGCGCCAATATCTAAAGTGGTTGCCTTTTCCCATACCAGGTTGTCAGGTATTACATTTGGCTGGCCTGTGATCTGTGGCCTGATGCCTCCCAATACACGGCCTGACTGGCTGATCCCAAACAATTCCAAAAATTGGTATGAGCCAATGCTACCATTGCCTAATGAACCATAAGAAGCTCTTAGTTTAAAATCAGAGATAGCTTTTTTAGATACATTCCAGAATTTTTCATTGGATACTCTCCATCCTGCCGAAACAGAAGGGAATGTACCGAACTGGCTATTTTGCGGGAATTTTGATGATCCGTCATAACGGCCATTTACTTCCAGTAAATACCTGTCATCAAAACCATAGTTAAGCCTGAAGAAACTACCATTAATCACCCATCTCTCATAAGGACCGGATGTAGTGATGTTTGTACCCAATGCCATGTTGATACTTTGTGCATCATCATACACCAGGCCATTTCTTCTAGCGGTTAATCCTTTATAAGTTGACACTTCATAATTATATCCAGCCAGCGCTTTAATGCTATGTTTGCCTGCAAATTTATTTTCATACTCCGCATAAATATTGCTGGCCATGTATTGCGTTTCAGCATATCTTTCAGCTATATCGTTTGTAGTAGTACCGATATACTCCACTACACCAGGTTTTCTACTAAAAGGAACAGCCACTCTTGTATTGGTATTGTTGTCATCAAAATCCTGGATGGTAAAATCACCTTTGAGGCGAAGAGTGTTCCTTAGAAATTCAGCCGTGAAAGAAGTTCTGTTGCGAAAAATCCGCTCGTTAAAATCTATTCCGCTTTTACCTAATACAAAATCACCCACGGTATAAGCAGCCGAGTAAGAAAGATTTCCATCGGGGTTAAACAAAGGTGACATTTCATGTCCTTCATCGGCAATATTTCTCCAGATAGCGCCACCTTCACCTACATTCTGCGGGTTATGATAAAGCATGTTTGAGTACTCCGTATTATTTTCCACTTTTAACCAGGGTAAAACCTGGATATTTCCTTTTGCCCGAAAATTATACATCTTATAATCATCACTGTTGTAACGGAAAAGCCCATTTTGCCCATAATAACGTGCAGAGATCAAATAGCCGGCTTTATCACTACTGCCACTCACCGACAGGTTATGATCCATTGCCATGGTGTTTTTCTTATACAGCAAACCGTACCAATCCGTGTTTCCATAATAAACATATTCACCTGTTGTCGGATTGATCTCAATTTTTGGCAATGAAGGATCATTGTTCCTTCGTTCGTATTCCGCAAGATATTCCTGCGAGAACTTAACGGTTTTATTTACGTTTTGTGGAAACTGTGAATAATCATTCCAGGCACTCCAGGCTTCATTGAAGATCTTTGCAAACGTGTAACCATTGGTCACATAGTCCGGCTCTACTACCGGTGATTTTACTGACAGGTTGGTAGAGTAGTTGATGCTTGTTTTTCCTTTGGTTGGGCTCTTGGTTGTAATCAATACCACACCAAAAGCTGCACGGGCCCCATAAATAGCAGCAGAAGAAGCATCTTTTAAAACAGTAACAGAAGCAATGTCATTAGGGTTTAACAAGCTCACGTTTCCTTCCACGCCATCAATCAGCACCAATGCATTTCCTCCCTGCCCGATTGATGTATTACCACGAATGTTAAACGCAGGTGATTGAATAGGTTTACCATCACCCATCACCAGGTTCAGGTTGGGGATCATTCCCTGTAGCCCCTGTGATACGTTTGGAATAGATCGGTTCTCCAATACTTTTCCTGACACCTGGTCAACAGCACCGGTAAGGTTCGCTTTTTTCTGTGTTGAATAAGCTACTACCACAACTTCATCACTCATCAAATTCGATGGCTCCAGGCTGATGTTAAAATTTAATGACTTACCGGGCGCCGCATCTATCTTTTCAACAACACAGGACGTATATCCCACGTAACTAAAACTAAGGCTGTATCCTTCACCCGCCGGCACATCAGCAAAATGAAAAGAACCATTGTCGGCTGATTGTGTTGCCTTTTTAAATTTTGATACTTTGTTTTCGAGTACAACAGTAGCTCCGCTTAGCGATTCATCTTTTTCGTTCCTGATTTTACCATCAAGCGTTAATTGTGAAAAAGAAAAACTCCATAACAAGAGTAGAGTTGCAGTAAACAGTAAAGTTCTGATCTTCATAACCTTCAAATTTGCAGCGAAGGTGAAGGTTATGTATAAAGGAATTATTAAGCGGATATTACAATAAGGTTAACATGCATGATGAGTTTTTAAAATCTGGATGAATGAAAACAGTATCCTTAAAATGGGGATTATAGTAAAACCGTTCCTCAATGCCTGGAATATTTGTTTGCAAATATTCCTTCCCGTCAATTCAGCAAAAGTTTTGCAGAACAGTTTTAAATCGTTGATCCGCCGGTCGCCTATTGATTTTGAAAATGAAACCTATGTGAAAACAACAGATGTAATCCTTTTATGTCTTGTACTACCGGTAACTTTTATGTAGTTGAAAGTTTTTTTACTTACAACTCCTCATTTGCAATAAAAAGAGTAAACCCTTTTTTAATTGACGATAATCGCTTGGTGACACGGTTATCAGAGTGCTGACACCCTCCTGAATTGATCTGACCCGAACTAAGGGACAATTCAATTTTTCAACAAATAATAATTACTAAAATGAAACGAATATTTTTAGGCGTTTTAGCGTTGTCATTAATGACAACTACCGCTGTGTATGCAGGCGGCGGAAAAAAGAAAGCTAAAGCAAAAGCCAGAACTGAATGCATTAAAACAGTATGCGGGAATAAAAAGAAGGATCACAATTCTTGTTATCCTTGTATTTGTCTTCCTAAACCCGGATGTGACAAGGTCTGCAAATAAAATGTTGAAACATACATTAAAACCATCACTTTTTAGTGGTGGTTTTTTCTTTTAAAAACAATTATACAGAAGCGTCTGCTATACCTGCATCATTTATCAAGATGGTCCGTCTATACTGGAAATACGGTTATTATGCGCATCAAAATATTTTTAATAAGTGTAGGGATAACATTCCTTATTATTCTTTTAAATACTGTCTATACAAGGCCTGTTAAGGAAGAGAAAGTGATCACTGAAATCCGCCACCCGGTTTTAATGAGAATCAACCGATGATCAATGAATTGACAGGCAATCCTTTTTAGAGGAACCTGTCTGTAACAAAAAAATCAAATTACCTGCATCATTCTTCCAACCGGGCGTCTATTCTATTAAATGTAATAATACGATGAAGCAAAACGAATCACTCCCGGTAGCCATTGTAGGCGGAGGTCCTGTTGGTTTGGCGGCTGCCGCCCATTTAACCGTTCGCAATATCCCTTTTATCTTGTTTGAAGCAGGGGAATCCGTTGTATCCAATATTCTTACGTGGCAACATGTGAGGGTGTTTTCTCCCTGGCGATTTAATATTGATAAGGCTGCAAAACAATTATTAGAAGCATCCGGCTGGCTCGCCCCTGATGAAGATGCATTACCAACTGGCAAAGAATTGTATGAAACCTATTTTAAACCATTGATTAATCTTCCCCTGTTAAAATCCTCTACCTATACCAATAGTAAGGTAATGGCTATCGGCAGAAAGAATATGGATAAAATGAAAAGCTGGGGACGTGAAGAAAGGCCTTTTGTTTTGCAGGTGCATCATAAAGATGAAGGGGTACGATTTTATGAAGCCAAAGCAGTGATTGATGCTTCGGGAACATGGAACAGTCCAAACCCCATCGGTTCAGGTGGCGTATTTGCTATGGGTGAAATGGAGAACAATGATAAAATTGTATATGGCATCCCCGATGTTTCAGGCAAACTAAAGGAACGCTATAAAAATAAAAACATAGCAGTAATAGGCGGTGGCCATTCAGCTATTAATACCATTGTCGAACTGGATAAATTGAAAGACGAATATCCCGGTACTACGATTCACTGGATACTAAGAAAAAAAAGTGTACGAGATGTATATGGCGGGCAGGAAAAGGATGCATTGGAAGCAAGAGGAGCTTTAGGAATTAAAACTGAACAACTGGTAAGCGATGACCGTGTGAATGTGTACACTCCTTTCCAGGTGCAGGAAATAAGAAGGCATTATGGCCAGCTTGTGTTGATCGGTCACCAGCATGATGAGTTACAGGCCCTTCCCGGCATTGATGAAATCATCAGTAACACAGGGTCCCGTCCTGACTTTTCATTTCTCCGTGAGATAAGGTTGCGTGTAGATTCATCATTAGAAAGTTCATCTGCAATAGCGGAATTGATCGACCCGAATATTCATAGTTGCGGAACTGTAAGGCCGCACGGTGAAAAAGAACTAAGACATGATGACGAAGGTTTCTATATTGTAGGTTCTAAAAGTTACGGCCGTGCTCCCACCTTTTTAATGGCCACGGGCTATGAACAGGTTCGTTCTGTAGTAGCTGCTATTGATGGCGATATGGAAGCCGCCCGGAAAGTAGAATTGGATTTACCAGAAACAGGTGTGTGCAGCAGTGATGCCGGTATAGCCTGCTGTGGTTCGGAAGCAGTAACAGAAAAAGAAACAGTGTCAGCATGTTGCGGGTAATCAGGCAAAATATCCCTGGTATAAAATATCCCCTGTTTGCTTCACTAACCTTATGCTTTGCAAGTTTCGGGGATGCATTCCTGTATCCATTTCTGCCCCAATATGCGGAACTGATGCAAATACCGGTTGTATGGATTGGCGTATTACTATCCATCAACCGGTTTGTACGTATTGTATTCAATCCTTTTGTTATCGGGTTATTTAACAAATACGGCGTAAGAAAAACAACGATCATAGCCGCTATCCTGGCAATTATTTCAACAATGGGTTACGGGTTAGGCCTCGGGTTGCTATCGCTGATTATTTTCAGAATAGTATGGGGAATGGCTTTTGCGGTCTTGCGCATCAGCACCCTTGCTTATGCATTCGAACATGAAAATATCGGTTTCTCTTTAGGCCTGAGCCGGAGCATACAGGAAACAGGACCTTTGCTTGCCCTATGGATGGGGCCCTTGTTACTTACTTATTTTTCTATTGAAATGACTTTTTTATATCTCTGTATATTCTCTCTACCAGCATTGTTTTATGCTTTTCGATTGCCTGAACTGAGTTATAAATCAACAACAAGGCGAATAGTAAATCTTAGGCTGCCATCCTTATTTAATTCACTTACTTTCCTGGTCTCTTTTATTATTGAAGGAATGCTGATCATTGTACTAGGACCATTGCTTGCAAAAGATAATGAGCACCTAAGCAATTTGATGGTCACTTCCCTGGTAGCAGGCTATTTAGTTTACCGGAGACTTTGCTTTATACTTTTCTCCCCCATCAGCGGAGCAATAGCTGACAAGATAGGGTTTGCTAAAGTTTTTAATGGTTCTGTTTTAATGATCATTGCCGGCCTTGTTTTATTGCTTACCGGTTGGGAGATGGTTGGCCTGGTTATTATTTTTACTTTCAATAGCGTGAATAGCACCTTGGCCCCTGGTGGAGCATCCGATAATGAAGAAGATAAAATAAGGGCGGTAGCAACAAATGCCAGTTGGCGGGATATCGGTACTGCTACCGGAACTTTGACAGGCGGGTTGCTTTTGTCGGACAGCTTACTGCCAATGGTTCTGATAATAATTACCTTTATAATCGTAGCAGTACTGGTTTTAAATTATATTAAACTAAAAAAGAAATAATGGAATTCGCTGCAATTTATACCCAGTTTCACCAGGTATTATTTGGCTTTGTCAAAAGCAAGGTGAATAATCACCAGGATGCAGAAGATATTGTGCAAAATGTTTTTATTAAAGTAGCAAACGGTGTAAACGATCTGAACCGGAAAGAAAAACTGCAAAGCTGGATCTATACTATAGCCAGGAATTCAATTATAGATTATTACCGGGCCAGTACCCATAAGAAAAGTCTTTCCTTCGAAGAGGATATTGCCGAAAGCTTTACG
>JAKFEJ010000333.1:0-6278 GCA_036675745.1 Chitinophagaceae bacterium | reverse complement strand
CTGGTAGTCACGGTAGGTAAGAATAAAATACTCATTATTACTTTCGAGCAGAAAATGCTGTCGGGTAAAATCATTGCTTTTGTACGATGTGCCATTAATGTCAATATGGGTAACAAGTTGCAGCTTCTCCCCTTCTTTCACTACTTCAAACTTCAATTGCGGCCTGTATTCACTAAACCTGCAGGGAGCAGTTGAAAAATGCTTGTTCCCGTTTATTTGTTTGGTATGATACCATTTTACAAGCGGCGCAAATGGTTTTATACTTTCCAGCAACTGGTGATAATGCCGCAACATCGCATTGCGCAAATACGGCGTATAAGCAACTCCCGCTTTTTGTTTGGTATGCCGTTGTTTGATCTCTCTTTTTGCGGCATCTATCGCATCCCTTCCAAAATCCTTGAAAACTATTTGCACCTGTTTTTGCAAACCCGGAAACAAAGACTTTAATTCGCCTAAACTAATATCACCCACTTCATAGTTTAAAGAACCACTATTTTTAACAATACGCAGTGTTTGCAAAACAATATGGGTTTCCAGCAACTTATGCGGTGATAATAAAAACGCCAGCCTGGGAGTTTCTTTAACGGCTTTCATCAAATATTAAATCGAATTAAAATGCGTTGAAAAAAATGTAGTCGGCAAACTTAAAACTTAACATCAAAACAGAAAAGCGGGATTTTGAGTTGCCAATTACCGGTTACCCGTTTCCAGTTATAAACAGCCAGGTATCTACTATTCAACCTTTCCGCTCTAAGTCTGTTATATAGTTACTGAAAATAAAATAGTATGAAAGTAGAGATCTGGTCAGATATAATGTGCCCGTTTTGTTATATAGGTAAACGTCGCTTTGAAAATGCTTTGCAGCAATTTCCACATAAGGATAATATAGAAGTGGTTTGGAAAAGTTTTCAATTGAACCCGGCAATGAAAACAGAGCCGGACAAAAACATCAATCAATACCTGGCTGATGTAAAGGGATGGACAATTGATTATGCAAAACAAATGAATGCCCACGTTACCAACATGGCCAAAGAAGTGGATTTGGATTATGATTTTGACAAAGCGGTTGTCGCCAATTCATTTGATGCACACCGGCTGATTCAACTCGCCAAAGCCCATGGGAAAGGCGATGAAATGGAAGAACGTTTATTCAAAGCCTATTTTACAGAAGGAAAGAATACCGCTGATCATTCAACATTAATTCAGTTAGGATCTGAAATTGGTCTTGATCCGGCAATTATAAAAAAAGTATTGGATAGCAGCGAATATGCTGATAAAGTAGAACAGGACGTTTACGAAGCTCAGCAGATAGGTGTGCGGGGTGTGCCTTATTTTGTAGTAAACGACAGATATGCCGTATCAGGTGCACAGGCAAGTGAAACGTTTTTAGGAGCTTTGACTAAAGCATATGGAGAATGGGAAAAGCAAAAACCGGCATTGCAAAATATTGCCGCTGATGATGCGACAGTTTGCAGCACGGACGGAGAATGTAATTAAACTATTACCGTGCAATATTCACCAGGTCAGGAACGATCTTCCAACCTGAACCCATTTCTTTTTCCATATTCTTAATGACCATTCACGGTCCGGGTATTACCATCTGTAGTTATTTCAGTCATTGCTCTCCCTATACATACCCAGGGTCATTGGAAGAAGCTGTCTTTGCATCAATTATTCCGTAATAGAATTTCTTGTCCTTTTCCGGGTTAAATCGCTTCGCTAATGATTATTTCTTCAGACTGCACCAACAATGTAATCCTTAATTATTGGTCGTGATTGTAAGTAATTGCTCTTGGAAAAATACCTGAACGCTTGCTATAATGCTTCACCTTTTGGCTAAATGGCGGGACAAAACCAGTATTCTTTCGATTCCTTGTATTGGGAAAAAACAAAAGCTTTTAAAAAAAAAGCAATTAATTAATCATACAAATCTGAATCAATTGTAACTTCAATACTGTTTAATTAATTTCTTTATTCATCATTAACTCCAAAATCTTGTAGTATGCCCTCTAAAAAGAAAGCGAAAGCCAAACCAGCTCCGCGGAAAAAAGCAGCTAAAAAATCCTCTGTAAAGAGAAAAACCGCTCCGAAGAAAGCAGTAAAAAAAGTAGCATTCAAAAAGAAAGCAGCTAAGAAAGTTGTAAAAAAGAAAGCAGTTAAAAAAGTAGCTAAGAAAGCGCCAAAGAAAGCTGCGAAAAAAGTAGCGAAAAAAGCGGTTAAGCGTTCAGCTCCAAAGAAGGCGGTTAAAAAGGCGGCTCCCAAAAAAGCGGTAGCTAAAAAAGCGGCTCCGGCTAAAAAGAAAAAAGCAGCGAGCAGGAAACCAGCTCCTAAACCGGCAATTACACCTGCAGTTCCTGCGTCAGCACCTATGGAAGAACCTACTCCGGTGCAAGCTGAAATTTTCGACACCCCGGAGGAGAAAAATGAAAATGGTGAACAATCATAAGCTAATTAACTAAAATGATAAGTCGCTAAACCGTTCTGCAACCAGGGCGGTTTTTTTGTCCTGGTGATAGCCTGATACAACACAACATTATGATAGTTTGCAGAAATAATCTTCCGGTTTTTCCTCAACTTCTCCTTCTACGGCAGTATTGCGAACATAGCTATTAAGGCGGCATAGCCTCGAAATGTTGAAACTCTTCCGCTTTTATTACAGCCAATGGATATTCAAAAATCTTTACCAGCACGGTTTCAGCAAAAGGATAAGAAATTATCTTTTTATCGTTTACAGGTTCGCCTTCATCCCTTGAGCGGCTTACCTTAATAACCGGGCCTTGTAATAAAAGAAAAACCTCTTCTGTTGTCTTGCCTTCTTTCAGCAACCGCATCGCCTGTCCCGTCAGTTTTCTGAACAAACCCTTTTCCTTTGGCAAGCCCCTGTACACAGCAGCGGCTATTTTAGAGGATCTCGCCAGCAAATTGGAATGCCACCTTGTTTCCCGGAAAGCCGGGTCCTTCTTCACCCGCTTTCCATCAAGGCTGCTTTTTGCCCGGGCATAATACTGGCCATTCATTTTATAAAAACAAATGTTATCGTAACAGCCCGTTATTTTAAAAGGACCAATTTGCTTTGCCATATCCTAAAAATAAAAACCCTTTTATTCTTCTCATAGAGTATTAATACGGTAAGCACTTCACCTGTATAGATATTTTAGGACTAGTCAAAGCTGTGCTGGCTATAAGGACCGCCTATGGATGCGGTATGCCAAAAGCAGGGTAAAAGCGTAATTAGTAAGGGTTTCCCTGCCCGGATTTTCCCGGCAGCCTGCAATAAAGCAAAAAGCCATCCCGCAAAAACGGAATGGCCTTAAGGATTAATGTGCTTGTATCTTTTACACCCTGAAGTGAGCAAAAGCTTTGTTAGCTTCAGCCATACGGTGTGTATCTTCTTTTTTCTTGAAAGCAGCGCCTTCACCTTTGCTGGCAGCTACTATTTCTCCGGCTAATTTATCAGCCATGCTGCGGCCATTGCGGTCACGGCTATAGCGGATAAGCCATTTGATGCTCAAAGATATTTTCCTGTCCTGGCGAACCTCGGAAGGGATCTGGAAAGTAGCACCACCGATACGGCGGCTGCGAACTTCAACACCCGGAGTTACATTAGCCAAAGCTTTTTTCCAAACCTCATAACCATCTTCGTTGGTTTGTTTGGCAACTTTGTCTAACGCATCGTAGAAAATATTAAAAGCTCCACTCTTCTTTCCTTCCCACATCAGGTTGTTGACAAAACGGGTAACCAGTTTATCATTAAACTTAGGATCTGGTGCTAAAGGGAGTTTTTTTGCTTGTGCTTTCCGCATGACTTATTCTTAATTACGTATTAAAATTACTTTTTAGCTTTCTCTTTCTTGGTACCGTATTTAGAACGGCTTTGTTTGCGATCTTTTACACCGGCAGTATCCAGTGAACCACGAACAATATGGTAACGTACACCTGGCAGATCCTTCACACGACCACCGCGGATCAACACGATTGAGTGTTCCTGCAGATTGTGACCTTCACCCGGAATATAGGCAATCACCTCAATTTTATTGGTCAAACGAACTTTGGCAACTTTACGAAGTGCTGAATTCGGTTTTTTAGGAGTGGTAGTGTACACACGGGTACAAACGCCACGACGCTGCGGACACTGATCCAGGGCCCTGGATTTACTCTTTGCCCTGATAATTTCTCTTCCTTTTCTTACTAATTGTTGAATAGTAGGCATTATTGACCTTTATTTTTGGGAGGGCAAAGGTAAAGGCATGAAGGTTAAATACCAAAAATTCATCCTTTTATTTATAGGTATATATTCACAGTCCATATTCTTTGCCTGAAAAACCTGATTTAATCTTAAATCCGGTGCTATAATTACCGGATAATATTTTATTACTTAACTATTTATACTTTCCACATCCAATCATATTTATCAGCTACCCTGCCTTCACGGATATCTGTTAACCATTTTTTTACAGCATCGGATATTTTATAATTCTCAGTATTGAAATTCATGATAAAGCCTTTGTAATTCAACTCCTTAATAGGTGCGATAACAGCAGCGGTACCGGTTCCGAACACTTCAGATATCGTTCCTTCCTTATAAGCGTTCACTACTTCATCTATGCTTATTTTTCTTTCTTCTACAGCTATCCCCATTTCTTTTAACCCTTGCATAACACTGGCCCGGGTAACACCTTCGAGTATGGTTCCTTCTTCCAGCGATGGAGTGATGGCGATATTATTGATAATAAAAAAGACGTTCATCATACCTACTTCCTGCAGCCATTTGTGGTCAACTGAGTCTGTCCATAACACCTGGTCGTACCCCTTTTGCTTTGCCAAACTTGCGGCCAGCATACTACCGCCATAATTACCTGCATTTTTTGAAAATCCAACGCCGCCAGGAGCAGCACGGGTATACATTTCTTCTACAGAGATTTTCATAGGCGCAGCAAAATAAGGACCAGTAGGGCTTAATATGATAATGAACTTATAGGTTTCTGATGGCCTTACTCCCAGCATAGCATCCGTTGAAAACATAAACGGACGGATATACAGGGAATGATCTTTTTTTGCAGGTATCCAATTTTTATCCACAGCAATTAATTGGCGCATACCTTCAAGGAATATCTCTTCGGGAACAACCGGCATATTCATCCGCTCCGCCGATTTATTGAAACGCCTAAAGTTATCGGCAGGACGAAAAATAAAAGCATTATCCTCGTTATCCTTGTAAGCTTTTATTCCTTCAAAAATGGCTTGCCCGTAATGAAGGGCTGCCAGGGAAGGCTCCAGCAATAAAGGCTGATATGGCTTAATTTCCACATTTGTCCATTCCCCGTTTTCATAATCCGCTTCCAGCATATGGTCGGTAAAATATTTACCGAAAGGAATATTTTCAAGATTAATATCCTGCAATTTGCTTCTTTCCGCTTTTGTGATTGAAATAGCTAAGGCCTCCGTCATAATTAGTTTATTTTTGAGGCGTCAAAGAAACGAAAAAAAACTAACACTCATTTGTAACATATACAGTTTTATGGCTCTGAATGATTTACACTTATCTCCCAACATTATAGCCGCATTATATCCGTCTTCACTTATCAATTTGGATAAAGTTGATGTTATTCCGCTAGCGAAACAGGTAGAAACTATTGTCCCTGAAATAAAAATTGAACCAGCCGCTGTAGACACAGGTTGGAAATTTCTTGGAAACAACCAGAAGAATATATTGATCATTGTGAATTATGATACTGCAGTTCATTTGCCGGATGAAGAACTCAATTTTTTGACCAATATGCTTGCTGCGTGCAAATTGAATCTTGGTGATGTAGCTATTGTAAACAGGTATAATTATAAAGAAACGGGTTACAAAGATTTTCTTGCACATTTCAAAAGCCAGATCGTGTTTTTGTTTGGCGTAGAACCAGTTATTTTCGGGTTGCCAGTCAGTTTTCCTCATTTCCAGGTACAAACGGTAGCCAACTGTACTTTTTTATATGCTCCCGCTCTTGAAGAAACCCGTAATGACTCTTTATTGAAAAGCAAACTATGGGTCAGTCTTCGCAGCATTTTTGGAATATAATGTCCATCCCAGGATTGTATTACAAATTTCTTCTTCCCGTCTCACCGCCTTACCGGCTAAAACTAAAAACTCCTTATCTTGTCATCATGAAGCTCATCTTTGCTACCAATAATCAGCATAAAGTTGACGAGATCCGGCATGTGATCGATTCATCCTTCTCCTTATTAACATTAAAAGAAGCGGGAATAGATATTGACATTCCGGAACCATATGA
>JAKFEJ010000224.1:0-34209 GCA_036675745.1 Chitinophagaceae bacterium | reverse complement strand
TTGAAAGAAGTGGAAAAGAAATCCAGCTTCCGTTTTGTGTTTAGCAACCGCTTGTTATCCGACAAGCTGAGGATAACCTTTGAAGCTAAGGAAATTTACGTGGAGGAATTAGTGAGCCAACTGCTCGCTAACACCGGTTTAACGTATAGTGTTATGGATAATAACCTGGTGGTTATTAAAAAATCCAATGTTGATTTTATTGATATTACAGTAAGAGGTAAAGTAACAGATAGCAAAGGAAATCCGCTTGCCAATGTGAGCATCAGTGCTGGCGAAAGAAAGGGAACTACGACTAATGAAAGGGGTGAGTACACGATTGCGGTAGATGAGGATGCAAATTTGGTTTTCAGTTATGTTGGTTTCATTTCCCAAACAATTAAGATAAATAAGCGAACTGTTATTGATTTAACCCTGGCAGAAGGTGTTGCCGCATTAGATGAAGTGATAGTAGTGGGATATGGTACACAGAAAAAAGTAAACCTTACCGGCGCAGTTTCTACCATTGATGCCAAAGCATTGGAATCCCGTCCTGTCAGAAATCTTAGTCAGGCTCTCCAGGGTATGATACCCGGGCTGAACCTGCAAACAAGTGGCCTGGGTGGCGAATTAAATTCTACACTTAACGTTAACATCCGCGGTGGCGGTACTATTGGTGCAGGTTCTAATTCATCGCCCCTGATATTGATAGATGGAATGGAAGGAAATATGAATGCCATCAATTACCAGGATATTGAATCGATATCTGTCCTTAAAGATGCCGCTGCTGCTTCTATCTATGGCTCCCGTGCACCTTTTGGAGTTATTTTAATTACAACCAAGAAAGGAAAAGCAGGGAAAACGTCCATTAACTATAATAATAATTTCCGGGCTACCCAGCCGCTTGGTTTACCCAGCATGATGGATTCTCATACGTTTGCTCTTTATTATAATGAAGCTGCAGCCAATGACGGCGAAGGGCCAAAATTTGATCAGGAGGTTTTGGACAGAATAGTGAAATATCAGAAAGGCGAAATTGATTATGCGACTGTACCAAATGCAAACGGCGACAGGTACCAGATGTACACAGGCTCCAATGCAAATACCGATTGGTTTAAGGAACAATACAGGAGTTCTGCTTTTGCACAGGAGCATTCAGTAAGTATGAATGGAGGGGCACAAAATATTCAATACTTTGCTTCAGGCAGCTATTCCGACCAGGGTGGTTTGTCGCGTCACTCCAATGACCAGTTCAAACGATATACGTTTACCGGTAAAATGAATATCACCTTAAACAAGTATGTAAAATTTAATTACACCAATAGGTATATCCGCGAAGATTATTCAAAGGCTTCACACCAGTTTGATCTTTTCTATCATAATATTGCACGTCGCTGGCCCACCGTTCCTGCCAAAGATCCCAATGGCCATTGGACCGATGCCAGTGAAATAGCGCAATTGCGTGAAGGTGGCCGCACAAAAGATCAGACCGACTGGCTTTATCAGCAGGGACAGTTGGTTATTAATCCTCTTAAGGGCTGGAACATTGTAGCCGATGCCAATTTCCGGATTACCAATAATAATTATCACGGTGATATTACACCTGCTTACAGTTATGATGTAGCAGGTAATCCTTATGCATTGTCGGTAGGTTGGAACTCTCCGGGCTTTACCAATGTATATGAGTATAACCGTAAAGAAAACTTTTTTACAACCAATATTTATTCCGATTATACATTTAAGGTTCGTGACAACCATCAGTTCAAGGCCCTGGTTGGTTTCAATTCAGAATTGAACAGGTACCGCACACTGGCTGCTTCCCGCACCAATCTTATCACCCCTGATTTGCCTACTATTAATACAGCTACCACCGACAGTAAGGCTGAAGAAGGCCAATATCAGCATTGGGCTACAGCTGGTTTCTTCGGGCGTTTAAATTACAATTTTAAAGAACGTTACCTGTTGGAGTTGAATGCCCGTTATGACGGTACATCCCGTTTTATCGGTGATAAGAGATGGAACCTGTTTCCATCGGTTTCTGCCGGATGGAATGTGGCAAAAGAAAACTTCTGGAGCTTCAGTCATATTATTCAAACATTCAAGCTCCGTGGATCTTATGGCGAACTGGGTAACCAAAATACATCCAACTGGTATCCCTTTTTCCCTACCATGCCTGTTGGTGTTGCCAATGGCAGCTGGTTGGTTAATGGTGCACAGCCCAATACAGCCAGCGCTCCGGGTATAGTCAGCTCTCTATTGACATGGGAAAGAGTATCAAGTTGGAATCTTGGCTTTGACCTGGCCATGCTACAAAATAAACTGACGCTGAATTTTGATTATTTCAACCGCAAAACACTGGATATGGTGGGTCCCGCTCCTGAGCTTCCCGTCGTATTGGGTACCAGTGTACCCCAGATCAACAATGCGGATATGGAATCTTACGGTTTTGAAATAGAAGCCAAATGGCAGGATCGCATCGGTGAACTGGGTTATTCAGTTCGTGCGGTGTTAGCGGATGATCAGCAACGTGTAACCAACTATCCCAATCCTACCAACAATATCAATAACTGGTATAATGGCAGAAAATCGGGCGAAATATGGGGCTATACCACAATAGGTATTGCCCAGTCAAATGATGAAATGGACAAACACCTGGCTACAGTAAACCAGAATGCCGCCGGTGGCAACTGGGGTGCAGGCGATATCATGTATGCGGATAAAAATGGCGATGGCAAATTTGACGGTGGTACCGGTGTATTAGGCAATACAGGTGACAGGTCAATTATTGGTAACAGCACTGCACGTTACCGGTATAGCTTTGATCTCTCGGCTGACTGGAAAGGATTTGATCTCAGGATATTTGCACAAGGTGTAGGTAAAAGAGATTGGATGCCAAATGGCCCTTATTTCTGGGGTGCTAATGGTGGCATGTGGCAATCCGCTGCATTTAAAGAGCATATGAATTTTTACCGTGATGAAAATTCCGTAATGGTGAAAGCCGGTATTGCTTCAGTTAATAAGGATTCCTATTTCCCTAAACCTTATTTTAATACAGGCAAGAATCAAATTACACAGACACGTTATTTACAAAGCGCCGCCTATTTGAGGCTTAAAAATATCCAGTTGGGTTACACACTGCCAAAACGCATTGTGTCTGTTGCCGGCATGTCCAATGTAAGGGTTTATGTCTCTGCAGAAAATATCCTTACGTTCACAAAGATGATTGACATTTTTGATCCCGAAACAGTAGCATTAAGCGGATGGAATGATGGTAAAACCTATCCATTGGCCAAGGTTTATTCCTGTGGTATCAGCATTAATTTTTAAACCTGGCAAAACAACAAAAATTAGTAAGATGAAATGAACCATAAAAATTTTCGAGCAAATTCATACCAACCGCGACGAAAATTTTTATGGTGAATTCCATTTGGCCAAAAAAATGAAAAATATACAAATGAAAAAAATATTCAATTATAAAATTCAGATTGTAGTTGCATTCCTGGGCATGATGTTGATGACAAGCTGCAATAAATACTTAGACAGGGAGCCCTTGTCCAACGTAACACCGGATAAGTATCTAAGAAGCGAAGCCGATCTGGCCGCTTATACAATTGCCCGTTACAGCTTTCCAACTCATGCGGGATTTAATGTGGGTACTCACGGCATAGACAATCATACCGATAACCAGGCGAGTAGTGGTTTTTCCAACAGGTGGGTACCAGGAGAGTGGAGGGTGCCACAATCTGGCGGTAGTTGGGAATTTGGCGCTATCCGGCAATGCAATTATTTTTTACAAACAGTGGTGCCACGATGGGCTGCTGATGGTATTTCAGGCAATAAAACAACAATTGACCATTATGTTGGTGAAGGTTATTTCCTGAGGGCTTATGAGTACTTTAATAAAGTGCAGGCTTTTGGCGATTTTCCAATTGTCAGGGATATTCTTCCGGATAATATGGATGTATTAACGATGGCTACAAAACGCAGGCCCAGGAATGAAGTAGCCCGGTTCATTATTTCCGATCTGGACTCGGCTATTTTATTACTTAAGGATGTAGCCCCCGGTGGCACTAACCGTATTTCAAAAAATGCAGCTTTATTATTCAAATCAAGGGTGGCATTGCATGAAGCTACCTGGCTAACCTATCATAAAGGAACACCACAGGTTCCAGGTGGGCCCAACTGGCCGGGCAATGGCAAGGTTGATAATTTTACAATCAACATCGACAGTGAAATAGATTATTTTCTTACACAGGCGATGGATGCTTCTTCAAAAGTGGCTGATGCAGTTCCTTTAGTGGTTAATTCAAAAGATGATGGCTATAATTCTTCGCAGAACAGGTATGCTAAAATGTTTGCTGATGAAGATATGAATGGATATAGCGAAGTATTGTTATGGCGCAGATATGATCCAACAAAAGGAATCAATCATAATGTCAACCATTATATCAATCAAAATGGCGGCAACACGGGTTATACAAGGGGCTTTGTTGATAATTTTCTGATGCAAAATGGTTTGCCCATTTATGCAGCCGGTTCAGGATACGAAGGCGATGATGCTTTAAGCAAAGTGAAGAAAGGAAGAGACAACCGTTTGCAATTGTTTATGAAAATACCGGGAGAGCTTCGGTTTACAGATAAAAATAATGTAAATGGTACACCTATATTGGAAGGAAACCCTGATATAGTAGGTCTTGCAGAAACAAGATATGTTACGGGATATGCGCTCAAAAAAGGGTTTTCTTATCTCGCAAAAAATGCAGAAGGTAATAATGGATCAACAGGAGCAATTGTTTTTCGTGCCGTGGAAGCCTATCTGAATTATATTGAAGCTTCTTATCTGAAAGAACATGCGATCAACGGAAAGGCTGATGGATATTGGAAGGCTATTCGTAATCGTGCCGGCGTCAATCCCGATTATACGATCACGATAGCGGCTACAGTAATGGCCGAAGAAGCAAAGAATGATTTCGCCGCTTATTCCAAAGGACAGTTATTAGCTGATGCCACTTTGTATAATATCCGCCGCGAACGCCGCTCTGAACTGATGGCTGAAGGACTTCGTTATTTTGATCTCAAAAGATGGAGGGCTTTGGATCAATTGAAAAACACGCCGTACATCATTGAAGGGTTCAAACTGTGGGCTGGTATGGAAGAGTGGTATAAGAATGCAGATGGCTCCTCAAAGTTGATAGAAGCAGAAACAGCAGGAAAAACGGCTAATGTTTCTAAAAAATCGGAAAGCCTTTATCTGCGTCCTTACCGTGTAAATCTATCGGCGGGCAATTTTGTAAAAGATGGCTATAAGTTTACACCGGCTCATTACCTGGAGCCAATAGCTATTCAGCATTTCATCATCACCTCTTCTAATAGTTCAGATCCGGGTACATCGGTCATTTATCAAAATCCCGGCTGGCCTTTGGAAGCAAATAAAGGCGCCATTGATTAGTGGTAATTTGAAAACAATAGTTTTAAAAAACAAAGAAATATTTTTTAAACATGACAGAAAATATTTTACCAAGCGATCTCATAAGCAGAAGCAGTTAGTTTTAGTACGGCCCTTTCCAGGGTCGTACTTTTTATATTTTAAACAGTAATTTACTCTACCGATAAAAAATCATAATTGCGATACACAAACAAGTTCATAAGGCTTTATCAAACACATACACCAACACTTTGTTTCCGGTTGTTGGTGTTGTCGGTTTTATTTTTAAGCTCACTTAATCCCGTTCTTGCCCAAAAAATAAACCGCTGGCAATTAGTTTGGCAGGAAGAATTTAATTACAATGGTTTGCCCGACTCTTCCAAATGGGGATATGAAACAGGCTATATCCGCAATAAGGAACAACAATATTATACTCATGCAAGAGAAGAAAATGTATGGGTGGAGAATGGAATGTTAACTATTACGGGCAGAAAAGAGATTTATCTCAACGAATTTTATAAACCCGGCAATAATGATTGGCGGTATAAAGATTCAACAGCCACTTACACATCGACCAGCATCAATACCGATGGAAAAATGGGCTGGCTATATGGAAGAATAGAAGTAAAAGCGAAACTGCCAACCGGTGGCGGCATCTGGCCTGCTTTCTGGATGATGGGGGCTAATAGGAAAGAGGTGGGTTGGCCGCTATGCGGTGAAATAGATATCATGGAATTTATCGGTAATCATCCAACCGATGTTTATGGCACTATCCATTTTCCTGACACGCTTACAAAGAAACACCGTTCCAGTGGTGGCAAAACAAATGATACTACACTGAAAGAAAGTTTTCATATCTATGCTATAGAATGGGATGAAAAGAAGATTGATATTTTTTTTGATGATAAAAAATATCACAGTTTTATTATTGACGCTGCCGGAAAGGGAAATGATAATCCTTTTCGTAAGCCATTTTATCTTTTAATAAACCTGGCCATGGGCGCCGACTGGCCGGGTCCAATAGATGACAGAGTATTGCCACAACAACTGCTTGTAGATTATGTGAGGGTTTATCAAAAACAAATTTCAAAGTAGAATTCAATAGTTCTTTATTCATAAGAGGAGCAATGGGGTGATTGTTGTTGATCAGCTTTCTTTTTCAGCTTTGTCAAGGCTGATCCTTTATGCACCGCAATATGATCTGTTTTGTCACTTTTTATTTCATATTGCGGGTCGTCTTTGGTAGCATGATGTGTATAGCTTTTGTCGTTAAAATCCGTTTTATGAATTTTAATGATGGTTCCCGATACATGACCGGCTTCTGAATTCCAGCATACATGATCGCCGGTTTTAAATGTTTGTGCCATATCAGTATAAATTTTAGATAAGAAACATTCAATATGAAAACAAAATTCAGACCTTTTTTATTATTGCAATGGAGTTTGTTTGATACAGTTCTTTCATGCAGGGATTTTACCAGTATCGTAGAAATAGTATTGAGAAAGCTCAGGCTCACCCGCAATTTTTGTCACCTGTTTTTTAATACAGCTTTATTTGTTTGTTTCTCCCAGGTTACTATGGCGCAGCAGCGTCCTAATATCGTCATCATCGTTTCCGATGATCATGCATATCAAACCATCAGTGCTTATGGCAGTAAGCTAATGCAGACGCCAAACATAGACCGTATTGCGAACGAAGGGGCCTTGTTTAAAAAGGCTTATGTTACCAATTCTATTTGCGGTCCCAGCCGGGCCGTTATTCTTACAGGCAAATACAGTCATAAAAATGGTTTTAAAGACAATGAACATTCCAGCTTTGATGGTTCACAAAATACATTTATCAAAGAACTGAATAAAGCCGGTTATCAAACTGCATGGATTGGTAAATGGCATTTGGAAACGCCGCCGCAGGGATTTTCTTTTTGGCAACTATTACCGGGACAGGGCAGTTATTACAATCCCGATTTTTTGATGATGGATGGAAGCAAAAAAAGAATAGAAGGGTATGTGTCGAATGTAGTGGAAGATGTATCGGAAGATTGGTTAAATAAAAGAGATACAACAAAACCATTTTGCCTGGTGATTGGCCATAAAGCCACACACCGTACCTGGATACCCGATACCGCCGATATGGGAATGTTTGATAAAGTAAATTTTCCTTTGCCCCAAAACTTTTATGATAACTATACCAACAGGGAGGCGGCCCGTGTGCAGGATATGACCATTTCTAAAACCATGATCATGGGTTACGACCTCAAAATGTTTGAAGGAGAAATAAAAGATGGCAACATCACACGGATGAATGCCGCGCAAAGAGCAAAATTTGAGGCTTACTACAAACCGGTTGCAGCGGATTTGAAAGCAAAAAATTTATCCGGCAATGCATTAACGGAATGGAAATACCAGCATTACATGCGGGATTATTTAAGCACTGCCGCATCGCTCGACCGCAATATTGGCCGCACACTGGATTATCTGGATAAAAATAATTTAACCAACAATACGATTGTAATTTATGTATCCGACCAGGGTTTTTATATGGGCGAACATGGTTGGTTTGATAAACGCTTTATGTACGAAGAGTCTTTTCGTACACCTATGGTGATGCGTTATCCTGCTTTGGTAAAACCCGGTACGATAAACAATAACATGGTAATGAACCTTGATATTGCGCCAACGATATTAGATGCTGCCGGAGTGGCTGTGCCCGGGGATATGCAGGGCAAATCTTTTCTTCCATTGGTAACAAATAAGAATGCGAAAGGAAGAAAAGCGATGTATTATCATTATTATGAAAACGGCGAACATTCGGTATCACCGCATTTTGGTATCAGCACGGGACGGTATAAGCTTATCCGTTTTTATACAAGAGTAAATGGATGGGAATTGTATGATATGAAAAAGGATAAAAATGAAATGAAAAATGTGTATGGGCAAAAAGGATATGAAAAAATAACCACTAAACTGAAAATGCAGTTGAAAGATTTAATAAAACAATATGAGGACAAGGATGCGGAAAAAATATTACAGCAGGAAAAACCGGTGAAAGCATTTTGATAAAAATTCAGCGAAGGATTTTTTTGTACGATTGATAACGTTAATTTGTTTGCTGTTTATACAGCCGCTCAGGCTTTACGCAGATTCTTTGCCTTCTAACTCCCCCTGCATACTTTTTTTGGACAATAGTATTACTTATGACGGTAGATATATAATTGATATCGAAACATACTTTATCACGCATTACCGGGGAAAGCTGATCAGCGGCAAAAAATGCTGGTTGAGCATAAAGCTGTTAAAAGTAGTAAACAAAAAATGTGCAAACGTTTGAACTGGGTAAGTCAAGTGCCTTTTTTCGGATAGGCATACAAGGTTTGAGCAGTATTAATACTTTATTGCTAATTTTATCAGCAACGAACTGCCTGGGGAATGCTCAAAAACGCTTACAACGAAAAAGAACTGCAAAGCCGGTTGGCCGATGATGATGAATTGGCCTTCCGGGCTATTTTTGATCAATACCGCAACAAAATATTCTCTATTGCCTGCAGGGTTGTAAAAGATGAAGCGATGGCAGAAGATACGGTGCAGGAAGTCTTTATCAAACTTTGGGTAAGCAGAAAGAAATTGGGTGATGTAGATAACCTCAATGCATACATCAATACCATTACCCGCAATCACCTGTTTAACCAGTTACGAAAACTGGCCCATGCAGAAGCTTTCACCACTGAAGTGTTATATACGGGAAAGCAGCAAGCCGACTTAGCCACTTTAGAGGGTTTGGGCTTTAGTGAACTAAATTCCTGCGTGGCGGATGTTGTCAACAAACTACCGCCGCGGCAAAAAGAAGTTTTCAGACTTGGCAAAGAAGAAGGCATGAAGTATGATGAAATTGCCAGCCTGCTTCAAATATCAAAGGAGACCGTGAAAACCCATATGTCGGAAGCGTTACACTTTGTCAGAAAGTCACTGCAGCAGAAAGGGCATATCATAACAAGAGTGGTTTTATTTATTTCACTTAATAGTATTCTTTCTTTTTTTTAATTTTTTTTATTTCCTGCTCCCCCTTTATTTCTTTTCGGGTGTCTGATAGTATAGAGGAATTTGATTCCTTTTAAAACTGGTATCGTAAAACTTCAACATCCGAAACATATGTCTCAATATAATTCCCGTTTAAGCTGGTTGTTTCACTGTTATGCAAACGGCGAATGCACCGAAGCCGAAAGAAAGGAGTTTTTAACGCTTGCCGGTCTGGAAGAAAATACTGCTGAGCTTCAACAGTTATTGAGTGAAGCCATTGACAACAGTCCTGCTGAAAAAGAAATAAATGATGAAAGGGCGGGGCAACTTTATGGTCTCATTTTGGAAAACGTCCGGAGCAAAGAACGGGGCGATTCAATAGTGAAAAAAATGTTTCCTTTTCGTAAGCTGGCTATTGCCGCCTCTATACTCATTGTATTTGGAATTGGCCTGTATTCATTTCTCCTCAATAGTAAATCAGATAAAATAGCAGCAGTTACTGTTGTAAAAAATGAATCAACCGATATAGCTCCCGGTCGGGATAATGCCATTCTCACATTGGCCGACGGTTCCACTATTGTGCTCGACAATGCAGCTAATGGTGAGTTGGCACAGGAAGGAAATATAAAGGTGTTGAAAGTTGGCGGACAAATTTCTTATGCAGGAAATGAAGCTGCAGGTAACGCTATATATAATACGATGTCAACAGCAAGAGGTAACCAATATAAGTTACAATTGGCTGATGGTTCCAAAGTATGGTTAAATGCTTCCTCTTCCATCCGTTTCCCAGCAGCGTTTACAAGTAATGAAAGAAGGGTAGAGATAACAGGTGAAGCCTATTTTGAAGTGGCGCATAACCCTTCAAGACCTTTTATCGTAAAAATTGCTTCTGCCGCGGGAACAGATGGCGGAGAAGTGCAGGTATTGGGTACCCATTTTAATGTCAACGGCTATGATGATGAAGAAATGGTAAAAACAACGCTGCTTGAAGGTGCTGTAAAATTTATTAAAAACAATAACATGCAATTGCTGAAGCCAGGCCAGCAGGCAAGAGCAGCTTATCAAACACCCGGCATAAATATATCCCAGGCCGACGTGGACAAAGTGGTGGCCTGGAAAAACGGTTTCTTTCAGTTTGACGGCGACAATATTGAAAACATTCTACGGCAGATAAGCCGTTGGTATGATATAGATGTTGCTTATGAAAGTGAGGTCAGCAAAGAAACGTTTTCGGGGATCGTAAGCCGGAACAGCAATATCGGCCAGGTGCTGAAAATATTGGAAGCTGGCGGCGTAAAGTTTAAGCTGGCGCGAAGAAAAATTATTGTAACACAATAAAAAAGCGATTAGTCTGAAAAAAACCGCCCCGGATTAGGCCCCGGAGCGATCAAAGGTTCAGGTTAATTATTAATAAACAACTCTGTTCAAGGAATGATTATCGTTTAACCCAAACAAAACAAAGGTATGAATTTAAAAACTGCTTGTTTCCTGCCGCCGTGGCGGGAAAAAATTACTAAAACGCTGTTGATCATGAAACTTACAGCTATCATTTTACTGGTCACTTGCCTGCAGGTAAGTGCGGAAGGCTTCTCTCAAAATGTTACTCTTTCAGAGAAAGGCGCCTCATTGCAAAAGATTTTTAAAAAAATAAACCGTCAAACCGGCTACCAGTTTTTTTACAAAGACAACCTTCTCAATAAAGCAGGCAAAGTGGACATTGATGTAACAAATGTTTCACTGGAAGAAGCCCTTGTCATTTGTTTTAAAAATTTGCCTGTCACTTTTACCATTGTTGAAAAAACAATTGTGGTAAAAGAAAAACCGGCAGTGGCCGTTGAAGAAAAGCAGGCTGTTTCTCTCCCACCACCTGTTGATATTACGGGAACGGTAAAAGATGGTGAAGGAAAACCGTTATCAGGGATATCCGTGGTGGTAAAGGGCACCCAAAAAGGAACCAGTACAGACAATGCCGGTAAGTTTGTTATAGATGCCAATGCGGGCGATGTGTTGGAGTTTTCTGCTATCGGGTATAAAAAACTAATTATAACCGTCGGAGCAAATACGGTGATCAATGTTCAAATGGAAGTGGAAGTGGTTGCCGGTTCTGAAGTAGTGGTAATTGGTTATGGCACCCAAAAGAAATCCGATTTAACCGGGTCTGTTGCCTCAGTAACCAAATTCACAGAGGGGCCTAATTCAAATGCTTTGCAACTTCTCAATGGCCGGGCTGCCGGTGTTACCATTAGCCAGACAAGTTCTGCCCCGGGGGCATCTACTAAAATTCAAATCAGGGGTGCTGGTTCTATTAATAGCAGTAACCAAGCCTTGGTAGTAGTAGATGGATTGCCTGGTGTTGATCCTTCAAGCATCAGTCCCGATGATATAAAATCTATTGAAGTATTAAAAGATGCATCATCTGCAGCTATTTATGGTACAAGGGCGGCAAACGGCGTGGTGCTCATCACTACAAAAAATGGAAGAAAGGGTGAGACAGTTGTAAAATTTAACACAAGCGTAGGCATGCAATCTGTTGCCAAAAAGATTGATGTGTTGAATGGCAGACAGTATATGGAAACATTAAATGGCATAAGAACGGATGCCGGACAGCCGGCTATTTATACTCAGTCGCAAATTGATAGTATTGGAAATGGTACTAACTGGCAGGATGAAGTGTTTAATAAAACGGCGCCCGTACAGAATTATCAGCTATCTATCTCAGGCGGTGGTGATAAGAATGATTATTATGCCGGGTTGAACTATTTTACACAAAATGGGCTTGTAAAAAACTCAGACTTTAAAAAACTTAATTTCCGCACCAACCTGAATTTTAAAGCAAAAGATTTTTTACGCTTTAAAATCAACATGAATTTCACCAGGGCTATTCAGAATTCCATCCTTCAACCCGATGCTGTAAATGAAGGGGCCGGTCCGCTAAACTCCGCCCTTCAGTTTGACCCCACACTTCCGCCGGGGATAGCCCCTGATGGAAAATATTACGCCAATGCTTCTATTGCGTTGGATAATCCCCTCGCCCTACTAAATGGGATAACAAGCGATAGCCGGACTAACAATATTTATGGGACATTCACTACCGAACTGGAACCCATTAAAGGGTTGGTAGGTACCATCAGGCTTGGCGGGGCGTTGGCGAGTGAGTTAGGTTCTTTTTACCGTGACAGATCTACCCTACTGGGACTCTCAAACGGCGGAGCGGGTTCAAAAAGCGGCTTCGACTATTCACAATGGCTTGCGGAATTTTTGATAAAGTATGATAAAAAGCTTGGCCGTGATCATCAGTTCTCTATATTGGGTGGAACCACGTTTGAAGAATTTTTATCACAGGGTGTAAGCGCCAGCTCTATCCGGTTTCTTTCTGATGTTACTTATTCCAATCTTTTGCAAAGTGGTGATAATGATAAAGGCGACGCCGTAGGTTCATCAAAAGACCGCAACCGTTTAAATGGTATTATCGGAAGGTTGAATTATAGTTTCAGGGATAAATATTTATTAACGGCTTCATTCCGGAATGATGGGACTTCCCGTTTTTCAGATGCGCATAAATATGCTTTCTTTCCCTCGGGTGCATTGGCCTGGAAAATATCGAAAGAGCCTTTTTTTGAAAAAATGGCACCTGCCTTCAATGAGTTGAAATTGAGAGTGAGTTATGGAGTGTTGGGCAACCAGGGGATAGGCAATTATCAAACCATTCAAACTTTGGTAGCTGGCGGCTCTGCGGTCTTTGGGAGTTCTATTGCGCAGGGAGTGGTCCCTGCCAGGTTGCCTAATGCAGATTTGAAGTGGGAAACTACAGCCGAATTTGATGCAGGATTAGATTTCTCCATTTACAACAACAGGGTCAGCGGCTCTGTAGATTATTATATCCGCGATACAAAGGACCAGTTATTCAGCAAGCCATTGCCTTCCGTAGTAGGTTTTAGTTCCATATTGATAAATGCGGGCAGCGTTCGCAACAGTGGGTGGGACTTTTTATTGAATACAGTGAATGTAAGCAACAAAGATTTTACATGGGAAAGTTCATTGAATTTATCATTATTGAAAAACAAAGTAACAAGCCTGCCGCCTTCCATTCCACAAATCATCACGGGCAGCACGGGCAGTGGTTTTATCAGTAATTACCTGATAGTTCAGGAAGGCAGCCCTATGCGCTCGTTTTATGGATTTGAAACGGAAGGGATTTTCAGATCGGCGGATGAAGTGGCCGGCTCGGCTCAGACTAATGCGAAACCAGGACATATTCGGTTTAAGGATCAGAACAAGGACAATAAGATTGATGCAACCGACAGGGTTATCCTGGGTGATCCTTTTCCTGATTTGACCGCCGGGTTTACGAACAGATTTACATACAAACGGTTTTCACTTGATCTGTTTTTCCAGTGGGTGCAGGGTATAGAAACATTAGATGCAAATGTGCTTGAATCGTTTTACCCAACCAACGAATACCGCAACCGGATTGCCAAATATTATGAAGACAGGTGGACGACACAGAACCCGGGTGCAAAATACCCCAGCGGCGTAAACCCCTCTGCTTATGGCGGCCAATATTCGATTAATTCATTTACAGTGCTGGATGCTTCGTTTATCCGTTTTAAAACACTAAACCTTGGATATTCTATTCCCGTAGGCGGAAAGAAAGTGATCACAGATGCGCAGGTATTTTTTGCTGCCGATAATTTATTCACGTTTACAAAATATGATGGCTTTGACCCTGATGCCAGTGCTACCGGTAGTGAATCGGTAGCCAAAGTGAATTATAACAGTTATCCATTGAACCGTACATTTCGCTTCGGCATTAACTTAACTTTCTAAACTGACTAATCATGCAAATCAAAAAAAATATATTCAAGGCAGCCTGGTTTTTGTCAATACTGTTATCAACAACCGGCTGTAAAAAATTTTTAAAAGAAGAAGTTTATACGCAATATGATCCTTCCGCATTTTTGAAAGATAAAGCAGGTGTAGATGCTTTGCTTACCGGCGCTTATGCGAGGTCTCGCATTGTGGCTTATGACAGCCGTAACTATACTTACCTGATGAATGAAATCACGACAGATATAGCTTATGAAAAGGGTGGCGGGCTTGAGCGGGATGCCGCTCCCTATGTTGAGTTCAGATGGGCTACCAACGACCAGTTTTTAAACTCGTTCTGGGTAAAAATGTACGGGGCTGTTGCCAGCGCCAACACGGTCCTGGGTGTGGTGGACGGGTTAACGGATATTGCACCGGCTGATCTGAACATAATAAAAGGAGAAGCCCGGTTTATAAGGGCAGTGTCTTATTATTTTCTTTATAATCTTTTCGGGCCTACCCCTATTATTGAAATTGCCAAGGGCGCCACACCCGATGAAATTGAAGCAATAGGAAAATCAACGCCGCGAGCTGCAAAAGATGTTTTTGTAAAATACCTGATTGACGACCTTGTTTTTGCAGCTGAGAATTTGCCCAAAGAAGAAAATCCAATTGGCAGGGCGACCAAAGGCGCTGCACTGGCTGTGTTAACCAAATTGTATTTGCATGAAAAAGATTGGGATAAGGTGATCGAAACTTCGCAGAAAGTAACAGATTTGAATTATTATTCTCTTTATCCCGATTTCAAAACTTTATTTGCTGTAAGCGGAGAAGGAAATAAAGAATTTATTTACAGGGCACCTTGTATCGCACAAAACGGGTTTCAAAATAACTATATAGCTCATGCCTTTCCCCCTAATTATCAGATCTTATCCAATTGGGCCAACTTTGGCGCCGATTTCAGGACATACACTGCTTTTTATAAAACATTTGAAAGCGCTGATGTTCGCAAGGATTTGATAATTACCCAATACGTGAATACCAGCGGTACGACGGTGCAGTTATTGGAAGATAATGCAGGAAATCCTCTAAACAGGGCCGCTAGTTTTAAATATGTTCCTGATCCTGCGGCGGTAGGAGAATTTAATGGCAATGATATTGTTTATGTCCGTTTGGCTGATATATTGTTGAGCAGGGCCGAAGCATTAAATGAAAAAAACGGGCCCAACACGGAAAGTATTGATCTAATCAATCAAGTCAGGACGAGGGCAAAAGCCCCGCTTAAATCAATTGCAGACTTTACAACGAAGGAAGAGCTGAGAGATTTTATTTTGGCGGAAAGAGGCAGGGAGTTTTATACAGAAGGCTTGCGCAGGGAAGATTTGATCCGGCACGGAAAATTTATTTCAGGAGCAATAACAAGGGGATATAATGCAGGAGAACATCAGGTTTTGTTTCCTATTCCCCAGCAACAAAGAGACGCCAATAGCAATCTGGGACAAAATGACGGATATTGAATTTAAGCCTGCGTTAAGGGATGTATTAATGTACGTAGTAATGAATACAATCGTTTCTCATAAGCAGTAGTTGAAAGAATGCCCGCCCCGCTTTAACGGGGTTGGGTATTTCTTTTAGATAGGTTAAACAATTATTCGGTTTTTATTTACAAACAGGTGATATTTTTTATACTAGCTGGAAAGTGATAAAAATAATAATAGAAAGATCATTAAATTATAATAATGATCATAAAACAGATCATGAAAAAAATAATATTTTTCTTTTTGCTTTGTCTCTTTGCATTGAACGGTAATGCACAAAAGCAACGCCCCAACATTATTGTTTTTCTGGTGGATGATATGGGATGGATGGATACCTCTGTTCCGTTTGGTGACAGTGCAACGGCATTGAACAAACAGTTTCATACGCCCAATATGGAGCGGCTGGCCCGTGAAGGAATGAAATTTACCAATGCCTATGCCACGCCGATATGTTCACCAAGCCGTATCAGTTTGATGACAGGGATGAATGCAGCACATCATAAAGTCACCAATTGGACATTAAGAAAAGACCAGTCGGTTGATGAACCCGATAGCATTTTACAACCACCCACCTGGAATATAAATGGGTTATCACCTGTTGCCGGAATTAATAATACAATTTATGCCACACCGCTTCCTGCTATTTTGAAAGATGCAGGTTATTATACCATTCATTGCGGTAAAGCACATTTTGCTGCCATGCAAACACCTGCGGCCAACCCAATCAATATTGGTTTCAATATAAATATTGCAGGCCATGCAGCGGGTGGGCCGGGTAGCTACTTGGGAGAAAAAAATTATGGCAACAAAAAAGGAGAGCAAACCGAACCCTGGGGTGTGCCGGGTTTGGAAGCGTATCATGGCCGCGATACATTTCTAACGGAAGCCTTGACCATTGAAGCGATAAAAGCATTGGAGAGACCCGTAAAACAAAACAAACCTTTCTTTTTATACATGTCGCATTACGCTGTACATATACCTTATGCAGCCGATAAAAGATTCTCACAAAAATATCTTGACCGGGGCCTTCCTGAAAAAGAAGCAGAGTATGCCGCTTTGATAGAAGGCATGGATAAAAGCCTGGGTGATATTATGAATTATTTAAAAGAAAAGAATATTGATAAGAATACCATCATTTTATTTATTAGTGATAATGGTGGATTCAGTATGTCGCCGCGAAGCGGGCAACCATTTACACATAATCTTCCCTTGAAAGCAGGTAAAGGTTCGGTGTATGAAGGGGGCATACGTGAACCTATGCTGGTAAAATGGCCGGGTATTGTAAAACCAGGAACTGTCACCAATCAGTATTTGATCATTGAAGATTTTTTCCCAACGATACTGGAGATGGCTGGCCTCAATAACTACAAAACAATACAGGCCGTTGATGGAAAAAGTTTTGTTCCTGTTTTAAAAAATAAAAATTACAACGATACGGTAAGAACATTGATCTGGCATTTTCCCAACAAATGGATACCACAGGATGGACCGGGTGTCAATTATCATTCTGCCATCAGGCAGGGCAATTGGAAAATGATCTATAATATGAAAACGGGAAGAAAAGAATTGTACAACCTGCAGTCGGATATTGGTGAAAACAACGATTTATCAAATCAGTACCCTGGTAAAGTGAGCGAATTAGCATCATTGCTTTCAAATCAGTTAAGAAAATGGGAAGCGCCTATGCCTGTATTTAAAATCACCGGTAAAGTTGTGTCAATGCCTGATGAACTACAATAGTTTATAACGTTACTTCCTGCTTTTACTATTCTCTTTTAGTTTTTGCAATAGTTCTGATAACTCTTTCACAATTTGTGGATTTTTTTCGGCAACATTGGTTCTCTCACCCAGATCATTTTTCAGGTCATATAACTGCGGAACTGAAGAATTTCCTGATTCTATATTAGTTAGTTTAAGAAGAGCCAGCCCATTATTGGGTTCAATATATTTCCAATTTCCTTTTACAATTGATAAAGCGCCACCCTGTTGTACCAGTACATCACGGGCGGTCTTTGTTTTGCCAAGCAATGCATTCAATACATCGTAGCTATCCGGAGCCTCGCTATCTGCAAATGGCTGCTTTAATAATTTTGAAAACGAATGAATAAAATCTATCTGGCAAACCAATGCATCAGACACTGCAGGTTTGATAGTGCCTGGCCAGCTTATGATAAAAGGAACTCTTGTGCCTGCTTCAAAAGCACTGTACTTTCCGCCCCGCAATGGTCCCGCAGGTTTATGACCGTTTGCTTTAGTAACAGCCTCGTCTTCATAACCATCATCTAATACAGGACCATTGTCACTCGTAAAAATGATCACAGTATTTTTTGCAATACCAAGATGCTCTAATTCTTTCACTATTTCACCAACAGTCCAATCCAGTTGTAAAATAGCATCACCCCGGTAACCTAAACCGCTTTTTCCTTTAAACATTGTTGAAGGCATGCGGGGTACATGCGGTTCCGTTAATGCATAATAAAGAAAGAAAGGGTTCATTTTACCTGCCTGTCCGGTAGGCAGGTTTTCTCCGATAAACCATTTGGCTTTTGCTAAAAAAGTAAGAGGCATTTCTTCATCCGTCCAACGGGCTTTGTTACCACCGCTCATATAACCAATGCGGCCAATGCCATTTACGATGGTGTTATTATGTCCATGATTGGGTGACGATTGCATTTTTAATAATTCAGGATGTTCCAGGCCTGTGGGATCAGTGCCAATTTTTTTTGCATAATCAACTTGTATAGGATCGGTTGTATCCAAAGCTACAACACGATGATTTTCTACAAAGACAGTCGGTACACGGTCTGCAGTAGCCGGAAAAATAAAAGAATAATCAAACCCTACTTCATTGGGGCCGGGTTTTATTTCTCCGTTCCAATCTTTTTCCAAACTGTTTCCCAGGCCTAAATGCCATTTGCCAACAATACCAGTTTTATATCCCGCTTTTTGAAACAATGATGGTAAAGTTGTTTTATCAGTGGGAATAATTAAAGCGGCATCACCCGGCAATATGCCTGTACCTTTTTTTCGCCAGGGATATTCACCTGTCATCAATGCGTAACGTGAAGGTGTACAGGTAGCTGATGTAGAATGACCGTTTGTAAAACGGATGCCTTGTTTTGCCAGTTTATCAAGATTAGGTGTGTTGATCTTTATGGCGCCATAGCAACTCAGATCACCATAGCCAAGATCATCAGCATATATAAAAACAACATTGGGGCTTGCCTGCCAGTAGGCAGGTTTTTGCTCCCGCTTAGGCGGAACAGATTGGGCAGTTGAAAGATTACAAAAAAGAATTCCCAATAATAAAATAGTTAAGTTTTGTATCATTTTTTATAAGGCTGGTGAAATAATTCCGGCAACAATAAAATTAAGCTTATTTCAAAACAGCAGACGATATAGAACAATCGGTTGCATAGGTTTTTATTGTCCGTAACAGGCTGTTTCACCTGATAAATTGTTATTTTACTCCCTTCATTTTAAAGCAACAACAATTTATCTTCAACGATTAATTTTAATCATGCTCAAAAAAATAGTTAGCGGCATTTGCCTTTTAATAGCTCAGAAAATGATAATGGCGCAGGTGAATCTTCCTGTTTATCCTGATTCAATATTTTCTACTTACTATCATCAACGGGTTACGTTGTTTCAATCGTTGCCGCAAACGAAAGACGATATCATTTTTGTTGGCAACAGTATTACCGATGGGGGAGAGTGGAGTGAATTATTTGACGATAATCGGGTAAAGAACCGCGGCATCAGCGGCGATATAACAGCAGGAGTCATTCATCGTATTGACGAAATAGCCAACAGGAAGCCGGCCAAAGCTTTTTTAATGATCGGGACTAACGACCTGGCAAGAAATATTTCACCGGATAGCATAGCGAAAAATATCTTATTGAGTGTTGCTTACCTGCGACAACAAACTCCTTCTACAAAAGTATATGTCCAAAGTATTTTGCCAGTGAATAATGTATATGGAAAATTTGGCGGGCATACCAGTAAGGCCAAACAAATAAAAATGGTAAATGATCAGCTAAAAGATAAGGCTGCATTAAGCCATTATACATATATCGATTTGTATACACCGTTTAGCGATGAGAACGGAAAATTAAAAGCAGATCTTACCAATGATGGACTGCACTTAAAAGGCGAGGCTTATTTATTGTGGAAGCATATTGTATATCCTTATGTTTATGATCTGCAGGCTAAACCGTCATTAATTCCATTGCCACAATTAGTAGGCTGGAAAAATGGTGATTTCCCGCTGTATGCTTGTAAAACTATTGTTGTGAAGAATGATGAACTGGAAAAGGAAGCTGAAAGACTGAAGCAATATTTGCAACAAAAGGGATTTAAAATAAAGATTGCAAAAACAGTGAATAAGGACGAACCATTCATTGAAATGCAGCTTGATAAAAATTTTACAGCGCCACAATTGCCGCAGGAGGCATACAGACTCAATGTTGACCCCGGTAAAATTATCATCACAGCCAACACTGCTCACGGTATTTTCAATGGCATACAAACCCTGCAACAGTTAATGCGGGATGATGTAATAGTTCCCGGCTGTGAAATTCTGGACTGGCCTTCCTTTTCCTGGCGGGGATATATGATTGATGTGGGAAGAAATTATCAATCTATGGATTTACTGAAACAGCAGATAGAGATAATGGCGAAATATAAACTCAACATTTTTCATTTTCATCCTACAGAGGACGTAGCATGGCGGATCGCTATCAAACAATATCCTCAATTGACAGCGCCGGAACATATGTTGCGTAATAAAGGAATGTATTATTCTGAATCCGACATTAAAGAGCTGATCGCATTTTGTAAAGAAAGATATATCACTTTTGTTCCTGAAATTGATATGCCCGGTCACAGCGCCGCTTTTAAAAGAGCCATGAAAACCGATATGCAATCTGATTCGGGAATGGTTTATATAAAAAATATCCTGAAAGAATTTTGTACCACTTATGACATACCTTATTTACATATTGGTGCCGATGAAGTAAAGATCACGAACAAAAACTTTGTGCCGGAAGTAACGGCTTATGTAGAAAGTTTTGGGAAAAAAGTGATCGGGTGGGAGCCTGGTGGAAATTTTACGGATAATACTATCCGGCAAATGTGGATGGACGATAATGCTCATGTGTCAGCAAATAAAACCATTCAATTTGTAGATTCCCGGCACTTGTATCTGAATCATATGGATCCTTTGGAAAGTGTTGTCACCATCTTCAACAGGATGATTGGCAATAAAGAAAAAGGCGATGCATCATTGCTGGGTGGCACATTATGCATGTGGCATGACAGAGCTGCTGCTAAAGAAGAAGATGTACAAAAGATGAATCCTGTTTATCCCGGGATACTCGCATTTGCGGAAAGAAGCTGGCGCGGTGGCGGTTATAGCGGATGGGTAGCCAATATTGGTGAACCGGATTCAAAACAAACAAATGAGTTTGCTGAATTTGAAAATCGTTTGCTGGATCATCGGCAACAAAGTTTTTCACAGCTTCCTTTTCCTTATACAAAGCAGTCTGCGACTTCATGGAAATTATATGGTCCGTATGAAAATGGTGGTGATCTTTCAAAACAATTCAACCCTGAGAACAGCGATATAAATAAAATACAATCATCATCAAGCGTAACCGGCGGCACTATTGTATGGCGGCATTGGTGGGCGCCTTTGATAAAAGGAGTATTGAATGATCCCAAAGAGAATACCACCTGGTATGCCAGTACTCAAATATGGAGTGATGAAGAGAAAGTTGAAAATTTCTGGATAGGGTTTAATAATTTATCCCGTTCCCCTGCTACTGATTCACCAAAACCTGGCACCTGGGATAGTCACCAAAGTAAAGTTTGGGTTAATGGAAAATTGATCGATCCGCCAAATTGGAAAAGAGGCGGACAAAAAGGAAATTCAGAAATTCCATTGATTGATGAAGGATATGAATATCGGGAGCCAACAAAGATTTTATTGAAAAAAGGATGGAATGATGTGCTGATAAAATCGCCAATTGGTAGCTTTAAAGGAAAGGATTGGCAAAATCCGGAGAAGTGGATGTTTACGTTCGTGCCTGTTGCATCGCCACAGGCGATAAAGTAATCCCTGCGAAACTGCAAGTTTCGCAGAGCCGCTCTGCGGGGCTTGCAGCCCCGCAGTCTTATATTGCTCGAAGCTCGAAGCTCTGCGAGGCTCGAAGCTCTGCGAGGCTTGTAGCCTCGCAGGTTTATTTTATTGCTTTCAGCAATTACAATACATAACTTTATTTCAAACCTTATTATTATGAGTTATGAATTTGCCGAAGGCTATAAAATCCGGGATCAGTCAGCTACTCATTTCTTAACTTTTTCTATCATGGGCTGGATTGATATTTTCAGCCGTCAGCGATACAGGGATTTAATACTTGAAAGTTTTCAATTTTGTCGTGAGAAAAAAGGGCTGAGAATAGGAGCCTATGTTATCATGTCCAATCATATTCATACTATTTGGACCGCAACTAATAGTAATTTAAGCGATATTATCCGCGATTTTAAAACACATACCAGCAAGGCCATTTCCAGCAGCATCGAATCGGAGCCGGAAAGCCGTCGTGATTGGTTATTGTATATGTTCCGGTTTTATGCAAACAGGACAAATGCTAATGACAACTTTAAAGTGTGGACAGGTAATAATCACCCGGAAGAAATACATAGTGAATCCTTTCTGAGAACTAAACTAAATTATATACATATAAACCCGGTAAGAGCAGGATTAGTGGCAGAACCATCACATTATTTGTATAGCAGTGCTGCCAACTACGAAACCGGGAAAGGGTTAATGGAAATAGATTTTTTATTTTGATAAACACAGCCATAAAAGGTATCCCATATTTCGGATTAAAAACGCATCGGCACAGCCGATAAAATAATGCTGCGAAACTGCAAGTTTCGCAAAGCCTTAAATGACATTACAGAAGGTAGTTCTGGGGGTTGTTCTGCGGGGCTTGTAGCCCCGCAGTCTGATTATATTGCTTTTAGCAATCTGTTGTTTTTAGAAAATCGAACCCAACTGCATTCTTTTCTGTTTTAATTTTACAGAACATTAATCTCAAATCATGGGAGTCTGGACTCAAATAGCAGAATACCTTTACCTGAAGAAAAAGGATCCGGGCCGGCCAAAAAGCAAATGGATCGGTTATATGCACGGTATTAATCGCATCAGCCTTTTTATTTTTATTATTTGTTTGATCATCTTAGCTATAAAGCTGTTGCGAAAGTAGTTCTCCGGGATTTTTATATATTTTGATTGAGAACATTCACCAGGCTTAGTTTATCGATCATGCCTGAATGGCGCCATATAATATTTCCTTTTTTAAAAATAATAAAAGTGGGTACGGCCTGTACCTGGTAAGCCTGTGCAGCCTGAACACTTTTATCAATATCCACTTTTATTACCCTCGCTTTACCCTGCACCATTTTTGCCACTTCCTGGATGATAGGATTCATTGCTTTGCAGGGACTACACCAATCTGCATAAAAATCGACCAATACTGGTGTTTCAGATTTAATGAGCTCTGTAAATGATTCCATAATTGAGAGGCTTTATTTATAGGACTATGCGATTGTCCATAGATGAACTAACGGGTGTAGTTGAAATGCAATGCAGGATTAGTGCCAAATTGGGTAGAGATAGGTTATGATTCCGTTTTTGAGAAAGTTCAAAAAGCGGATCGCAATTCATTCCATAAATTAAGCCGTTCATTAAACAAAAATTACCATTGACTAAATCATGATTTTTTCCCGCCTGTTTTATTCTTTTCTTTATGTAGTTGATCAAAACCATAACCTTAGATCTTATTCCTGAAAATTCTTCTCTAATAAGCAGTAGTTTTTTCTCTAGTGAACGGCCCCGGATTCTTCCAGGGCCTCCCTTTTTTTGCTATTATCGTTCTGACTTTGCGTTCGGCGGGACATTTGAAAAACGCCCAACTGGAACCAAATCCGATTAAAGAAAAATATATTCTCTAACTCACTCGTCCTTCGCTAGCCGGATATCGAGGCGATGGTAATACTAACGATGAGTATTTATTCACTGCCTCCCGCTGATACAAAACCACGCTGTAGAGTAGGTGTGCAGCAAGTTATTCAATGAGTCTTGTTGCATGTACATCAATGTTATGTTCCTTCAAGAAGGTTTCAACTTCTACCATCAAAAGATTCCAGCTCTTTTCCTTATCGTTATATTCTTTTATTGACTTAGCTTGGCCGATTGGTAAAACATTGAATTTCTTATCCGATCTACAAATTTCCAAAAAGTTATTCCTGTCATGGGATAGTTCATTTATTTTACTTTGAATTATATCGCTGTCTATTGTAGATAAAGGGATTTGATTTGTCCACTTAAAGTATTTGCCTGTCGTAAGACCCAAATTAAAAAACAGTTTTTCTTTTTTATCGTAAAAGTATTTTTTCTCCGAATTTTTATTAAACCCAATTGCTGAAGACAGCCAAACAAGAATTCTATCTAATTGATACGTTTCCATTTATTGTGCAAATCAGGAGTGATTTAGAAAACTTACAATGGACTGTGCTGCCTTGGAAGAGGCATTGCTGCCTTCGCTCAGGATCTGCTTCAGTTTTGTATAATCCCCTTGCAATTCAGCCTTGCGGATTTCATTCGTTAATAATTCCTGTAATTCTTTTTTTAAATTCTTTGCAGTCATATCGTCCTGTATCAATTCTTTTACCACCAGTTTGTCCATGATCAGGTTGACCAATGAAATGTATTTTACTTTTACTAACCGTTTGCCGATCTGGTAAGAAATATAAGAGCCTTTATAACACACCACTTCCGGTACACCAAATAATGCTGTTTCCAATGTAGCAGTTCCTGATGTAACCAGAGCCGCTTTTGATTGTGATAATAAGTTGTAGGTCTGATCAGCCACATAAGAAACATTCGAATAGTTTTTTAATAATTCATCATAAAATGATCCGTCTAACCCCGGTGCCTTGGCAACGATGAATTGATAATCAGGAAATGATTTACTCACTTCCAGCATTACGGGCAATTTTTTCAATATCTCCTGTTTCCGGCTTCCCGGAAGTAAAGCAATTATCAATCTTTCGGAGAACTTCTGACTTCTGACTTTCGACTTCTGACTTTCTATCACTTCCACCAACGGGTGCCCCACATATTCTACTTCCCAGTTCCATTTGTTTTTAAAATAATCTTTTTCAAAAGGAAGAATGACCAGCATCTTATCAATGCATTCCTTCATCATTTTTACCCGCCCTTCTTTCCAGGCCCATACCTGCGGACTGATATAATAGATAACTTTCAGCCCTTGTTCTTTGGCCCATTTAGCAATACGAAGATTGAAACCGGGATAATCAATAAGTATAAGCGTGTCGGGTTTATATTGTAAAATATCTTCTTTGCAAAAAGCAAGATTTTTAAAAATAGTGCGCAGGTTCATCAGCACTTCCGTAAAACCCATAAAGGCAAGCTCACGGTAATGCTTTACTAATTCGCCACCTGCAGCCTGCATTTTATCACCACCCCAGCAGCGAATATCAGCTGAGTCGTCAAGCTTCTTTAATTCTTTTATAAGATTGCTGCCGTGCAGGTCACCGGATGCTTCGCCTGCAATAATGTAATATTTCATGCCCCTGGCCCCCTAAAGGGGAAATTATATTGTTTTTGAAATAGACGCTTAAAGATATGAAAGATGCTTTGTCCGAAAACTATATGAGGAGATGTCCTTATACGTTGTTAAGACCAGGTCATTTTGTCAAGATGTACTCATTGAACATTGAGCATTGAAAATTGAGTAGTGAACATTTTTAAAGTATAACCATGAAATGTTCAATGATAAATGCTCAATTTTCAAGGGTCGGCTAATTCAACAACTTCAAAACCAAAATTGCAATACCGTACACTAACGTGATGATAAAAATCCCTTTGGCTGTGGTATCCCTGTGTGTATTGACATACAACGTAAACAAAACAACATTGGCCAATAAAGAAAGGGAGCCAATAGCAGTGATCATTTTTTTATTGTGAATGAACTCATCAATAAAATCGACGAAAGTGAAGGAGGAATAACTGAAAAAATAAATCACAACTAATCCAAGCAGCGGGCCTATCAATCCAAGTACTAATCCAAGCTTCAGGTTATCTTTTTTAAAAATCATTATTTCCAGAGTTTTTCAAGTTTGGATTTTTGTTCGTAATGCGTCATATCAAACTGAACAGGCACTACACTCACGTATCCATTAGCGAGAGCCCATACATCCGTATCTTTTCCTTTATCAAAATTTACAAATTCGCCGGTCAGCCAGTAATACATTTTTCCATGCGGATCTTGCCTTTCCATAAAATCTTCTACATATTTAGCATAAGCCTGGCGGCTAAGTTTAAATCCTTTTAATGCCTCAGCCGGCAAAGCCGGAATATTTACATTCAATACGGTATGTTTATCCATTTTGGTAGCCAGCATTTTTTCTACGATTATCCTTACATATTTCCTGGCGCCGGTAAAATCGGCTTCAATACTATAATCCAATAAAGAAAAACCTGCCGAAGGAATACTTTCAATAGCAGCTTCAACAGCGGCCGACATAGTGCCCGAGTAAATTACATTGATACTGTGGTTGGCGCCATGATTGATGCCGCTTAAACACAGATCGGGTTTGCGGCGCAATACTTTGTCAACGGCCAGCTTCACACAATCAACAGGTGTACCGGTGCAGGAATAAGCCTCGATATCGCCAAATACATTTGATTTATGCAAGCGCAAAGGCTGACCAATAGTGATGGCATGTCCCATACCTGACTGAGGTTTGTCCGGAGCAACAACAACGATTTTTCCCAGATCTTTCACGGCTTCTACCAGGTTCATGATACCGGGAGCTGTTACGCCATCATCATTCGTAATAAGAATAACCGGCTTTTCCTTACGTGAGCCAGTGGTTGTTTTTCCAGCTTTTGGTTTGCTTTTTTTGGAAGCGGGAGATGCAGATTTTTTTGTCATATACAAAGCAAAAATGTTTGTTTTTTTCGGCATGTCCAAACAGCTCACTGAAAAAAGGTTTTGAAAGTCTAAATAAATTAGTATTTTGCAGCTAAACAAATTAGTCTGTTATGGCAATGGCAAACCAGAATATGAAATATCTCCGCAAACTACGCGGATGGACACAGGAAGAATTTGCAAATAAACTACGCATCAAACGATCCTTACTGGGGGCTTATGAAGAAGAAAGAGCCGAACCCCGTATTGATGTACTGGAAGTGGTTTGTGATATATTTAAACTAACGCTGGATGAAATATTACGAAAGGATCTGAGTGATAATAAAAGTAATTACATGGCGAAGCGCCGGGCTATGAAATTAGCCAGTGGCCGTCCCGATATACCTTTTGTACCCGTAAAAGCGGCAGCAGGTTATCTTGCTGGCTATGCTGATCCGGAATTTGTAGATGAGCTTAATACTTTCACTTTGCCGATGCTGGCAGGTGGCAATTACAGGGCATTTGAAATCATTGGTGATTCAATGCTGCCAACACCGAGTGGTTCCGTAATTGTGGGCGAAAAAGTGGATAAAATAGACGAGTTGAAAAATGACAGTGCCTGTATCGTTGTATCCCGGCATGAAGGCATTGTATATAAACGGATCCAGAAACATGGCCGTTCAAAGGATAAACTGACCCTTGTCAGTGATAATCCCATTTATCATCCCTATACGGTAAAATCAGAGGATGTGTTGGAAATGTGGCAGGCACAGATGGTCATTTCAAAAGCTAACCAGCAACAGCGCTGGGATATGGGCCAGTTGGCCAACATTGTCAGCGACCTGCAGGAGCAGGTGGTTTCTTTAAAGAAAAAGATGAATTAACCCTCTTTAAATAAGGTTTTTCACTCTTTTTTTCTTTTTCCCTGCTCTCATGCTTTTAGTCTTCAAAACAGTCTGTTATATTTGTTCCAACTGAACGTATGCTGTTTTTAAGACTAATTTGCTTAGCCTTGTTGGTATTGGTTTGTGGGTCATTATTTTCCCAGGGAAAAACATTGCAAGCCAGTAAGTTATCCCATACCCCTCCGCAGATAGATGGGAATCTTGATGATCTGGCATGGAAAAATGCGCAGGTTGTTGCAGGATTTATTCAAAATTTCCCCAGTTTTGGGGTACCTGCCTCGCAAAAAACTGAAGTTAAAATCGTTTATGATAATTCTGCCATTTACATCGGCGCCTATCTTTACGATGATCCCACGCTGATCCGTAAGCAAATAACTGCCAGGGATGAAGAACAGCTTAAAGACCTGGATTATTTTTCTGTTTTTCTTGATACCTACAATGACGATCAGAATGGATTTCAATTCCTGGTTACTTCTTCCAATGTTCAGACGGATGCACGGCTATCACCCAGTGTTGTTACATCACTTGGGGAATATGGCGATAAAACCTGGGATGCTGTTTGGGATAGCAAGGTTTCAATAAAGAATGACGGCTGGGTAGTGGAAATGAGAATACCTTATATCTCTCTGCGATTTTCTCAGAAAAATGCGCAGGATTGGGGTATCCAGTTGATGCGGTCTGTTCGGCGCAATAATGAAACCAGTTTCTGGAATCCCGTAGATCCGAATATAAACGGTTTTGTAAATCAATTTGGTCTTTTGAAAAGCCTGGTTGATATTAAACCTCCTTTGCGCTTAAGCTTTTCTCCATATGTTTCAACAGGTATCCGCAGTACACCTGAAAATGGAGGTAAAAGGACAGAATGGTTACGTAACGGTGGAATGGATGTGAAGTATGGGATCAATGAAAGTTTTACCCTTGATGCTACTTTGATCCCCGATTTCGGCCAGGTTGTTTCTGATAATGTTGTCAATAACCTGACGCCGTATGAAGTACAGTTTGAGGAAAATCGCCCTTTTTTTACAGAAGGAACCGATATCTTCAATAAAGCTAATTTGTTTTATTCCAGAAGGGTGGGCAATATTCCTGCTGGTTATAATAGTGTAAGAAATTATGTTGCAACTAATCCTGGTTGGGAAATTGTGAAAAATCCTTCTACTACCCAATTATATAATGCTGCTAAATTCTCGGGTCGCAATAAAAAGAAATTTGGCATTGGCATTTTCAATGCAGTAGCAGCACCTATGAATGCAAAAATTCATAATAAATCATCTGGTAAAGATTCGACGATCAGAACATCGCCACTTACAAATCATAATATCATCGTACTGGACCAGGCCTTAAAAGGGAGGTCATATATAACTTTTACCAATACCAATGTTATGAGAAGAGGCGGAGCAAGAGATGCAAACGTAACAGCTCTTAACATCGCTTTATACGATAAAAGCAATGCTTATGTTGTTCAGGCTACAGGGCGTTATAGCAAAATATGGGGAACAAACCCTTCTGATGGCTATAATACTTCGGTGAAGCTTGGCAAAGTAGGTGGCAACTGGCAATATTTTGTTTCAGGAAATGTAGAATCAAAAGACTATGATCCTAATGACCTGGGAATCCTGCCTGCTGCGAATGAAGTTACCTACAGGGCTAATATCAGTTACCATCAGTTCAAACCCACCAATAGCTTTATAACCTATACCTATACGCTTGATAACCGGGTTCAAAACCTGTATAAGCCTTATGCTTTCAGCAGGTATGATATAACAGGCACCGGCTCCTGGGTCTTTAAAAACTTCTGGGATCTTACCTTGCTTACACAGGTTACTCCTTTTGCTTTTCGTGATTATTTTTATTTTGAATTAAAAACGGATGGCCGCCGCTACCTGAAGTATCCATTAAATATGTATGCAGATATCAGTGGCAGTACGGATAGCCGGAAAAAATGGCTTATAAATTTCGGAGCTATCTATGCCCGTTCGCCTGACTTTGATAATGATCTGTATGGTGGTAAGCTGGGGTTCCGTTATCGTTTCAGCAATAAGTTTACTCTTGATCTGCAGGGCGATGCACATAAAGAAATAAATAATCTTGGCTATGCTTTTGTAAGGGAAACAAATGGAGACCCTGTTGTTGGTTTCCGGGATGTAAAAGAATACACCACTGTTTTATCAGGCACGTACAATTTTACTCCCCGCCTCAATCTTACACTCCGGGCCCGTCACTATTGGAATGAAGTAAAATACCTGGGATTTTATAATGTGGATACTAAAGGCGGACTTATTGACCGACCTTTTATCAATAATTGGAATGACAACTTTAATATTTTCAATACAGATGCTTTTCTTACCTGGGATTTTCGTCTTGGAAGCCGTTTGATCGTTGGCTATAAAAACTGGCTGGGTGATGATGAATACGTTCCTATGGCAGGAAAAAATTCTTATCTCTACAATCTTGGCGAAGTGTTTGACCTGCGGCATGGGAACGAAGCGACAGTCCGGTTCATTTATTTTTTAGATTATAACCAGCTTCGGAAAAAACACTGAGCAGAATGTATCAGGCATAGTAAATTACTTTCCGTGTAAAGGCATTATTTCTTTTTCTACAATAGCAAAAGCTTCTTCTCCTTTTTTCGGTTCTACTCTATACGTTCCGGTAAAACGGCTGAATGCCGGAAGTATGCAATGCGTTTTTGTAAAATAAAAGCACGGAAAACGAAGAGATTGTTTTCCTCTTCCTCTAAGTGTAACACCCGGATGTACATGACCAGAGAAAATAAATTTTCCAGGCTCCGCAGTGATCTTTGGTTTTAAAATATCGTGAACAAATACGAATTTTTTGATAGCAAAGGGATCGTTGTGAACGCTGATATCAGCTTCTTCATACCAGCGGTTATCAAGAATATCATGATTTCCTTTTGCCAAATGAACTTCCAGCAATGGAAAATCTTTACGCCATTTCCTGAAAAGATCCATTTCCCTGTTGGCAATGCTATGGGAAAGATCGCCGACTATGATCAGCTTCTCTGCTTTAAAAAAAAGTATCTGTGCCAGTAGCCGGTGCAGATCATCTTTATAAATGCCTGTTGGTACACCTATACCTGCTTTTCGAAAATGACCGGTTTTACCGACATGCAGGTCGGCAATGATCAATGCATTTTCATTTTCCCAAAACAATGTTCTTTCGCTGCTCAGGATCAAATGTTCTTCTCCAATAATGTGTGATAAAAGAGTTGCCATAAAGAGATGCAAATCTAAGAGAAAAGATGACAGAGGCCGGAAGTCAGAAATCCGATGGTTGTTTATAGTACGACGAAGCTTCATTCAGGCAAAGGCAAATGTTCAATTGCCCCCCGATAGTCAAGAGTTTGCCGAAGGATCGGGATTCAATGCTCAATAGAAAAAAGCGATGTCTACCAACAGTCAACTTCCGACATCTGACATCCTACTTCAAACTTCCAATTGCTGCCGCATTTTTCTCACCCGGTCTTCCAGTTTTTCTGATGAAAGATCTTCCCGCATGCTGTCTACTTTAATGGGAAAACAGAAAGGCGTTAACCGTTCAGGAAAAGTAATAATGATATTGGAAGATTGAATACGCTGGAGCATATCTCTTAAACGGATTTCTTCCATTTGCTGATCAAATACTTCCTGGTAAGCCTGCCTGATCAATAAATTGTTGGGTTCATACTCCGTAAATACATTAAACAAAAGAGAGGCGGATGCCTGCAGGTGTTTTGCTTTTATTTTTTCCCCGGGCAGACCCTGGAATACAAGCCCACCGATAACGGCGATATCCCTGAATTTTCTGCGGGCCATTTCTGTAGCATTAACGCTTCGCTGGATATCAGCCAGCAGGTTTTCTGGCGAAAAAAGATCATAAGCATTCGCATCATCAACAGGGATTGGCTGATCACTCAATAGCTCAAAGCCATAATCATTCATAGCAAACGAAAAAGTAATAGGGGTGATCCGGCTGATGCGATAAGCCAGAATAGCGGCCATCGCCTCATGCACCAATCTTCCTTCGAAAGGATAAACAAAAAGATGAAAGCCGTCTTTGGTTTCTATATGTTCAATTAAAAGTTCATTGGCTTTTGGAACATGAGAAAGTTTTTCCTGCAGTACAAATAATGGTTTTAGAACTTCGAGTTCGATTTCCTGTTTCCCATTACCCGTTACTCGTTTTTCATTTCTCGTTTCGTGTTGTTGACTGCCGATATCCTGCACCTTGTTCCTTGTTCCTTGTCTCTTGTCACTTGCACCTTCTTCAACTAATGCTTCATTAAATTTCTCTCTCAGCTTCTTTCCCAGGTTAGCACTCAACGGCATCCGCCCGCCCTGCCAGCTTGGAACGATTGATTTTTTAGAAGAACTTTTTCTTACCAATGCGGTCATATCTTTTATCATTACGAATTCAAGGTTCCTGCCTGCCAGCGTAAATACATCGCCGGGTTGCAGGCGTGAGATAAACCATTCTTCAATAACGCCAAGAAAGCCACCGGTCATGAATTTTACTTTCATCATCGCTTCACTGACGATAGTGCCGATATGTAAACGATGCCGCATGGCCGTGCGTCGGTTGGTAATTTTATAAATGCCGTTTTCTATCTCTATTTTTTTAAACTCATCATATTGTTGCAATGCATTTCCACCCGCTGTCACGAAGTGAAGGATCTGGTCCCATTCATCTCTTGTTAATTCTTTATAACAATGAGTGGCTGTTACTGCATTAAATAATTTATCCGGATCAAAACCGCCGCCTATTGCCAGTGTATTCAGGTACTGGATCAATACATCAAAACATAATAGCATGGGTGGCCGGCTTTCAATAAGATCTTCTTCAATAGCCGATTTCAACGCAGCAGCTTCTACTAACTCCAATGAATGTGTGGGAAGAAAAAATATTTTACTGGTGGCGTCAGGACTATGGCCGCTTCTTCCGGCACGTTGTAAAAAACGGGCTACACCTTTCGGTGAGCCTACCTGTATCACTGTCTCCACCGGCCGAAAGTCAACTCCGAGGTCAAGGCTTGCCGTGCAAACCACGGCCTTTAAATTGCCGCTGTGCAGATTTTCTTCTACCCATTGGCGCAATTCCATTTCAATGGAACCATGATGCAGTGCAATAGAACCTGCTAAGTCAGGACATGCATCCAAAATTTTCTGGTACCAGGTCTCACTCATTCCTCTTGTATTGATAAAAATGAGTGTAGTCCTGCTTTGCATAATGATTGGGATCACTTTATCAACCAGTTTGATACCCAGGTGACCTGCCCATGGATATTTTTCTATTTCATCAGGAATGATCGATTCAATTTCGATTCCTTTTTTTATCGCAGCACGGATGATAATACCTTTCTTCTTCAATGGAGCCAATAAAACTTCTTTAGCCTCTTCAAGATTTCCAATTGTAGCACTAACTCCCCAAATTGAACATTGAACATTGAACATTGAGCATTGAACATTTACAACTCTCGAAATCGCCAGCTCCACCTGCACACCTCTTTTACTTCCTAGCAATTCATGCCATTCATCTACCGCTATTACTTTTAAGAATTGAAAAATTTCGTGGTGATCTTTTTGTGTCAATAATAAATGCAGGCTCTCGGGAGTAATGATCAGCACTTCGGGCATTTGTCTTTTTTGTTTTTGCCGTTCGCTGGTATCAGTGTCGCCATTTCTTATTCCTATTTTCCAGCTCATGCCCAATTCAATGATCACTTCTTCCATAGCACGCCCAATATCTTTGGCAAGTGCACGGAGCGGCGTTATCCATAACAATTGCAAACCATTCTTTGACCTGGTTTTATAATTATCCGGGTTTCTATTAATGAAATCAATGACAGCACCGAGAAAAACAGAGTAGGTTTTGCCGCAACCGGTTGGTGCATTTACCAAACCGCTTTCACCATTAATGATCCGTTGCCAGGCTTGTTGCTGAAATAAGAAAGGGTGGCGTTCTTTTTGTAAAAGCCATTCATGGATGATCCTGTAACCACATGAATCAACTAATTTATATTCTTCCATACATCTCCATCATTTATTCAGCTCACCGGGCAGCAAATATAATTTTTAAATGCTGGACAGGTTACTGGCATAATTAAATCTCCTTGCGCCGACAGCATCTCTCAGGTCTATATAATAGTGGATTAATTAAGAGAATTGTTACTACTTATTTTATTATCAGGGTTTCAAAATAAGCCAGGCGATATTTTTATTTAAGTTTTATTTCCAGTTCGGCGATGAACGAAGCTTGCCCCGGAATAATTTTATCTGCCGCTTCATCCAAATTAAACCAGGCTGCTTTGTCAATTTCGGGAAACGATCTTTTTGTTCCCGATTTGGGAGGCCACTCCATTTCGAAATCGTTGCTTTTTATTTGTTCGGGATCAATATCCTTTTGCAATGCCCAGGCATAAACTGTTTTACCACTCTTTTGTTTTAATGGGGTTAATTCAATGAGCTCACCTGAAACTTTTACCCCTGTTTCTTCTTCCATTTCTCTTTTTGCAGCATCCAATGGATCTTCATCTCCGGCAAATTC
>JAKFEJ010000294.1:0-6324 GCA_036675745.1 Chitinophagaceae bacterium | reverse complement strand
AAAAGGTTCATTAATAAAGGTGATATCATCAACAATAACATTGCAATTGGCTTCCTGCATTTGTTTGATCCCAACCGCAAGATCACCGGGGCTTATAAACCCTGTTCTGAAAGCCAGCTCTGCCTTCGGAGCAAGATCATGAACGATCTGGAGCATAGCTCTTCCTTCATCAGACCTGGGTCCGTAAGGATAATCTAACAGCACCTGCACCGGTGTGGAATTAGCCGGGTTTCCAACGCCGGGAATTTCACCGGTTGAAATATCAAGTTCAGCAGGATTACTGGAGGAGGTAACCTGCGAATTATAACTATCTGAAAGAACCCCGACCTTAACACCAAGCCCTTGCAGGTTATAGCCGTTTCGCACCAGCTGTGTACCGATGGCAGTATCGCCGGCATTTCTGATAAGACCGCTATTTCCTATTGGAACAAAAACCGGGCGGCAAAAATTAATGATATCTCCCCGGCTGTTCAGGTGAAGGAGATTAGCAATTGGGAATTTTCCCGTAGTGATAAGTGTGTTGGACCCGTTGCTGACAATACCGGTCATTCCTTCGGAAACAAGATAGTTCAGCACCGCCGCTTCATGACCAACTTTTGCTATTACATCAATTAAAACATAACCATCTAATATCACCATTACTTTTTTCGCTTCCTCGCTGATGCCCTCTGTAAGAGAAGTTAATTCCGAACCAATAAGCGTTAAAACCTTCCCTGTTGAAGGATTAAATGGTATGATCACATCATCATCTGCAAGAGGACTGTAAGTAAATGTTACACCACTTTGAATGTTTACCTGCGTACTGCTGTAAAGTGCTCCTGCAAGAGAACTGGATCCTGTACCCGAACCAATACTTATACCTGCATAAGGCGCCCATACGGTTCCTAACCATTTTGACCCACCGCCAGAAGAACCATTGGCAATGACGAATGAATAACCCGCAATAGACGAGTTGCTTCCCTTTCCATGAACTTCAGTATAAATTCTGGAAGCACTGCCGCCATTAGATGTACTTGCATTTAACTTACCAAAATCAGCATCATCATGTATATAAATATTAAAATTGCCTGAAGCGGCATCCTTGAAATCAAAAACAAATTTGTTAGAATTCCCTGAAAAACGAATGGATTTAAATACATATACTCCGGCACCATCTAACGTAATGGTTTTATTGCCTCCAAGGGTAATGTTACCATAGGAACCCGGGCCAATTTTCGCGGTGGAATTAATATTGGTATCTCTTGCTGCCGGAAAGCTTGTTATGGCTGGCAAAGAAGGAAGAGTTGGAAGGCTTGGAGTTCCGGTAACATCTCTGGCTCCTATCCCTGGTCCTGTATACGTAGTTCCGGGCGGATGAGTAACAATGCCTGAAACAGTTCCGCCACCAATCACGATATTTCCATTCACATCAATGTTTCCGCTCAATGATGCGCTGGAGCCAACAGAAAGAATGGTACCGGGCAAAGAACCGGAATTGGCTGCTGCAATTTTCCCATCAACAATATTACTGTTGGTCAGGTCAATTTTTCCGCCTGAATAAATATTTGAATTAATAGTTGCGTTTCCGGTTGTTTGCACCAGGGTATAACTGCCAATTGCCCCTCCGTTAATAGTAATAGATGACCCGATTTGAACACCGTATCCCGGGAAAGGAGGTGTAGTTGTGCCGGGCCCCCCGGACCCGGAAAATATGGCAAAATCTCTTACCCGGAGTTGCTGTGCTTCGGAGTTTATTGAAACTAAATTCCAGCCAAATAGAAATATCACTGTCCATATCCGGACATTAGTAAGATAGAATTCTCTCATAAGAATAAGTTTTGCTGGCTCTATTAAAACCAGTTAATCTGCAATTTATCAGGTAGAAAAATATAAAATAACCACAAACAACCATGTTTGCTTTTCACTAATTAAAGCCCGGCTTAACCGTTAAAAAAATAATTGAGTTTAAGAGGGATGGGATGTGAGCGGCCAATAAGAAAAAAGTAAAAGCTATATAAATTAATCTTTTTTACTTTCCCTAACGAATATTTTTGACATTCGCCTTTTAGCCATCTAAAGTTAATTCAAATTTCCATACGCAAACTATCAAATTTGGAGCAACCACTATCAATTTTGAGTCTTCACCTGCCTGGAAATTGCAATCTGTCCAGCTTAACTATAGTGTACGGATCGATTTTTCATTTTGTGCCCGTAGCCGCTGACAAAGAATTTTAATAAATCCCCTTGCTACTTCTGTGCGATTTTCTAAAAGTTCGTAAAAAGGCTCCTGCTCAATTCTGAATAATACACAATCCGTGTTTGTTGTAGCGCTTGCTGATCTTACCTCCGGATCAAGCAGCGCCAATTCCCCAAATACTTCTTTTTCTTTTAATACAGCAAGTGTTGTATTTTCTTTATGGATCTTTACTTCGCCCTGGTTAATAATATACATGCAGTCGCCAATTTCCCCCTCCTGGAAGATAAGCGTATTTTGTTCGTACTCTTCTTCCTGCATCAATGGCGCCAGGTCGGCTAAAATATGTTCAGGCGTGTCCTTGAAAATACTCAGGGATTTGAGTATAAGTACTTTTTCAACCAAAAGCAGGCTGTCTGAATTAGCTTGTGACATGCAGTAAAGTTAAGAAGTTGCAGAAGCAAACAATGCAGTTTCTTTAAGTAACCTGTTTTCGGATTGAAGATATTTTTTATACAAATCAGCGTTCAGCGGATGAACATATTTTTTTGAAATATACATGGAGCAGGCCTTTGTCCAGTTATAATATTGGATAGGCTTTTCAGAAAGAATTCTGCCGAGTATTTGCTCTACATGTCCAAATTGCTTTTCAGTAAAAAGTGACCGTAAAGCAGTACAGCGTTGGTCAACATCAACGGTTTCAAATAGTATATTAAACTGGCGGCCGATATCCTTTTTCACTGTCAACTCGATTATTTCCAACGCATTTGCAATACTGTCCTTATGCCTTGCATTCAGGCCGTTTTTAACCTGGTTTATCTTGTCCCTGTCATACAGGCATCCAAAAAGACAAAGCAAGATCTCGCGGATATCCTGGATCTCCTGGTTCAATGAATTGTTCAATACATTATACTGAATATCCTTTTTGGTCAACCCTTTTTGCATATACAACAATTCCACCCCATACACGATATACATACGGGCGATAGTTTCCAGCAGTTTCTGTGAATTGCCGCCAACCGAATACCTGCACCGGTGAAGAGCTTTAATAATGGCGGCAGTATGTTGCGGCTGTTTGATTAATAATTCCAGCAATAACTTTTTGGCTTTTTCGCCACCTATCTTCCCACACAGTATAATTAGTTTTTCACGCAGCTCCTCTGTTATCTCCCCGGAATTGATCTTGTCTTTCAGTAAAGGAATAGCCATGGGGCCAGCATCGTAAAAAGAGTTCAGCGTTTGTTTTTCAAACCCGGGTATATTGCTGAATAAAGCAACAAGGGTTTCTTTGCTGCAAGACTTTCCTACTGCTTTTATAGCAGCCTCGCTTATAGAAGGGTCGTCATCGTTGATCAACCGGCTATGCTCAGGATGATCATATTCATCTTTTACCTGGTTTAAAATGGAAATCGCATTTTTTTTATCTTCTGTATCAGCCGAGAGCAACAGTTGACCCATTGCTTTTTCCGCCGTTTCTTTTATAGGGATGTTCTCGTTTTTTAACATACCGGTAATAGCCGCTTTGCGTATGGCCGGTTCTGAATGATCAAGGTATGTTGTCAACCCCCAATCCTCATCCCCTGCTTTACAAATGGTTTTTACCGCTTCCAGCTTCACTTCCATATCTTTTTCGGTTAGCAAAAGGCTTTCCAGTCTTTCTTTGATCCTTGGGCTGCCTTTTTTAATAAGCCGGAGTGCTTCCAGTTTTACCTGCTGCGAAGGATGGCGTAATAGTTCGGTTACCAGGTCTTCCGATACCGGATCCATTTTACTGCTCAGCATCCTCAAAATACTGATGACTTCCAACCCCGACGCCGTCATCATTTTATTCCTGATCTGTTGCAGGATCTCCGGGTCACCCAGATCAAATTCCTCTCTGCTGAAATAGCGGCTGCTGATCGTTTTTACCAGTATCTGCAGGTATTGACGGTTTACAAGAATAACTCCTGCCAGCCAAAATAATCCAAGCGTCAGCAATACATAGCATAAAAACATCAGGTCAACCTTGTCGTGCATATAAAATAAAATAAGCAGAAAGCTACCTGACAAAAAAGAAGCAAAAGGATCCATGATGCCTTTTACAATATTATGTGCCCTTAATCTTTCATAGGTAGGCAAAGGCTGCATGAGGGTCAGCAAAACAGGAGAATTGAAAGATGTTCTTAATACATCAACCAGCATAGATGCAACTCCAAAAATATAAAATATAAATTTTTCATTGGCTGAAAAACCGCTGAACGTAACAATAGCGCCAATGAGCAAAAGCATGCCAAGGGGCGTGATAAATAAAGCCTGCCTGACCCCCCAGGAAGCGGTAAGCCGGCTGGTAAAAACCATTTTCGTAACAAAGGCGATAACCCGCAGGCTCGCATAAAAAAAGGCGATGAAACTGGCCAATTCAACATCATCGTGATATGCTTTTCTTACTTCTCCATAAAATCCATAATTGATAAGGATGACACAGATAGAGGTCAGCAATGAAATAAAGGCGATGCGCCTGATATAAGTATTGGTGGCAATATTCGTAACCAGCCTGGTGATGTGTTTTACCTTCGGCTTTTTATGCATCTTTTTATGCTGCTCATGATGTGCTTCCAGGTGCCCGGACTTTATAATACTTTTAAAAAAGGGAACTGAAGCCACCATACATATTGCCCCCATGAGCAAAAGATTTTGCGCACCGGTATAGGGAACAATTACCAATGCCAGGGTGTACCCGATAAATTTAGCAGGTATATCTCCGGAGCTTATAACAGCGAATAAGCGTTTGCTCTGGCGAAGATCAAAAAGCAATGCGGCAATGCCCCAGAATTGCAAATTATTCAACAGGTACAAAACATTGAACCATGCCATTAATAAATAAAAGAACCAATCACCAGCGAGTTTATAATTAGCTACCCAAAGCAACAGGATACTGGCAGCCATGAGCAAAATAATGGTCATGTTAAACCCCCTGAACTTTAGCGTATGTTCAAGACGGGTATACAGAAACCCGGCTATCCATAATAAGATAGCCGAATAAACCATTACCCAGGGCAACTCGGTAATAGGAAATCGCTCAAGAAATTGTGCAAAGGCGGAAGTAAAAAAGAAAGCAATGCCGGCGCCCTGGAAAAATTGAAATAAGTATAATCGTTTTACAATCTTCCATTCATGGGGATATACATTCAGGACCTTTAACCAGAAACTACCGGGGTTCATCAGTTCACAATATTTAAAGTTCTTATTTCAGTAATTTTTGCTTCAGCTTTTCAAGGTGTTGCATTTTTATAGGGTAACGATCCTGGAGGGAACTGCTTGTAAAATACCTGTGGCTTTCAAAAAAACTAACCTGCAGGCGATCCCACTCCTCTCCATTTTTAATGACCTGGTAAGCGAGAAATTCGTTTTTAAGAGAATTACTGATGGTTTCAAAATCATCCCTGCCCAGGTAATCGAGGTCGGCATCACAGATAATCATCTCGGGCAAGGTCTGCGGTGACTGGGGAATTTTGGTAGCCATGATCATTCCGTTTATGATCTTGATTTCAGCCTCATCAAACTGGCAGCCATCAACAATTTCCCGCATGATCACACAGGATTCTTCTTCATGCCCCTTATAAGCACTAAGAAACCCCGTATCATGAAAAAGTGCGGCAACCTTCAAAAGCAGCAACAGCCTGGTATCCGTTATATTTTCAGCGGCTGCAATCCGTTCAACTTGTTGCAATACATCTTCCGTATGCGCCGGACTGTGATAAGTTAACCTTGGATCAAGGCCCGTGCGCAACATCCTCAAAATTTTTGATTTCAATTGGAGAAATCCTGATTCTGTCATAAAAAGAAAATGCTGGACTAAATATAAGATATCCGAACCAGAAAATATTTAATTTGATCAGGTTGATTCAGTCCTTCTTAAAGTTCGTCCTTTTTTTAAATTTTAGAGAATTAGACGCTTAAATCGTAATAAAAATCTTTATGCCCTTCTGAAACCCTCTATCCTGAATAGTTTGATAGAGAATGTTGTTTAAAAAACGATATACGGTTTTTCCTTGTCTCCCGATCTATTCGCCTAATCCAATTTATTTATTAAAAGTTCCTGAGCATTATTCTTTAAGCGACCCATCCCCTCCTGGGAGGGGCGAAATTGAACCACTTTCTTCTTTAAGAAA
>JAKFEJ010000489.1:0-6370 GCA_036675745.1 Chitinophagaceae bacterium | reverse complement strand
GATCATCTCATCACCTAAAAGTAGTGAACGAATAGAGTCAGAGGTTCTTTAGTTCTGAGTTTGGTAGTTTATCCGGCCCGCCTCATGAACTTGAAAACTTCAAAACTCCAAAACTTAAAACATGGAAACACATAAGCAATTAGTAATCGGTTTATTTGGATTTGGTGTAGTTGGTGAAGGATTATATAAGGTTCTTCAGCAAACGCCATCGTTAAAAGCACAGCTGAAAAAAGTATGTATCAGGAATCCGGAGAAAAAAAGAAATGCCCCGGCATCGTTGTTTACTACAGATAAAGACATATTACTGAATGATCCTGAAATAAATGTGATCGTAGAAGTAATTGACGATGCTGATGCCGCTTACCAGATCGTATCAACAGCATTGAAAAATGGAAAGGACGTAGTAAGTGCCAGCAAAAAAATGATAGCAGAAAACTTGCCCGCATTGTTGGGTCTGCAGCAAACAACCGGGCAGTCTTTACTATATGAATCTGCTGCCTGTGCTTCTATTCCCGTAATACGAAACCTGGAAGAATATTATGACAATGATTTATTACATTCTATCAAAGCCATTGTAAATGGTTCTACCAATTTTATCCTTACTAAAATGTTTGAAGAAGGTCTCGATTTCAAACAAGCATTGATACTGGCACAGCAGCTGGGTTTTGCGGAGAGCAATCCAAAGCTGGATATAGAAGGTTTTGATGCGGTAAATAAATGGACTTTCCTGCTGACGCATGCCTATGGTATTGTTGAAGAGCCCGGAAATATTTTGTTCAATGGTATTCAGAATATACAAGCCGGTGATGCGAGAGTTGCGAAAGAAAAAAATCACCAGATCAAATTAGTGGCGCAGGCAAAAAAACTACAGAATGGAAAAGTGGCGGCTTTTGTATTACCACAATTTATAAAACAAGATGACCATTTAGCCTTTGTAAAAAATGAATACAATGGAGTAGTTATAGAAAGCGGCTTTGCCGATAAACAATTCTTTTACGGAAAAGGGGCTGGTAGCTTCCCGACTGCTTCCGCTGTATTGAGTGATATATCTGCTTTACGCTATCAATATAAGTATGAATATAAAAAACTTTACCATCATAAGCCACATGAACTGAGCCAGGATGTTTTTCTTCGTGTGTATGTAAGTTTTGATGATCTGCAACTCATTCCCCGTGATCGTTTTGAATGGCTGGAAGAATGGCATGCCCAGGAAGAAAGAAAATACCTGGTCGGTGTTATCTCTTTCCGGGAGTTGAAAGAAAATACCTGGTGGAAAGAAAATAATACTTCGCTGATCCTTACACCCGATCCGGTTATCGAAGATGTTGAAATAAGAAAACTTAAGAAAAAAAGTTTGGAACTGGCCGGTATTATCTGATCATCATGTTGTATTGTTACCGGTTACCGGTTTTGCTTCGTCCCTCGCAATGACGGGTTTCCGGTAACTTAAACTTATAAAGTCCTTTTCGATTTTGAGAAACGGGTAACCGGTAACATTATTTCTCTGGAAGCATCCTGTCTTCAAGCAAGCGGTTATGATACTGCTGTATGAAAGCCTTCATCTTTCGCTCCATTGAATCCCGTTTGGGAACCAGCAGGTCTTTTAAATCAGATTTCATCAGCCTGTCATTGCTATAATCATAGAGCCCGGTAGTATGGCCTTCGTTATATTCTAACACATAATTATCCTGCACCCAACGGAATGTGTTCATATAATTTGCCGCCGTATTATTGCCAATTGAATCAAAAATATTTTTTCCAAAAGAAACAATATCCCCCGAATAATTCAGGTATGATAAAACACTGGGCATTATATCTGTTTGCTGCACTACCCTGTTGTCTATCTTTCGCAGAAGCGTATCCTTTGGATGATAAAAAATGATCGGGATAGACATTTGGCCCATAGATGCCTGGTATTCGGGAAAATCGGAAACGGTAGCATGATCGGCAGTTATTACAAACAACGTTTTATCAAACCATTTCATTTTGGAAGCGGTAGCAAAGAATTTCCGCAAAGCCATATCCGTATAGCCCATACATTCATAAATAGGAGCTTCTCCTTTTGGAAAAACGCCTTTATACTTTTTTGGCACTTTAAAAGGATGATGAGAAGAAATAGAAAAAAAAGTGGAGAAAAATGGCTGTTGGATGGTATCAAGGTTGTGTGCAAAAAATTGAAAGAATGGCTCATCCCAAATTCCCCAAAGCCCATCAAAGTCATCATCATTATTGTACTCATCTTTTCCATAATATTTCTTCACTCCCATCAAATTCATAATAGCTTTAAATCCCATAGACCCATTAGGAGCACCATGAAAAAAAGAAGTATGGTAACCTTTCTCTCCCAGTATCGACGGCAAACTCTTAAGTTTATTAGATGCATAGGGAGTAAGAACAAATGGAATTTCACCGGCGGGTATACCTGCCAGTACAGAAGGCAGGGCATCAATGGATTTTCTGCCATTGGCAAAAGAATTCGTTCCAACACGGCTAACAGCAATCAATGAATCCAGGAATGGGGTATACCCTTTATACGTTCCTCCTTTCAGATCTTTATTATAAAAGCCAACGCCATCCTTTCCAAAACTCTCTAAAATGATCACAACTACATTATCATACTTGAAAGGTTTATCGGATATCAATTTCTGTACTGGAGTATACACAGAATCAATTTGTGCCTCGGGGTAATAATTATCTTTTTTATAAAATGTTTGCCTGGAAGTACGGATAATACAAAAGGGCGTATTGAGAACTAATGCAATTTCCGCGGGTGCCCGGACGTATTCGCCTGCATTACTCATGGTAATGGGCCGGGTACTATATTTGAAATCGCCACGAATACCTCCTATCATCAACGTAATAGTAAGCAGCATGACAACGATTCCGGATGGATAATAGAGCCAGGGACGTATGCGCACCGGTTTTTTAATGGCGATGCGACCATACAACCAGATAAGCGACAGTATCAGTACAATAAATATTAACGCTACATACCAATAATCAATACCAAACTGGAGCAGGAAGTTGCCTTTCCCTTTTTCATTAGCAAATTCATCAAACACAGCGAGAGTAAACCGACGAAGCGTAAACCTGAAATAAATAAAGTCGATCGTATTAGCTAATAAGGCGAGCCCGTTAGTAACAAAAAAAATAATCCTGGAGACTTTCTGGTATTTAATATTGTAACGCAGAGGTATAGGCAATATCTGCAGAAGAATGAATAACGAATTAACGTAGAGCAATGCTGCCAGGTCAAAACGGAAACCACCTTTCAAGATTTTCATCCAGCGATCAAAAGTGATTCCGGGAAAATATTCCGTATTCAATGCAAAGAAGAGAAACCGGCTGATAAAAAACAAAAGAAGTACAATACCCAGGCGTAACAGGAGAGCTACATAAATATTCACACTGGCTTGCCTTCCCCAATTTCCATTAATCGTTTTTATCATTTTCAGTTACATGGATAAATTGATCACATAAAAAATCCCTCCACCGAGGGCGGAAGGATTTTTGTCGGGAAGATCCCGATATTCATCGGGACGACCCTTCATGTCGGGAAGACAGGATTCGAACCTGCGACCCCCTGGTCCCAAACCAGGTGCGCTACCGGCCTGCGCTACTTCCCGATTTTAATAAACTAAGCTTCCTTAAGTCTGTCTGCAAGATCTAACCGGTTGAAGATTAACTTAATGCAATATGCAAAAAACTATTGATTTCTACTGGTATCTAGCTTGTCTTTACTATATAAGGGTTGCGAAAATAGTGATTTTTGTTTTAAATACGTCTTCAGAATGAAAAGAAAAATAAACGACCCTTCGCATTTAACCACAATTTAGCTTCTGCGATCATTTATTATGCCTTCCGCATTTAATAATGCAGCAGAAAAAGAAACCCTGCATACCGCTAGCATAGCAGATCTCTTATTTCCAGGATAGAACAACAATTTTTTATTCGCCTCAGGCAGCTTATCAAATGATTTATACGATTTAACCTTTTAAAGCATCTAATCACAATAGAGCTGTTCGCTGAATATCTGATGAAAATAGCATTTATCACACGATCAACCTTGCATACTGTACCGGGCGGAGATACGGAACAGGTACTACAAACAGCAAAATCCCTGAAAGAATTGGGAGTAAGTGTCGAGCTCTTTCTAACTACAGAAAAAATAGATTACACAAAATATGATATCCTGCATGTTTTTAATATTACACGACCGGCGGATATTCTCTATCATATTTCCAAAACATCCAAGCCAGTAGTGGTTTCAACAATACTTGTTGATTATACTGAATATGACATGCAGCACCGGAAGGGTTTGACAGGATCTGTATTACGTTTTTTTCCTCCCGGGGCCAATGAATATATAAAAACCATTGCCCGATGGATGCTGAAAAAAGATAGCCTGCAAAGCAAATCTTATTTATGGAAAGGGCAGAAAAAAAGCATTAAGGAAATTCTTCAAAAAGCTTCCATGCTGCTGCCCAATTCGGAGGCCGAGTACCAAAAGATAGAAGACCTCTATAAAATGAAAAAAAAATATTCCGTTATCCCAAACGGAATTGATAATTCGCTTTTTTATTCTCCTTTTGAATCCCAAAAAGATAACAAGCTTATCCTTTCTGCAGCAAGAATAGAGGGGAGAAAAAATCAATTGAATCTGATCAGGGCCTTAAATGATACTGAGTACACTCTTTTGCTCACTGGTCTGCCTGCTCCCAATCAAAAAAAATATTATGAAGAATGTAAAAAAACGGCCTCGAAAAATATTATTTTTTGTGGCCGGGTACCGGTAGAAACCTTGATTGATTATTACAAAAAGGCTAAAGTCCATGTACTACCAAGCTGGCACGAGACCTGTGGTCTTTCATCGTTGGAAGCGGCGGCACTTGGCTGCAATATTGTGATCACTGAAAAAGGTTTTACACGAGAATACTTTGGAGATGATGCTTTTTACTGTGACCCGGGAAACCCGGAATCTATCTTCAACGCTGTAGAAAAAGCGGCACAAAGTGATTGCCGCAAAGAGTTACAACAAAAAATTTTACAAACCTATACCTGGCAGCAAGCTGCAGCCAGTACTTTAGTCGCCTATCAAAATATTATATCCATATGCAAAAACTAAGGATTGGAATATTAGGTACAAGAGGAATTCCCAACCGTTACGGAGGCTTTGAACAGTTTGCTGAATATCTTTCATCAGGCTTATTGCAAAGAGGTCACGAAGTGTATGTCTATAATTCAAGTCAGCATCCGTATAAAGAAAAAGAATGGAATGGTGTTCAGATCATTCACTGTGCAGACCCGGAACAAAAAATTGGCACCGCTGGCCAATTCATTTATGATCTGAATTGCATCAATGATTCGCGGAAAAGAGATTTTGATGTTCTGCTGCATCTTGGCTATACAAGTGATTCCATCTGGCATTGGCGCTGGCCAAAAAAATCGGTCAACATGGTGAATATAGATGGAATGGAATGGATGCGCAGTAAGTATAATAAACCTACGCGGCGGTTTTTAAAATTTGCCGAATCGCTGGCCGCAAAAAATGCACAGATACTTATTGCAGATTCGCCGCAGATGCAAAACCATTTTTGGGCTAACTATGGCAAGAAACCGGTATATATTCCTTATGGTGCTGAAGTTTTTACAGAACCGGATGGTTCTGTTCCTGAAACATATCAGCTATCGCCTAACCAATACTTCTTGCTGGTTGCAAGAATGGAACCGGAAAACAATATTGAAATGATCCTCCGGGGATGGCTTGCATCGGCAAAGGCATATCCATTACTTATTATAGGAAGTGTCAGCAATAAATTCGGGAAATACTTAAACAACGAATTCCATCATTCGGGTATTCAATTTGCAGGCTCTGTATATGATCAATGTATTCTTAATAATCTCCGGTACTACTCAACACGGTATTTTCATGGCCATTCTGTAGGAGGAACTAATCCTTCCTTACTTGAAGCAATGGCTTGCCGCTGCAGTATTGCAGCCCATAACAACCCTTTTAATAAAGCTGTTTTACAGAACGGGGCAGACTATTTTACCAATGCTGGTGAAGTTGCAGAAATCATGAATACCCCGGATGATTACAAAGCAGCAGAGCGAAAGCTTTCCAATATTGAAAAGATCAGGACCATTTACAACATAGAAAAAAACATTGACGATTATGAGCGTCTTATGTTACAGGCATGTTGTGAAAAAAGGCTGATCATCAAGCCATCGCCGGCGAGATCAATGTAACGCTGGTATCTTTATTTTGTTTTTTCACATCAAACTGATGAAAAATATTGGTGAAAGCCAATATCCAGATTACATATTCTGCAACATTGGTGATAAAACTGCCGGTAAACTGGTAAATGAA
>JAKFEJ010000722.1:0-6387 GCA_036675745.1 Chitinophagaceae bacterium | reverse complement strand
AATCCACTTTATTATCAGCAGCATTTACTAACAACAATTTCTTTGGTTGATAAAACATGTGATCTGCGGCCATTTTAAAATTGGCCATAAATACGATTGCAGCCACAAGGACGATTGGAATAAGCAATAACCATTTTCTTTTCCAGGTTGATCTAAATAGTCCAGCTATAATCATCATCCCAAGCAAAATCCTGAATACCCAGCGCCACTTATTTAGAAAATAGGCCACATCAATACTGTTCATTTCCTGGCTGCCCGGCATGGGCATGATGAAATACACGTTCAGTATTTCAAATAATAATAGTCCAACGATGGCAACCCAAAAAAGTTTTTTCATGTTTTCTGTCTTGCTAATACAATTTCACTCCTTTGATTTTTCTCTGTTTATTTAGGAGAACAACTAATAATCCCCATTTTATGAGCCGTAAAATCAACTTTTCTCATTTTCATTTTAGTAAAAGATGTATCTCCTTCTTTTATTTTTAAAGTCTCCCCGGGCTGTATATTCTTAAATACCTGTATGGTATTACTGGCAGGCCACTTTACTTCAATGCTATCAATAGTTGCAGCCTGGCCAATTCCTATATGTTGGGTTAATGGACTACTACCAAAACTCCCTCCAGAATTAACATCACGGTAAACAGATCTTGCTATACCGTTTTCCCGGAAGGTTACTTTTATTTTTGCGCCAATGGCGGACTTGTTACTGGTAACACCTTCCAAAGAAATATTTATCCAGTGATTATTATTTTGTCCCGGGTTTATATATAAAGAATTTTGATAAGCATCACCATCATAAACACCGCCCATTTCTATATAAATATCTTCGTCGCCATCGTTATCCAAATCGGCAAAAGAAACGCCATGACCTTTTTGCAGGTTGCCTACCCGTGCGGATGTGGTTACATCAATAAACCTGCGCCCCTCAATATTTTTAAACATTTTATTCGGCACTAACGATTGGTACAACGGATTGCCTGTGCCCAAATATATATCCAGGTAACCATCATTGTCAATGTCGCCAAAATTGGAGCCCATTGCAAATGCAAATTTGTTTAACCCTGCTTTCTCCGATACATCTTCAAATGTTCCGTTATGATTATTTCTGAACAGGAATACTTTTCCTGCATTTTCAACAGGAATATTCAAAGCTTCTGCTGCAAAATACCCGGCTAATGACCCATCAAATTCATAACCGCAAACAAGTATATCGAGCCAGCCATCATTATCATAATCCCAAAACCAGGTTGGGAAAGAGCGGATTTTGTTTAAATGCAGCCCGGCCCGCTGTGTTACATCTTTAAAACTGGGTATACCTTCTTTTGTACTCTCATTCTTCAATAATATTTTATGACCATCCAGCGTAGAAATAAAAATATCGGTTAATCCATCCCGGTCATAATCCCCCGATGTTACGCCTTTTACAAAAGCTTTGATATTGCAACCTGCTTTTGTTGCGGATTCAGTAAAAGTGCCATTTTTATTATTGATATATAATTCGCAAATGTTTACATCCAAATCAGAAGTTGTTTCATTCCCAATAAATACATCGAGCCAGCCATCATTATTAAAATCTGCCCAGGTAGCTGTTTGGGTGGGATGAAATGAAAGCAGACCACTTTGCTTTGTAACATCTGTAAATGTACCGTTACCATTATTTTTTAACAATGAATTGGGTTGTTTACCAAACTGTTTCTGCCAACCGCCCCGAAGAACAAAAATGTCTTTCCAACCATCATTGTTATAATCTGTTTGCATGATGTTTAAACCTCCGGTAATATAACCCAGGCCGGAAGAATCTGATACTTCAGTGAAAGTGCCGTTTGAATTATTTCTGCAATACCGCATACCCTCTTTCAATGAGTAGCTACTTGTTACAAGATCAAAATAGCCATCATTATTAAAATCATCAATAATACTTCCTCCAGACAGATTTTTTGTATTTAATCCAATATTTACAGCCGCATCAATAAATGGTTTTACAACTCTGGAAGTGTCGGCATCTAACCCTTTTAACAAAAACGGAATTGGAACTTGTTGTGGATATCCCCCGGTTGTCATATAAGCAACGTTTAGCAGCCACCTTGATTCAAAATCAATAGGATCACTATTTAAAATTTGCTCATATAATTCTATTGCTTTTTCAGAGCTTGTTTTGTCAGCATGCACACCCCTGCCAACTATTGGGAAGATGCATGACTCACCGGAATGGTCTTTTATACAATTTATTCTTTCTCCCAGTCTTAAATAAGCCAGGGCGAGGCTCTTTATCGCAACCCTTCTCTTCTCAACGTCGTAAACAGGGATTTTTTTTATTAACTCCTCGCCCATCCTTACCGCCTTCTCTTCATTGCCAAGTTCCAGTAGAGTTAAAACAATTAAGTTCTCAAAAGTAATCAACTCATCCTTTCCTTTAGCAACCTTAAAAGATGAATCATAAAATTTAAATTTTGCTTCAGCGCAAAACGCATTCCTGGCATTATAGTTTTTTTTATCAATCTCAGAAAGCAAATTGATAATTTCCCTATTTGGGGAAACTTCGTTTGAGCATGAACTCATGAAACAAAACATTAGTAATGCCAGGTATCGTAATAAGGAATTATTCAATTGGATGTTTTTGTAGATTGTTCGTAACAAACCCTGTAGTAAATTGGAAACTATGTTTTTTATTCACGGTTATAATTTAAATCATTTATTTCATTTACTCGTTATTGATTTCATTCCTGAATGCAGCAATGACTATAGTAAATGATTATACCCATGAATATTTTTTATACACCCCGTTGCAGAAGATTAGTTAATAAAAAAGGTACGGATTAAAATGTTTAATGGTTAACGGTCTATAGTCGAATGATAAGTGATGTACTGAAATTTCTTCCTTCTGATGGGCAGACTATCCCTTTTCCGGTAGTTAAAAAGAGGCGCCCGTAAAGAATTACAACGCCGTATGCTTATGTTAAACAATTTTTATTTGATCTGTAGTCAAAGTTTTTTTGATAGCAAAAGAAAAAGAGGCATCAGCCAGGAATGGCAACGCCGTAATGCTCATGCTAAACAAGTTTATTCCGTTCTGTCATTTGAAGTTTTTTAAATAGCAAAGAAAAAAGTATCAGCCAAAAATGGTAACACCGTTAATACCCGTTTTGAATGATTAAGTATCTGCCTGGATACGTCAATCAGTTACTACTTTTAAGAGCAGTAACTGAAGCAAAACACCTGGCAGGTGCATATACTTTTAACTATAATCGCACGGAGAACCCGGCGTTGATCAGGTAATCGGCAAAAGCGGCGTCGCCTTGTCTTTTGACCCCATCATCAACTGTGCGCAATTTGTCTGAATAGCTTTGTGTGCGGTTGCGCTGTACAGCTACTGGTACTGATAAATAAAAATTTCCTTTTTTGGTTGTATATGAAATAGTAGGTTCTACCGAAGTAACGATACCCGGCCTGCGAAAACCTTTATCGCCACCGAAAAGATCGCTTGAAGGGATAGCTTCCATACGGATACCGCCGGAAAAGTTGAATTTATTTACCATATAATTTACACCCCCTCTTACCATGTATTGATCCGGTACACTCATTGTGGAAGTGAAATACTTTTGGTTAGTTGCAGATACCGCTCCTCCCCTGGAAGTAGATGTTCCGTTTTGTTCTCTTGGATTGATGAGATAATAAAAATTACCATACAAACTAAGTTGATGAGTGAAGCTGTAATAACCGTTCAGCTCAACGGTAAAACCAGTGCCTCCGTCGCCTAATTGAATAGACTGATCAACCGCTCCCAGTATGGCACTATCGCTTCCTGTAGATGATAATTTATGAAAGTAATCCTCGTATTGATAATTGCCTGTTGGCAATTTGATGCCGAGTCCGGCCTGCAGGTTTCCTTTTTGCGATTTTGCGGGGTTAAGCAGCCAGCGATAGGCGGCAACACGGATATCGCCAATTCCAAACGATTCTGTATTTCTTCTTGCACCGGGTTTCGTACTATTGTTATTGCCGTAATGCTCATACATTGACGACCGCACATTCGAGATAATCGGAAGATTAAATGCCACCGACCAACGGTTATCTAATGCCCTTGTGAGTGTAAAGTCCCAGTTGAGAGAATGATTGATAACCTCTGTTCCCCGTTCCACTCTTTCCTTTTGTTCTTCTTTACCTACAAAATGTTTGTATGACTTAAAATAACGGGTATTGAAATTAAACTGCCATCCTTTTGCATCGCCGGGTTTGCCAAGGCTGCAGGTATTGCCATTGCTGCGAATAGCAACACATCCCTGTGCATCCGATTTTAACTGCACAAAAAGAAATGAAATAAAAAGAAGGATATAAATGCGTTTCATAAAAAGTTATTTGGTTGTAATTAAATTTTGATTTGTAAACTTCAGCCGTTGAATTATAAATTCACCCAGTTTACGGCCGGCTATATTTCCCTGGTCATTATCAAAGCGATAGTGAATCCCGCCATATAAACGTGACATAGCAGCCTCTTTGGCAGCTTCACGAAAAGAAACGATTCTACGGCTTTCAATGCCAAACTCCAATGATGAAGTATCTGTAAAAGAAAGATTATCACCGAACCACCTGGTCATTGTTTCTGCTGCCGCAGCAGAAATGGTGGCATGACCGCTGGTGTAAGAAGGAAACGGAGGTGTCTGGATATAAGGCCGCCATTCTTCGCCCATATATTTATTGATAGCAGTTTCCGGTCTTATGTAGTTGCTGCGAAATTTTTCATCCCAGCAACTGATAAATGCATCAAATAAAGCAATGGATGTTTCTGTATAAGCCGCAACTGTAGTGGTAAAATCTGCTTTTGCTTCTTTAGCTGCGATCCCCACTATATTCATCCAATGTCCTGAAGGGGAAAACTTTTTAGTAGCAAACATGACATGCCCGCTTACATTTAATTTAAACGGATTATCATCCCAGAAATCGGCAATATGTTTTTGCTCAGCTGTCAAACTATCACCAATATTTTTTACTTCAGCAAGGCATTTGAAGTACATGCTTTCTTTATTTTTTATATCGAATACGGGAGGAGGGGGTGGTATGAACTGGGAACAGGAATCCATTACCAGGCATCTTATACTACTCCATTTGGGTTCAATAGCCTGCCCGTACATAGGGGGAGTAGGTACCCACCTGCCCTCTTCATCTTTTACAGTATATTTTTCCGCACTCCTTGTCTGTGCATAATTATCACCTTTGCTCCATTTGAGTACAACAGCAACAACAGTGTCGGAAAAAGCCAGCGTGTTTTTTAAAATTTCTGATGTCATACCTGCTTTTTTCGCATTCTTTTTCAATTCATCATAATACTCCATCATGCTTCCTTCAGGAAAGGTGACCGCATTACCTACTTTGCAAAATGAAAATAATGCAGCGAGAGAAAAATCAATCTCTTTACCTGCTTCCGGTTTGGGCATGACAGGTAAATGTTTGATCTGTCCCGACAGGCTTTTAAACTGGTCATTGCCCGCTGCTACTGTTTCATACGCTGCAATATTGGCATAAGCATAATTACGTGTAGCGATCATCGGCGGAAAATTATTTTCCAGTACTACGTCATTCAGTTTCTTAACAGTTTTGCTATACAAAAGCGGGTCTTCTGTAAATTTTTTATAATCACCCGCTTTCTCCGTACATGACGGCAGAATAAGGATGCCCAACAGGGCCATACATACAATATTTCTCACTATAATAATTTAAATGTGAAACACTTCCTTCCATGAAGCACAGGAAAGAAATAACCCTTACCCTAAAAAAGAAGAACCGATATTTTGGGGCGGATGCCCTGGAACAGGGCCGCAGATATCGGATAAGGAAGAACTGTTACTGAGATACCTTTTATTGAGAAGGGCGGAAAAAATATCAATTGTATAATCAGTTGTCCGGTCATCATATTCGCTCCAGAAATTCTTAGCAAAGCTGGAACTATTTTGCTTTTTATCAGGATGGTTAGTATCCAGTCCGGTGGTCATTTTAAAGAAATCATTGCCAGCATCCTTGATCCTTTCTTTGGTATTATTAGGAATACATTTAAGAACCAGGTACCCGTTCTCAACTTTTCTTTTTACGTACGTATAGTATTTGCCATTCACTTCCATTTCCCCATAATGTCTTTCAAATTCCGACTGGTCGTTCTGGTAGGGGATATTTAATGCAATCCTGACTTCTATTAATTGTGATTCGTTATATTCTTCATTATCCAGCCGCACTTCGAGTTGTTTATCAGCGTCTTTAGACAAAATGGAAGTAACGATACGATAACCGTACCAGTTAAAGAATAGAATGGCAATGAGTAATATGGCTGCAATCTTCTTCAAAGCTGTATTGAGGTGACACAATGTAAGACAAATTTGTAATACAAAAAGCTGCAAA
>JAKFEJ010000088.1:0-6407 GCA_036675745.1 Chitinophagaceae bacterium | reverse complement strand
CTCCACTTCAAGTCCTTTTAAAACCATGTGTCTGCCTTCCAGAACCAGTATTATTACCAACCTATTCATTTTCTTGGTTTCTTTTTTCAGTTTGTTTTTACCTAAACAAAGTTTTAGTCAGACGGATGAGTTCAATAGTAGTAATCCTGTTTCATTACCCTCAAGCACATCTTGTACTATTCCTACAAATGGTAACCCTACATACTCTTTAAACGGCTCAACCGAAAATATTGCTGTGCCAGCCGGTTGTAGTATCGGTATACATTATGATGTATGGTTTTCATTTGTTGCGGCAAGTACTTCAGAAACGGTTACAATCGGAAATTTTGGAGATAAAGTGACCAATCCTGAAGTACAAATATTTAGTGGAACAGCTTACGCAAATTTTGTTTCAAAGGCATGTGGATCCACCAGTGCTACTGCAAGTTCTTTAACGGTGGGCACTACTTACTACGTAAGAGTTTCCAATGTTGGAATTGATCCTTCAGGTAACGGGCAAAGTTCAAAGTTTGATATCTGCCTCACGCATCCAACACCTCCTCCATCAAACGATGATTGCAGTGGAGCGACAGCATTAACTTCAGCTACCATTTGTTCGTCTCCCACGTCTGGTACAATTGTAAATGCCACCGCTTCAGCAGGCCTTCCTGCTGGCTGCGAGGCAGTAGGAACCCACTATGATGTTTGGTACAAATTTGTCGCTTCAAATAGCACCCATACAGTTACAATTAGCGGGCCGGGACCTGGTTTCACCAATCCTGAAATACAATTATACAGCGGCACCTGTGGCTCATTAAGTTCTATTGCCTGCGGCACCACGTCTTTAACTTCATCTCTTTTAAGCAGTGGCAGCACTTATTATGTAAGAGTTTCAAATATCGGCAGCAGCGTTGGCAGTAATGGAGGATTTAATATATGTATTACGCATCCAATAGCACCGGTGACGGTAGCTGCAGGCCGTATGAATGAAGTTTATAAACAGACTATTCTTTCAGGTTCCGGCATTTTACAATATCCATGGGAAATTACGTACGGTCCCGATGATAAATTATGGATCACTGAATCGAGAGGATATAAAGTTTATAGAATGGACCCCGGTACAGGAGCAAAGACAACCGTTCTTGATGTATCACAAGGAAGTACATGGCTTCCCTCGCCCTCCGATTCATTGAATGTACAATTTTCAAGTGGTCAAAATCCCTGGCCGCAGGGAGGTTTGGCAGGCCTGGCAATTCATCCTCAATTCTTAGATGGAACCGGCCTTCATGATTATGTCTATATCTCATATGTTCATAGATATTTATATACTGCTGCCAGTTCTGCCGGAATATTCTTTCGAAATAAAATTGTAAGGTTCACCTATAATAGCGGCACAGGAAAATTGGGTTCGCCGGCAGTAGTTTGCGATACCATACCCGGTGGGCAGGATCATAATTCTCAAAGAATGATCATTGCTCCGGTTACTCCCGGCGGAACGAACTATTTATTTTATGCTGCGGGTGATATGGGCTCAGGCCAGTTTGCCAACAGGCTGCGTCCTCAAAATGCACAAAATCCCGATTCGTACGAAGGGAAAATTTTACGATTTAATCTTGAACCGGTTGCCGGTTCATGGATACCTACCGATAACCCCTATTCAAGTACCAGTGCTGTTTACAGTATAGGTATCAGAAATAACCAGGGCTTTGCATATGATTCAACTACAAATACTTTGTATGGTTCTTCCCATGGACCTTATAGCGATGATGAAATAAATATAATTGAGTCACATAGAAATTATGGGCACCCATTAATAGAAGGTTTTGTTGACGGCAATTATGACGGTAATTCAGTTCAGGGTACCAATACCAGTGTGTCTGCAGGAGCTGACTACACTTCTTCTGGTGGTATTTCCACTTGTCCACCCATTGGAAGTGAAGCAACAAACAAAGCAACTATAGATGCTGCCGGAAACGGGCTTTACAAAGACCCTCTTTTTTCCGCTTATGCCGCATCGAAGGCTACAGTAACCAACATCTGGCAAACCAATCCGGGTAATGCATTGCCTGCACCTGGTTGGCCAACAGAAGCATGGTCGGGGTTAGACGTTTATACCAATACATTAATACCGGGCTGGAAAAATTCTTTGGTCGCTGCTTCCTTAAAATGGGGACGTCTCCTGAGAATAAGATTAAACAGCGCAGGCAATGCTACTGCTCCTACCAATACTGTTAGTGATACTGTTAGTTATTTCGGAAGCCGAAACCGCTTCAGGGACCTTGCATTTTCTCCTGATGGTAAAGATATTTTTGTGATCATGGATAATAACTCTACCACATCGGGTCCAGGCTCGGCCAATCCTGTCGTGCCTACCTGCGCAGGTTGTGTTCAGAAATACACTTTTTTAGGTTATGCGGATGCGGGTGGCAAAAGTTCAATTCCTGCAGCCATTGATGTTACACCCGGCGTATTGGATAATTGTACTACAGGTACCCCCGTCACCATTGATAATACTAATAATAATCTTTGGGTGCCCATTACGGGACCTGATGGAAATATAATGGCGGAGATAAAAGCCAATTCAAATAACCTGGGCGCAGTTACTTCATCCTTTTATACAAAGTCAGGAACATTGCGCCAGCGTTCCGGAAAGCGGTACCTGCATCGCAATATCACTATTACGCCAGCTACTCAGCCTTCTTCGGCTGTAGATATCAGGCTTTATATTTCAAAAGTGGAGTTCGATGCTTTGGATGCTGACCCATCCAGTGGAGTAACATCAATAACTGATTTGAAGATCCTTAAAAATAATGATGCCTGCGGATCCGAAATCGCATCAAACACTCAATTGATAAATCCTGTTTACGCGGAAGCGCATGGTACGAATGGTTATGTTTTGCAGGGTAATATCAATTCATTCTCTTCTTTTTATTTTGGCAGCGACGGTATCACCTTACCGCTGGAGTTGCTGACGTTTAAAGGTTCATTGCAAAACAATTCAACCTTTTTACAATGGGAAACGATCAATGAAAACAACTCATCACACTTCGTTGTTGAGCGAAGCGTAGACGGCAGAAATTTTGAAAGTATCGGAACAGTAGCAGCCGGTGGCAATACCAGCAGTGCCAGTCAATATTTTCATACAGATAATGAGGTAATTAATTTGTCTTCAGCAATAGTTTATTACCGGTTGAAGATGGTAGATGCAGATAATAAGTTTAACTATTCAGCTATCGTTACTATTTACCTTGCTGATATTACAAACAGGATAGTTATTTCTCCTAACCCCGCCACGGATGAAACGAAGGTAATGATCACGTCAACCCTGAGCGGAAAAGCGAATTGGAAGTTGATGGATAACAGCGGCCGCGTGGTAATGCAGAATACTATTCATATTAAAAAAGGTAGCAATAACCTGACAATTAATATAGGCAGTTTATCAAGCGGTTTATATTACCTGAATATCTCAGGAGCGGGAATTGATCAGAATATGAAACTGCAAAAATTATAAACAGGCTTTGAAATAAGTGTTCAGGCTCTCTTCAACAAAAATTGGAGAGAGCTTTTTTTATAATCACCATTATAGCCGTTACCTGGTCTATGCCAGTTAAAAATCTTATTCCACAGCCTAATATTCCATGCCAATTATTTTTTGCCATGGAGGCGGGAGTATAGCTGATGATACAGCCAGACCTTGCGATTAATCTATCCTGGTCCTATGATTGAATTTTATCCGGGTTAATTTTATACTTCAAAATTTCCGGAATACCAGCTTGCTTGTTAAATAAACAGGGGATTGTACTAAAAATATTAGAGGGAAAGTACCTTTCCCTGCAACAAACATTTATTTAATTTTCGCCCTGATACATTAAAGATGTTATCAATAAAATATTGAATCCTTTATCATGAAGAACGCGACCACCATTATCGCAGGTATTCTTGTTTCCACCATTTCTTATGCGCAGAGCATTTCTTCCTCAGTTATCAATGCAAATGGCGGAACATCTAAAAACGGTTACTACCAATTTGAATGGAGCATTGGTGAAATGGCGCTGGTGAACCAATTGGAATCCAGTAATCAAGTGATCGTTTCCAATGGATTTCTTCAACCTTATATTTTGTTCCCGGGAACTTTTTATGGGCCCGGGCAGTTTTCGGCCGGGGAAATCAAAATTTTCCCCAATCCCGCCTCCCGTTTTGTTGAAGTAAATTTTTTTACCAAACAGAAGGGGTTTGTCACATTCGGCTTTTACGATATGCTGGGTAAGAAAATTTTTGATCAACAAATAAATTGTAATGGAGTAGACCTTATCCATCGTATTCCCCTGGCAAATTTGCCAGCGGGAAGCTATGTGCTTCAGATAATTCTTGAGGCTGGTCCCGGGTCTTTATCAAAGCATGGCTCCTATCAAATTTTAAAAATTGAATAATCGAGCATCCAATTCTTTTAAAAACCAAAATTTCCGGCATGAAAAAAATATTACTCTTTTTATTGATCGCTTACTCCTCGACTATTAGTGCCCAGGTTCCTAACCAGATCAATTACCAGGGTATTGCAAGAAATGCCGTTGGAAATGTTTTACCGGGTAAAAAAATTTCAATCCGGTTGTCAATACGTGATGAGAACGCAACAGGAATGGTATTATACAGGGAAGTAAGAAACGTGACTACAAGCAACCTGGGTATGTTTAGTATCGCTATCGGAGGTACGGGTGCTGCTAGTGTAACCGGTACTATAGCAGGTGTCAACTGGAACTCCGGGGCAAAATTTTTACAGGTCGAAATTGATCCTGAAGGCGGGTCAAACTTTCTTGATCTCGGCGCGGGGCAATTACTTTCCGTGCCCTATGCACTGTTTGCAGGAAATGCTGCTACCGGTTCACCTACAGGTTCAGCCGGCGGCGATCTTTCTGGTATTTTTCCAAACCCGGATATTAAATCCAATGCTGTTACAAGTTCAAAGCTTGCAGATGATGCTGTGGTAACAAGTAAACTGGCAGATAACTCTGTCAGTACTTCAAAAATTGCAGATGCATCCATAACCAATGAGAAGCTTGCGGCTGGCGTTATTCCAACAACATTGCCTCCCAGCGGATTAGCGGGAGGGGATCTTACAGGGTCCTATCCCAATCCAACAATTACCAATGAGTCGGTTACAACAAGTAAACTGGCAGATAATGCTATCACTGATCAGAAGCTCGCTGATAATGCCATCACAACTTCAAAAGTTAAAGATGGTTCTATTACCATGGCTAAGCTTGGACCTGATGTAACATTCGCCGGAAATCCTACCGGACCTGCCGGTGGTGATCTTACAGGCGCCTATCCGAATCCAGCCATTACCAATGGAGCTATTACCAATGGTAAACTTGCCAATAATGCTGTAACAACTTTAAAGATCGCCGATGCTTCAGTGACTTCATCAAAGCTTGCAGCAGGCGTTATTCCAACATCATTGCCGCCGAATGGAACAGCAGGTGGAGATCTTACCGGAGCCTATCCAAACCCCACAATAAAAAACGGGGCTGTAACCAATGGCAAACTTGCCAATAATTCTGTTACAACTTTAAAACTTGCAGATGCTTCGGTTACTTCTGTAAAACTTGCGGCCGGAGTTATTCCAACAACATTGCCACCAAGTGGAACAGCGGGTGGTGATCTTACAGGAACCTATCCAAACCCAACGATTACAAATGGTGCTGTTACCAATGGCAAACTTGCCAATAATTCTGTTACAACTTTAAAAATTGCAGATGCTTCGGTTACTTCTGTAAAACTTGCGGCCGGAGTTATTCCAACGTCATTGCCACCAAGTGGAACAGCGGGTGGCGATCTTACAGGAACTTATCCAAATCCGACTATTACAACCGGAGCTATAACCAATGGCAAACTTGCCAATAATTCTGTTACAACTTTAAAACTTGCAGATGCTTCGGTTACTTCTGTAAAACTTGCGGCCGGAGTTATTCCAACGTCATTGCCACCAAGTGGAACAGCGGGTGGCGATCTTACAGGAACTTATCCAAATCCGGCTATTACAACCGGAGCTATAACCAATGGCAAACTTGCCAATAATTCTGTTACAACTTTAAAACTTGCAGATGCTTCAGTTACTTCTGTAAAACTTGCAGCCGGAGTTATCCCAACAACATTGCCACCAAGCGGAACAGCGGGTGGGGATCTTACAGGCAGCTATCCAAATCCAACCATTACAAATGGCGCTGTTACCAATGGCAAACTTGCTGATAATTCTGTTACGACTTTGAAACTTGTTGATGCTTCAGTTACTTCTGTAAAACTTGCAACCGGAGTTATTCCAACGTCATTACCACCGAATGGAACAGCCGGTGGTGAGTTATCAGGAACATATCCGAATCCAACTATTGCAACCGGAGTTGTAACAACTTCAAAACTTGCTGATAATGCTA
>JAKFEJ010000028.1:0-6429 GCA_036675745.1 Chitinophagaceae bacterium | reverse complement strand
ATGCCTGATATCCCGTGGCAGTTTGTCTTCAAAATAAGAACGAATGTTTCCGATCCATCTTCCTTTGGGATCATAATAAACTTTTGTTGTAATCCCATCCTGTTTAAATTCGGCTAAGTACCCATCCTTTATAACGAACCAGCCTGCATTAGCTGCCTCTTTATAATTTTTTGTAAAGTTCTTTACTGCTTTTGCATTGATGCTGGCAGCAGCGAGGTTCCCAGTAGCAGGCATTTCAAGGGCTTTTGACTTATTATTATAAGCCCACTCTTTTGAAGTGTTATGGTTTACTGGTAAACCTGGGTTGCTGCTTTGACCATAGGTGCAGGTGAACAGTGCTATAAGCGGGATAAACCCGGAAGTATAGCGGAAAAATTGTTTTTTCATTTTTTAAAAGTTTAATGGTTAATGGTTTTTGATCATGCGGATAAATGAGTTTAAAAGTGCCGTCTTACTGTTCAGTATCGTTCTTTGCAGGTAACCACTAAGCAGGTAACGAAGCTGGCGGCAGGCTTTGACAATTTTTCGAAAAATGTGTGATCTGTTTATTTGTCGTAGCTAATGTTAAGTAAGGAAACAGGAAAAGAGTTTTTTTTCTTATCCTTCTTTTTTCTGTATCTTATAAGGACAAAAAAGGTATATGCCTTTTCACCAACCAACACCAAACTCTTCTGACCGGGACATTATCAATAATTTATTACAGGATGGTATTAACCGGAAAAAAGGAGAGGAACAACTGTTCAGTCAGTATGCTTATTTCATAGAGCAGGCCATTCATAAATATTCTTTCCAGGAAGATGAAGCTTTCAACATATATGCTGATACCATTATAGCAGCTATAGCCAGGATCATCAACCATTCTTTTGAAGGGCGTTCTTCGCTAAAAACCTGGCTTTACCAGATTTTTCATAATAAATGTGTTGACCTTGTTCGGAAAAAGACGACTAATAAGGACAGCGTAAATCATGCTTTATCCATTTCGGCCATGTTTATGCAAATGGCTGATACGGCAAAGTCTGTGATACAGGAAATGATGGAAAGAACAGACAGGGAACTGGTAAAACAGAAATTAAAGGAAATAGGTGAGAACTGCCGTCAACTACTGATGCAATGGGCGGAAGGGTTTAGTGATAAAGAGATAGCCGCGGCGATGGAATATAAAACAGCAGATGTTGTAAAAACGAGCCGGCTTCGTTGCCTGGAAAAATTAAAACAATTATATAAAAAGGATAAAATCAGCAGCATTGGATAACATGGAATACATAGAAACCTATTTTAATGAGGAGCTTTCGCCGGAAAGAAAAAAAGAGTTTGAACAAAGGATTGCTACAGACCCCGTATTTGCTGAAGAAGTAGCCTTCTACCTTTCTACTAAACAGGTAATAGCGATGGAAATGATGGAAGATAGAGAGAGGTTCAAGGAAATATATACAGAATATAAGCAGGGTAATAGTCTGAAAAGGCAAAAAACGAGCCTGGTGCGAAAGTTATGGCCCTGGGCAGCTGCAGCGGCAGTATTGGCCGGTATTATTTTTGGCTGGAATGCCTGGTTCAGCTCCTCGTCTACAAAGGAATTAGCGGATAAATTTGTGGAGCAGAATTTTCAAACGCTTCCGGTAACGATGGGAAATAAAGAAGACAGCCTCCAGGCTGGTCTCCATTTGTTTAATGAAGGCCGGTTGGAGGAGGCGCTGAAGCAATTTGAAATCATGGCCATGAATGATGAGTCTTCGGTAGAAGCAAAAAAATATGCCGGTATTGTTTCCCTACGACTCGGACAGTACGATAAAGCAATAAACTACTTTTCGCAATTAGAAAATTATACCCGACTTTATGCAAACCCCGGAAAGTTTTATCATGCACTTACTCTAATGAAACGTAACCGGCCCGGTGATACCGAAACAGCCAAACAACTCCTACGCCAGGTGGTGGAGAACAACCTGGTGGGAAAAGAAGATGCGGAGAAGTGGTTGAGGAAATGGTAAATTCTCATATATACTCCTAATCCGAATTTTATGTTGACTAAAAGCTACGGAGAGTAGTAGTCCGGTCAGTAATATGTAAAAATGCAAAAAGTATTTTTGTGAAGGTATTTTAATTTTAAGTAAATTAGAGTTGTGAACAGATCATGAGTTCATCTTCCTGTTTCAGCAGTTTACTTCTAACCCATTTATTCAGGTCGCTACTTCTTAATTTGAAGAAAATAATTTACAGATTTTGTTTCCCTGTGATTTCTGCAATGCGACAAACTAATAACGTACTTTGAAATATTAGTGCTAACCTCACATTATGTTCAGTTTGGAAAATTTCATCTGCCTCACTCTATATGAAACATTACTGGCCCGGTGATAAACAAAAGCCAAAAATTCTTGCGGTAGGTAGGGAATAGGAACCTTGATGGAAAGGAAATTGCCCAGGAATAGCTGAAGAAAATGTAATTTTTTTGTTCACCATTAAATTGTTTTTTATGGAACAGATTGAAAAAAGTGTAAACGTAAAAAAGAAGGAAAAAATTTGGGTACAGCTAAAAAATAAGCTGAAGGAAGACGGGGTAGAAGAAAGTGAGTTCAAACATTTCTTAGTATATGATGATGAGATGAAACTGGAAGATGATCTTAAAAAATACTTTAGTTTATGGGGCACTTATCCAGAGACCCCGCTACCCGAAGATCAATTTTCGCTAAAGAGAGAAGGTCAAAGAAAGTATGAAATATTTGTCGGCGGATATCTTAACTACCATGATATAAAATTCAAAAAATATCCTAAGGGAGAAGGATATAGCGATGAAGACGGGCCAGAAAATATTAAACTCAAAAAGTATCCTGATTGGCGGGTTTTTATAAGTGACCCTATCAATAAAGAGAAATACCTAGACAATGGGCTGGATTATTTTGAACATTACATATATTTCAAATGGTTTCCGGAGGGCAAAGGCGTTCCAAAAACAAGGGTTGAAATTTGGATAACTCAAACCCCGGATGAGTATAATGGTAATCCCCCGGATCCAGGAGGGCCACCACCACCCGAAAGATAGAAGTCAAAATACCGAATTAGTTAAAAACCATTTAATTTAATTAGACTGTCTGATTTGGGATGATTTTGGATTCAAGCAAAAAGCCTGGCAAAAAATGCCATTATAGGAAGTATAGACAAAATTCACCTCTGGGTGTTTGCTCAAAGAAACCGATTACTTTGCAATAGGTGGTTTTGGTATATTAATTTGTTGCTGCCTATGCGAATGAAACTACTGATATTGCTAGGTTCTGGCTTGCTCCAGGCAACGTCCTTACTATCCCAATGTCCTGACAGGGATATTTTATGGACAAGGTTACGAAGCCTGAGGTCTTCAAAACTTCAGCCCAGCCTTCAATTGAAGGATCTGCTGTCCACAATTGACAGTCTGAAAAATTGTCCTTACAGATATGATTCTACGCACATTTATTTGCTTCGCAAGATTGCTGAAATCTATTCCAGGGAGGGTGACTTTATAAATGCGGTACAATATCAGCGCCAGGCGATCGCGATCACCACTGCCAATGCCGGTAAGCCATCGGTAAAAATGAAGGCCCTGCCTGGAATCTACTTTTACCTGGCTGTCGATTATGACTCATTAAACAATTTTACGGAAAAGATGATCGCACTGGATAGTTGTTCATCTATTGCGATGCGGTTAAACCATGTTGACCGGGCCTCCCTGCGAGCTATATATACTCAGGTCGAATATTTTTTTGACATGGGTGATTACCACCGTTGCATTGACTATGCTGAAAAATGCCAGGCACTTGGTTATGAATACGCAGCCAATAATACCGGTGTAGAGAAAACAACGGGTGAGGGCTTCGTCTCCAGTAGCCTTGGTTGGGAGATAAATGCACTGCTGAAGTTGAACAAATATGAAGCTGCAGAAGAACTGTTAAAAAATAAGATCGACGAATACCGCAAATCATCACTTAAAGATTATCTGGCTTTATCATATGGGCAAATGGCTGAAGTACAGTTGCTAAAAGGGAATACTGAGAAAGCGCTTTTTTATTATAACCTATGCCTTAAATACTACCAGGAGATCAGGGATAATTTTAACTGCAAGCAGACCGTAAAAGATATAGCTTATAAGATTTATTTCAAACAGCTGAATGACGTTGACAAGGCACTGGCTCATTATAGAAAAGCACTTAAGTATATTAATAACAATGAAGATTTTAATACAGAAGATGTTTTTGAGTCATTGAATATTTTCGCAAATATTGGAGAACTATATGCTCGGAAAGGTGTATACGATTCTGCTTTTAAATACTTCCAATTGGCCTTTGACCAGGTTAAAAAGGGAAGTAACGAGGAAGCTATTTTGCATAGCACCACACAGGAGATGATGCAATTCAAAAGGAATTATTATCTCACCGGCCTGCTGATCAATAAAGCGGATGCATACCGGAAGCAGTACGAAGAAAAAAAGCTGCCTGGTTTCCTGCAAAAAGCTATTAGCATATACAAAGTTGCCGATCAGTTGCTGGATAAGTTCAAAGTGGAGCAAAAGGAAATCGAATCCCGCTTATACTGGAGAAGCGATAGTCGCCGGCTTTATGAAAATGCTATTGAAGCCTGTATTTTAGGTAAAAATATTCATGAGGCATTTTATTTCTTTGAAAAAAGCAGGGCCGTATTGCTGCAGGATCAGCTTGCACAACAACGCTGGATGGATGAAGCCTCCATTCTCAAACAAACACAGATCAAAAAGAAGATCCTTCAGCTCCAAAGAGAATATGATACCACTGATCCGGCATCAAAGCGGTGCAGTGAATTAAAGAACGAAAAGTTCAGTCAACTGCAGGAATTGGATCGACTGGAAGAGCAGATCAAATCCAATAACCCGCTCTACTTCCAAAATTATATGGATACCCTGCAAATTACCCTGGAGGGAATAAAACAAAATGTATTGCGGGACCACCAGGCTTTGGCTGAATTGTTTGTTGGAGATAGTGCGATCTATATTTTACTCATTACGGCTAATGGAAGTCATTTCAACAAGGTCAACAAGGCCAGGTTTGATAGTTTAACGGTTGCATTCAACAATTACATTTCTAATCCTACCCTGCAAAACAGCAATTTTCCGGGGTTTGTGCATACTTCATCCCAATTGTATCAACTGGTCTTTCAAAACATACCTATACCCAATGGCCGTATTATTATCTCCCCGGGTGGTCAGTATTTCCCGTTCGAAGCTTTAATAACCAGCCGTGTTGGACAGCCAATTAAATGGTTCGTGCAGGATCATGCGGTAAGCTATACTTATTCAGGTCGTTTCCTGTTAAATGATTTTAATTCCACAAGGGCATCGCGGGGCAAAAACTTTTTGGGTATTGCTCCCGTAAAATATCCTTCGTCTTTTTCTTTATCGGCGCTTCCGGGGAGTGATTATTCTTTACATAAAATTGCTGATTATTTTGACAATGCTGTAAGCCGGGTTTCTTCAGAAGCATCCCGGATGAATTTCATGCAACAATTTTCGGATTACAAGATCATTCAACTGTATACACATGCTGCTGGCAGCAGCCTGAATAATGAGCCTGTCATTTATTTTGCTGATTCAGCATTATACCTGTCTGACCTGGTAGGCGTGAATAAGCCGAGTACCAATCTTATCGTTTTGTCCGCCTGCGAAACAGGAAAAGGTAAACTCTACCAGGGAGAAGGTGTGTTCAGCTTTAACCGGGGATTTGCCGCTTTAGGTATCCCGGCTGCGATTACCAATTTATGGTCTGTTGATAATGAATCAACCTATATGCTGACAGAACTTTTTTATAAGTGGCTTGCTAAAGGATTGCCAACAGACGTGGCTTTGCAAAAGGCTAAATTGGAATTTCTGAAAACTGCCTCGGGAGAAAAATCGATGCCCTGTTACTGGGCTGGTCCGGTACTGGTAGGAAAAACTGATGCTATTGAATTAAGCAAGCCTTACCCCTGGAAATGGATAGCGCTGTTTCTCAGTATTGGGGGCATTGTTTTTTTTGCTGTACGCAAATGGGCCATTTCTAAAAAAAAGGCGTAAAGAATTAGGGGTAAAAGAATTATTGTAAGCATGACTTTAAAAATTTAATACAGGCAGATCAAAAAATGTTTGTTTCCTTTTCGTCAATTGCCATGGCATTTAATAAAACCCCGGCTACTCTACAATTATTTTCAACGGTGGTTTCTTAATCATTAGTCGGAACAGTTGAAAAAAAGGGAACAGTGCAGAAAATAGCAGAATATTTTTTTTAATAAACCATTCATTGCTTAAGGGATAGCATAAATAAAAAAGCCACTCTTAATGTACTGCCCCCAAAAAGTTAGACACTAATTGGGGGTATTTTTATGTATAAAAGAAACAAGTACGGTTATGAATTTAGGCTTCAATGCGTAGAAGCTGTATTAAAAGGAAAACGCTCCATC
>JAKFEJ010000090.1:0-6527 GCA_036675745.1 Chitinophagaceae bacterium | reverse complement strand
CTGTTAACTGTTTCATAAAGTAAACTGAATTCCTATCTTTGCCCGCCTATTCATCCTTAATTTGCAAAAAACAATCGAATGAAAAATGGTCTGTTGGTTTGGAATATATTATTAACCGTTGTTGCCGGTTTTTTACTCTTTGCACATTTCAGTAAAAAGGACACCGGCACTACCAGCAGTATGAATTCATCAAAAGATTCTTTATCACTTCATAAGCCTTTTCGCATTGCTTATTTTGAAATGGACTCGGTTCAGAATAATACATCGCTTGTAAAAGACGTTCAGACAGAGATTGAAAAAAAGGAAAAGGATTTTACCACTCAACTTTCCCAGCTTGAATATGCTTATCAAAGCAAAATTCAGGAATACCAGCAAAAGGAAAAAAATGGTACGATGACACAGGCGGACTATGAAAAAGCCCAGACAGATGTCAGGCAACTGGAATCGAGGATTAAAAATAAAAAGCAGGAGCTTGATCAGCAATACCAGGAGTTTATGATGCGCAGCCAGTTAAACCTGAAGAAAACGATTGAGGAATTTATTGCTGAGTACAACAAGACAAAAGAATATTCATACATAGTTGCTTATGAGCAGGGCTTGTTTTATTATAAGGATACTGTTTATAATATTACGGGTGATGTAGTAAAAGGATTGAACGCCCAGTATAAGAGCAAAAAGAATTAAAGGTATTTCCCCTTAGAAAGTCCTTCCAATAACCCGGAAGGACTTTTTTTTGTTCAGGCAGGTGCGATGAAAATGAAGTGAATTACTTATCTTGATCGCTAAATAATATTGCATGTCAGAACAAACAACTTCCTTCAAACAGTCTTTGGGCTTACGGGATGCTACTATGATCGTGGCAGGATCAATGATCGGGTCGGGTATATTCATTGTAAGTACGGATATAGTAAGGAATGTAGGAAGTGCAGGTTGGCTGATCGCCGTGTGGCTTATTACCGGGCTGATGACGGTAATGGCTGCCGTTAGTTATGGTGAATTAAGTGGCATGTATCCCAAGGCCGGCGGACAGTATGTGTACCTCAAAGAAGCATTCAATCCTTTAGCCGGATTTTTATATGGGTGGAGTTCTTTTACTGTTATTCAGACAGCTACTATTGCTGCTGTAGCTGTTGCTTTCAGCCGGTTCACTGCTTATCTTATTCCTGAAGTAGGAGAGAGCAATATTTTATTCAGCATTGGCAGCCTGAATATTTCCGCCGCGCAAATATTAGCGATTGCATTGATCATTTTTCTTACCTATACCAATACAAGAGGCATACAGGGCGGAAAGATCATACAAACAACTTTTACTACAGTAAAACTTTTATCCATTTTTGGATTGATCGTATTAGGTTTTTTGCTGGTAAAAAATAGTTTTTGGGCGGAAAACTGGCAAACGGGTTTGGATGCAGTTCAACTGGAAAAAAATAGTGCCGGTGGTTTTGTAACGGATGGTAGCTGGTTTCCTATCGGCGGCACGGTATTAATAGGCGCTATTGCTGCTTCCATGGTAGGTTCTCTTTTCAGCAGCGATGCATGGAACAATGTAACCTTTATAGCAGGCGAAATAAAAAATCCTAAACGGAATATTGGTCTCAGTCTTTTCCTGGGTACGCTGATCGTATCCGTTATTTATATTACCACCAACCTCATGTACCTGAATGTGCTTTCATTAAACCAGATCGCATTTCCTGAAGGAGACCGTGTAGCGGTAGCGGCATCCAATGCCATCTTTGGTGCAGGCGGTGCAATTGTAATAGCGGTCATGATCATGATTTCAACATTTGGATGTAACAATGGATTGATACTGTCAGGTGCAAGAGTTTATTATACGATGGCGAAAGACGGTTTATTCTTTAAACAAGCCGGTGTACTTAACAAGAATGCAGTACCGCAATGGGCTCTTTGGGCACAGGCTGTCGTTGCTTCTTTATTATGTTTGAGTGGAGGATACAATGATCTGCTGGATATGATAGCATTCGTTGTTGTATTATTTTATGTACTTACTATCATCGGCATTTTTATATTACGCAAAAAAAGACCCGATGCGGAAAGGCCTTACAAGGCATTCGCTTATCCTTTCATGCCGGCTCTTTACATCGTTTTAGGATTGACATTCTGTGTGTTCCTTATTATTTTCAAACCCGCATATACATTGTGGGGACTGGGTATTGTATTAGCAGGCATACCCGTTTATTACATCGCTATTTCGCAGCAGAAGAAAGTGTAAAGTACTTTACCGAATTTCCTGATCATTCATTATGAGTTCCGGTAAAGAGTTGCCAACCTTTTAAAAGGTTGGCAACTCTTTAAGCGACCTATGGATTTTACCCACCGCATGGCTTATAAACAAAGCGCATCGTAGCGGCAGATTATTACTCAGAAAACTTTTCCTATGGAAACCCCCGGGATGGGAACAACCCTGTATTTGTTTATAAGAGGAGTAAAACTTACCCGCCACATAAAGCCGCCCTTTGTGTGGCGCCTGTAACCAATGGCCGGAACAAAGCTCAGTATATGTTCACTATAATCTCTGGTTCCATCGGATGAGTCTTTTTTTATACCTGCGGCTCCCGACCAGGTGGCACCAAGGCTGGCATCAATGAATGATCTGTCGTTGTTTAATTGAAAAAGATAATTTATCGCTATAGGAATTGATATTCTGAATTTTTCATCGCTGGAAAAATAGCCCACTCCCAATCTGATACCTATGCCAGGTTTGTTCGTTAATTGTCGTTCATAATTCAGGGAAGCATACAGGGCATTACCTGCAAGTTCAACATAAAGGCTATTCTTTTTGAAGGTAGTTTGAGCAGTGGCGGAAATCGCTGATACAATAATTAATAATAAAAGCGGGTACTTCCTCATACAGTTATTTTTATTAGTTGGTTAGTATTACTACAACCTAACGTAAAGCTTCATTCTTTAGTATTATAAAAAAGTTATAAAGCATTAACTGAATATGTAAGTATCCTGAATAAATAACGGCTAACAAATAAACATCGGCAATTGTTAGTTGTAATGTAAACTTCATGGGGAAAAAATGGAAATTATTCGCAAACAAAATAACTAATTTCGGCTGCGAAAAACAGCTGATCAATTATGTCAAAATATACAGTAGCACTACATGGCGGAGCGGGTACCATATTGAAACAGGATATGACGCCTGACCTGGAATCCGCTTACCTCGCAGGTTTGGAAGATGCATTAAAAGCTGGCTATGCTGTGCTGGAAGAAGGTGGTACCGCCGTTAATGCTGTGAAAGCAACAGTTGTAGTGCTGGAAGATAATATGCTCTTCAATGCAGGACGGGGTTCTGTATTTACCAAAAAAGGATTGCAGGAAATGGATGCCGCCATCATGGAAGGCGCCACTTTGAATGCAGGTGCAGTAGCAGGTGTAAGAAACGTCCGCAACCCGATAGAACTGGCGATGGAAGTAATGCGCAACAGTAACCATGTATTTCTTAGTGGCAAAGGCGCCAATGATTTTGCCATCAAGCAGGGAATAAAGCTGGAGCCCGATGAATTTTTCTTCAGTCAATTCCGTTATGATCAGTGGAAGGCCATCCGTGATTCGGATAATTATGCATTGGATCATACGCACCAGGAACTGGAAGAGCTGATGCGTGATAAAAAATTCGGAACAGTAGGCGCTGTTGCCTGCGATGCAGAAGGAAATATTGCCGCTGCTACCAGCACGGGCGGGATGACCAACAAAAAATATGGCCGCATCGGCGACAGCCCCCTGATTGGTGCCGGCACTTATGCCAACAATGCAACCTGCGCTATTAGTTGCACCGGCCATGGCGAACCATTTATCCGCGGCGTAGTTGCTTACGATGTTAGTTGCCTGATGGAATACAAAGGCCTCTCTTTACACGAAGCCATGAACATAGTAGTGAATGATAAACTAATAAAGCTCGAAGGCGAAGGTGGTATGATAGGCGTAGATGCACAGGGTAATGCTGCGATGATCTTTAACAGTGCTGGGATGTACAGGGCGATGAGAAATGGTGATGGAGGATACGAAGTAGCAATCTACAGGTAATTTTTTTATGTAGCCAACGGCAATGCTACTATCGACTTCGTTGTGACGCTCCGTTCATCGTTCTGTAATTCTATTCAGCATTATGGAAGTGTATTATTGTTTTCGCTCTACTTTATTCGTGCTGTTGGTGAGAAGAAAACATTAACAGCGGCGTAAAAAAACCTTAGTAGAAAATAAATCGCATCAATGGTTTAACCTTATTACATTATTAACTCCTTTGAGAAGCGGTATCAAAATAAGATAATAAGGTTGCAGGACTTCATTCAATCATTTTCTACTAAGGTTAGGTGATTTGCTACTTTCTTTTCACTATACTTTATTCGTGCTGTTGGTGAGAAGAGACACCAACAGCAGCGTAAGATGTTAACGCTGGTGTTTCTTAGCGGGCTTTGGCAGCCCCACCGTCCGTAGCATTTTGTTTGCCTTTTTTAATTTGTCTGGGAAAAGAACAATGTCGTCGTATTTATTTAACGACTTGTCAATTTTGACAATGGGAACTTTCTTTTTATTTAGTTCTTTAATGTTCATGTTGCAAATTTAATTATTTTTTTCGTTTTACAAGAAAGCCCTCATAATCAACCTCTTTTCTAAAATTCTCCCAGCTATCGGATAGTTCACCATAAATTTCAAAATCGTCTTTAACCTCTGAAAAGTATTTTGAAATTCCCATCCTGTAAAGCCTTGTCCGGCCTTTTGTACTGCCCGTAGCATAAACGTATGCACCAGGATATTTTTCTGTAAAGGCATACACGGTAGCCACTATTGTTGCTAAAACTTTTTCACTGTCGCCATTATTAGAAATATTTGTATCGTTAATTTTTCCAGTAGCTATGTCCTTGTCCCCGAAAGCAAGATTGAAAATATCTTTCAGGTTTGTCTGTGAATACTGAACAAGTTTTATAATTCGCCCCTTTGACCCTTCACTGGTAAATTCAAATGTTGTTAAGTTGTCACCCGCTGCTAATGGATATTTTGGGAGTTTCATTTCTTGTTGGGGATTTTTAAATTTTTCTGTTTGCTTCCGGACTCTGAACTTGTCGAAGAATCGGAGTATCAGTATTGCCTAAGTGTCTTATTATTTTCAATCTGCTTTTATTCGTGCTGCTGGTGAGAAGAAAAATCAACAGCGGCGTAAAAACACTCCTATTTTATTTTTTGTAATGGATCGTAATATCATTTATAATTTCAGCAAGTGTTTTGGTGTTGTCATATTCAAACATTTCAAGTAAGGAACTTGTCGCCTCCATTTTCCAGATACTGTTATTTATACTTAGTGTTTTCGAATAAGTCTCAACTTTTTTGTGAGTTAACGGATCTCCAATTTCAGTAGTTAGCGTTAACAAAAGTTCCTTTGGCTGTGATAAATTTGTGATAGGCCAGTCATTTATTGCAGTAAGTAAAGCATGTGCGGCTATTTTGATTTTGCTATCTGAAGCGTCTTGCTCAACTCCGTCATAGAGATCCTCAAAAGAAATTATGTCAATCATTTTTAATTCATACTTTTTTGCTCCATTTATAAAATATAATTAAACCCTTTAAAGCTCCTTCCTTTATAAGTAGCTTCCCAATCATATTTTTCTTTGTTAACTGTTGTGAGTTTTATTGTAATCGTATCTCCGATCATGAAAATTTTGGAAGGATTAGTTGAGTAATCTTTTTCTAATACCATGTAATATTTGCAATCATCAATCCAGTGAAGTTTCCATTTCCAGTTCGTCTCTTCATTTTTACATATTTCTGTTTGATATTCTATTGTGCGGGTAATAATTGTATCCTTTGTTTTATTGGTAAACTTTCCAGTTTTTATACTTGTACAACCATCATCCTTATTTGAGGGGCAAAATATCAGGCTAACAATAAGCAGGAACAGTTTCATGCATTTTATTTTCATCCAAATCTAACCTCCTTCCTCTACAAACCCAAACGGCCATCTTTTTTCGAGGCTCAAACCATTCTTTTTCGGCTTTAGCCCAATAATATCTTTGCCATTGTTTGCAAAAAAATGCCCCGGCATCAACCGGGGCAAAATATCTGAAATCTGTTATTGAATTTGAAAAACTGTTATCAATCCCGCATCGGGAAACCAATGCCTATTGTGAACCCTATATAACTCAGGTTAGAAATATCATCCCGCTTGTAAGCGATATAATTATAATTCACACCAAGGTTTACACCCACCTCGCCCTGCTTCCGGAATGGAATATAAACACCCACTCCTGGTTTGGCGGCAAAGCTGAATTTATTCGTTTCATTTGGATATTCACCAATGTATTGCCTGTTGAGAACAATGGCGCCACCTGCACCTGCAGTTGCATAGGGCTGTACCCTTGCCTGTGGTAAAAAATTATATTTGGCTGTAGCCAATAACGGAATAGTTTGTATGGAATTGGTAAGCACCGCTGATATATCGCTGCCATCTGAGAGCTTATATACGGCTCTTGGAAACTTTTGATAAAAATCCTGGAAGCCGATATTCA
>JAKFEJ010000519.1:0-6551 GCA_036675745.1 Chitinophagaceae bacterium | reverse complement strand
CTTTCAACTGCTGTATTAAAGATCTCTGCTACCCATACAAAGCCGGTTACCACAACTAAAGAGATCATTTCATTATTTGACACCTTAAAAAACATTGCTGCCATAAATACAATAATGGTAGCAACCAGGTGTATCCACGCATTTGGTTCCTGTTGAAAGAATTTGAAAATCCCTTTAAAGGCAAATTCAAAACTGTTCAACCTTGCTTGAAATGAGAATGTTTTTTGTTTCATTTGTCAGAAGTTTTTTCTGCTACCCATTTCCACCAGAAGGCAGTGCAGGTGACATATACAAATATTTCGAACAGGTCATGGCTAACAGAGTGACCGTTCCTGATTACCGCTATACTAACCGGCACCATAAAACCAATTGCGCCAAGTGTGATAAGTATTCCTATCGCATGTATTGGCAGGTAAAGCCAGCCAGCTTTTTTAAACCAGATTTGTTTCATGCTTATTTATTTTAGGTTATTAAAAAAATGTAGTCAATATTTTCTTCTGGAAAATATTTTTAACCTGCTTATCTAATTCTTCAGGACTGGAACAGGTAACATTTACTACAGCATAGCTTTCAGCACCTCTAAGCATATCCCAGCGCCACTCTAATTGATTGATACTTGCAGACCGGCCATTGTCATACCACCAGGCTGAGTAAAGTTTTTCGTCATCATTAATCAGCATACCTGTATAAACCTCCTGATTGCTGATCTTTTCTTTTTGAATTTGTTCAAATACATAACCGCTACCTTTCCAGCAGATCATTGGGTTATGGTCGGTATCATAAAACCCCCGGATATACTTTATGTAGATTAACGTTTGCTTGTTTTGGAGTTTCAAAATTCCGGGGGCATAAGGCGTTACTAAAAAATTGGCTGTTTGCTTTAATGAAGAAACATCCGTTTTTTTATAAGTATCCGCTTTGGATACCCGTACAGCGAGAAGTGATATACAAGCTAGTATACCCAGGTGAAGAATAATGCTACGTAAGACATTGTCGAATTGTATAATTCCATTACTCCGGTCTGGTGATTTTTTAATAAGTAAAGAAGCCATCCATACAGCCGGTAGAACAACATACAATATGAGACAAACAACTCCTGCCAGTTCATGAGAAAACGTATCGGGCAATACTGAAAACTGAACAAGCAAAATAATGCGTATAAGGTTAGCAATAACGTTCAATACTGCGATTGCTCCCATGTAAAGCAGTAGTTTCCAATTTCTCAATCTTGTCTGAAACCGATTTTGATAAAACCCAATCAGCATGATTCCAAGAAGAAGGGATGCTTCCATCATACTTAATCCCATACAACCCGGGTCTACCGAAAATTCAGCCCCCTGGTGAATAATGACATTTCCTCTTACTACAACTTCGGTATTGATCGCATTAAACAAAGTTCCTGCTATTCTTGTAAGCTCCAGCCGGATAGGAAAGCTAAAGGTGTTGATGAAATATTGAAAAACAGGCGACATCAACACAATAGTAAATATGGGCAACATATTTATTTTACCATAGAAACATTCAATCAAAAAAAACAGTGCAAACCATATAGCAAAATATAAAAGTGTATTTACCGGCATAATAAAACATAGGGTCATGCAGATAAACACTATCCATCCGAAACGCCAGGATCTTTTTCTCTGCTGTTGAATTTGTAATGATAGTGGCAGCGCCAATAAACCAAGTATAAAATTCAGCGAATGAAAAGGCAAGTAATCTTTCAGTGCAATGATTGCAAGAGTAACATACCCAATAGCTAATAAAGCAGCTGGCTTTATGAAGTTTTCTTTTTTAAAAGATATTCTTAACAAAGAAGTCATTATGCGCTGAATTGAGGTTTTCTTTTTCTCATAACTATAACCAATACTAAAGCCACCAATATTATTAATACCCATTCATGTGGTTCTGGTACTGCCCCTTTTGATTTCATAGATGCGTTTTTCAAACTGTTATCAGCATCATTGATATTAAAGCGATCATAATCTTGTTGTGTTTCCAGTACTACAAGGCTCGACACAGGGCTTACCACATAAGCTTTCCTTGCTTCCTGCACAAGACTATCCTCAATCGGACGATTTGTAAGCATACCCTTTCCAAGTTTTTGCATGATGTGATTGTAACTGAACAACCGCATAAGATGATCTGGCCCTGAGGATTCCGCTTCTTCCACCGTTTTATTAATCATCATATCTGAACTGTGAATAATAATACGGTTATCACTTTCAAGATCATCTGCAAAATGATTTTTCTGAAAAACATTTTGCAGCATATCCAGATCACCGGAATCATACTGAAATACACGCAATTCTTTCAATGACTTCAAATACGGTGTCAGCGTATTACCCAGGTTAAACAGTTTTATTTTGGGGCTTTTATCAAGAAATTGTTTTGTTTTTTGCATGAAACGGCTTTCCTGCAGATCATCTATATTGGGAGAATACAGGGAGTTTTTTGTCACCATCAATGACTGATCAGGATTAACTATCTTATACAAAGGGAAAAGACTGAACTGCTGTTTCTTTAGCCCATCCCACAAGTCTTCTTTATTTGATGCATTGACCTGGAGAGTTTCATTTAAATAAACAAAAACATTTTTGCCTTCGGCAAACTCCAGAACCCTGTTATACTCTTCTTTTGTCCAGGCATTGTTGACATCGAGGTAAATATTATCTAATTGTGCGGATGATAATTTTTTATGATACGGCGATAAAGAGTATTTATTTCCATCGAAACTAAATGAGCAATCTGATAATCCCGGATCGGTAAGTTGCATGGACCAGTCAGAATTGTATTTACCTTGTTTCTTATAAGATTGTTTATTTAGCATGGAAACAAAAGAAGCCGGTATTTGAAAATTGGTTACGGGCTGCTCAAAATCAATCAGGATATTTTCTTTCGCTTTATCAAAAGCAGGGCCTTTAAAGTAAATATTTTCATACCGGAGTTTTCCATTAACTCTTTCTAAAGGCGCGGTAATTCCTATTTTAAACTTTCTGCTTTCCCCATTGATAATTGGGAATACCCGCACTGAAACTGAATTTCCTTCCTGCCAGTGAACAACGGATGGATCACGCCGCTCTACACCAACGATTGCCTGGTAAGCAGAATCGGCTAATGCTTTTGTCGTCAGTATTCCTTTTTCTTCTTTTCCATTTATCCATAACGATAAGGAAGTAACTACAGCTCCTTCGGGCATATAAAAGGTATATATAGCTTCTTCCTGGTTATTCCACCCACGGATTTCATCATCGTTCGTAACTGTAATTGTTTTTTCTGTATAAGCGATATTACATTTTGGCCATAGTTTTATCTCTGTATTTACAAATTCTGTATATAAATGATCTCCCGACCAAAGTCGTTCTTCTGCTTCATGCCGCATGCCATACATAGATTCAAGCACTTTTATTTTCTCTTCTTCATCTATTCCGGGTTTTCCCATAAAAAAAGTTGCCATCATCACCAACGGATCATGCTTTTTCTCTTCCCCAAAACTTCGGCCCGGCAAACCCCAGAAAAGATTAAAATTGTCTGAGCTTGGTACGCTGTAAGCCAATTCAGTTTTAAGGATCTTTTTCGAAATATCATTTCGTGGAATTTTTTGAGCAACTACTGTCCAGGTTGGCAGCTCTGTTTTATTTTTCCTGGCTTCATTCAAAACGGCATGAATTTCTTTTGCTGTATTACTCCATTGAATAAGGTAAATAATAATAAAGAATAGTGTGCCTAGTAACCCTGTTGAGAAACTTATCCAGTAATTTTTCTTGCTTTCAGCTACACGGTTTTGCAGAACCAATGTATAAATAGTAAAGAGAACGGGAACAAATGTATGAAGTGAAATACCTAATAGAAATGCGCCTATTAATCCGACCGCATACAATGGCAACAAGTATATGGATAAATATAGAAAAGTTATTAAACCCGCTCCGTTTATAAAACTTACTGAATGCCTCGCCCAATTTGGCAGGCCTTCAAAAAATGCAAAAGCGGCATAATTAACACAAAGCAGAGCAAGCAAACCTGCAAACCAGTCAGCAGAATTTTCAAAAACAGGTATCTCCCTGTTCAAAGAATAAGCGCTTATAAGAAAAAGTATAAGTAATAAAAAAAGGTGATGAATCTTATCCTCTTTCGCTATTTGTTTTCTGTTAAAAATTCTGATTAAAAAGTAAATACCAGTTACTATGAAATTGAAAACAAAAAAACTGAAAATAGATTGTTCCTCCAGCTTTGTCATAAATGGCAGACAGAAAATAATCAGCGAAGTCAGTACGCAAACAAGCCCTGCCAGGTAAATTTTGTCATTAAATCTTTCTCTAAGCAAATACATATACAATTATTAAATGGTTAAGAATATGTTTCTGTTAATGAATAAGGCATCTTTTTTTCAATGTCATTTATCTTACTCAGGCAAATACTCAACGGTATCAATCCTATCACCCCAAATGAACAATCTATCAATCGCCAGCCAACCGGAATACTCCTGAAATAGCCGGCGATAAGTGCAAAAGGAATGATGAGCACACAGGCGATCATCCCAAATTCGATCACCCATTTATTCCGAACGGGATCTTTTAACGGGCCAATGAAAAGAATAGCTAATACGAAATGAGCAAAGGCAAGCCAGTCATAGCCGTAAGCTAAAAAAGGAAACTGCTTGTTTGTATACACAATAGCGAGGTATACTTTATCTATCCAGGCACCGATCATATTTGCCGGGGAAAAGCATCGGGAAAGAAAAGCCAGTTCTTTTTCAAGTGGTATAGCTGTTAATCCGCTTAGAAAAAGGACGATCATAAAGAAGATGATCCATTGACGAATTTGTTTTAGTTTATTTTTCATAATTAGAAAGTACTTTGTATTTCAAAGTGAATAGACAAAAAAAATTATTTTACCCCTTTTATCATATTTTCCAATGCTGTGATATGATCTGTAAATGCTTTCTCCCCACTTTTGGTAACTGAATAAGTCGTATTTGTTTTTCTCCCGATGAAACCTTTATGCACTTTGATATAACCATTTTCCTCCAGGCTTACCAAATGTGTGGCAAGGTTGCCATCCGTCACTTCGAGCATTTGTTTCAAATCATTAAAACTTATTTCATCATTGACCATAAGAATGCTCATCACACCCAGCCGGATGCGGTTATCAAATACTTTATTTAAACCTGTTATCGGATTCTTCATGACACCCTCTCTAACTCTCCCTAAAGGGAGAGGACGCCACCCACAGCCCTGAGAGCAGTAAGTGAACTATTGTTTTTTATTGTTGAGTAAAGAACAGAACGCTGAAGAGTGCGACGCAACAAAGTTCAATCAGGGAACTGAAGCTGGTAACACAATAATCAACTAACTACTTTAAAAGAACTATCGAATAAATAATAACTGACCGACCTAAGTCCTCCCTTTAGGGAGACAGAGGGTTGCTTCTCTCATATTTCCACCACATCACAATACCATATACAATATGCAACACCCCAAAACCAAAAGCCCAGAAATATAATCCCTGCCCGATCCATTGCATATTGATAAGCCCTACAATTATTTCGCAATAACCCAGGTAACGGATGTCAGTCAACGTGTACTTACTTGCATTGACCAGTGCCAGGCCATAAAAAATAAGACAGGCCGGTGCCACAAACCGCCATTCATTGTGCTGCAGCATACCTGCAATAAACACACCCCCTGCTACCAAAGGAATAACCATGTTCCAGAATAAACGCCGGGATGTATGATTCCATAATGAAAGTCCCTGTTGATTTGACTTTTTCCATGTAAAATAAAACGCTGAGAAAAAAGCGGCGGCAAAAACGCCTGCAGCCAATACCAGCAACTGCAACTTTAAAGCAGCAAAATCATTCTCTTTAAAAAAACCACGGGAATTGTAATCGATGTAATACTGGTCAAATAACACATACCTGGCAACGGCAGCGCCGATGATAGCAAAGACACCTGCAGCTACGCCGCTGAGTCCGCTTAATGAAATAAACCGGCTTGATCGTTCCATTAAACGCCGGATATCTTTGACGTCCTGTAAACTGCCGGATGGTTGCCCGCCCGGATGACCGGGTTGGACGGGGTTTTGATCGCTCATAAAAAGCACTTTGAGACACAAAGTAAATAACTGGTTTCTATATTTCCAAATACATTTCCTAAAATCATGATAAATAAACCGGTCTGTTTTATAAATGAGTGCCAGTCAGTAGATTTGCAGTTCATGAACCTTGAAAAACGGTACTCCTGTATATTGTTCTTTTTCACAATAGCCTTGTTTGTGAACCAGGCTTCGGCCCAGCATAAGCGCATAAGCGGATCTGTAAGGGATTCGCACAGCGAAGAAGCTATTCCCTTTGCTTCGGTCACTTTTCAACATACAACAATTGGCCAGCTTACGGATTCAGCCGGTGGCTTTTCTTTTTATTTCGATAACTGGCCGGCTGATACATTGATCATTACCTGCGTCGGTTATCAGCCCTTTTTATTTCCTATTGATAAAAACAAAGATTCGGTATTGGCTAACCTGATGCTGGAAAGGGGAACCTATAATGAAGGAGT
>JAKFEJ010000320.1:0-6556 GCA_036675745.1 Chitinophagaceae bacterium | reverse complement strand
CTTCATTTATCAATCTTGGCTTGGTAGATGAAATGGCTTTAGCTGTTCATCCTATTCTGCTGGGTGCAGGGAAACCATTGTTTCAAAACATTCCGGGCAGGGTTCCACTGGAACTGATCAATACACAAACTTACCCAAGCGGCCTTGTTATGTTGTCATATAAAATTCAGAAAAAGTAGTTCTTCGTCCTGTTATTTTGTTAGCCGGTAAGACGGAAAGGCGGTAAGAAAACAAGATTAATTCAAAATAAATACTTCCCGCCTTCCCGGCTATGATTTCCTTTATCGCTTATTTCAAAATGCCTTCTTCGCTGTCTGCTTCCCACCTGCTCCTATCACCGATGTTCCATACACTTTAATAGTTGACTTGATAAAATCCTTTTCATCCGCTTTATAAATATTCTCTACATATTTCTGTGGATTACGATCAATATAAGGAAACCAGGTGCTATGCACCTGTATCATGATCTTATGTCCTTTTTTAAAAGTATGCAATACGTCCTGCAGCGGCACATTAATATCGGTAACCTGGCCAGGTACAAATGGTTCCGGTTTTTCAAAACTATTCCTGAACCTTCCGCGAAATACTTCGCTACGCACCAACTGCTGGTAACCGCCCATGATAATGTTCTTCGGATTATGTTCGTAATTGGGATGATCCGACGGATACACATCAATCAGCTTTACAATAAAATCGGCATCCGTTCCTGACATAGCCACTTTCAACTTCGCTAATATTTCACCGGCAATTGTTACCTCATCAGTCAGTGTATCCGTTTCGAAAGTAAGCACATCCGGCCGGCGGGATGCTTCACGCTGATCATCACTCATAAACGATCTTGGCGTAAAAGTTAATCCTTCTGTTTGCGAAGTATAAGGAACAGGTTTGGCGGGATCGCTGATATATTCAAATACAGCTTTTTCATTGATCGGTTTATTCACAGACAACTTTCCGTTCTCCCCAAAATATAATTGCACCGGTGGAATATTTTCGGGCGGCCATTTATCAAATTTCTGCCATTCTTTTTTACCGGTATTAAACATATACGCTTCCGGCAGATTATCTTTTCCTTCATCTTTCAAATGATAAGCAAAGAAAGGTTTCTCTATCTCCCGCATATAAAAAGTGGAAATGCTGTCGCCAAAGTAAATATGGTTATGCGTACTCTTTCCTTTTTCATTTGCCCAATCGCCATGACCCCAGGGGCCCATTACAATTGTATTCTTAGCGCCGGGGGATGTTTTTTCTATGGTCTTATAAATATTAAGCGGACCATACAGGTCTTCTGCATCAAACCAACCTCCTACTGTTAATACCGCAGGCTTGATATTATTTAAATGCGGCAGTATATTTCTTTTCTGCCAGAACGTATCATAGTTGGGATGATCAACAATTTGTTTCCAGAAAAAATTATCATGATGATATTTCTCCGTGAAATTTTTTAAAGGTCCCATTTTCAGGTTAAAAGCATAAGCGTCTTTAGGTTGGTTAGCATAAAAACGCATCAGTTCAGGCATAAACCAATTTTCTTTTGTAAGTTCTTTTTTCTGGTAGCCAAATACAGCAAAGGCTGCCGTATAGCTTTGCAGGTAAGCTCCCATGTGATGAAAATCGTCAAAGAAGAAATCGGATACAGGCGCCTGTGGCGAACTGGCTTTTAAAGAAGGGTGTGCATCGGGTAATGATGCAGCGGAATAAAAACCCGGATAAGAAATACCATAGATGCCCACTCTCCCATTATTGCCTTTCAGGTTTTTGATCATCCAGTCTATCGTATCCCATGTATCGGAGCTTTCATCAATATCTTTTTTATTCTTTGGATTATTGCCAGTTATGTTTGGGGTCATATTGGTAAATTCTCCTTCACTCATATATCTTCCTCTTACATCCTGGAATACCAGTATATAACCGTCTTCTACCAAATACTTCGATGGATGCCCATGTAATTTATAGTCGGCATAGTTGGAAGCATTGTAGCAGGTTCTGTTCATCAGTATAGGCCATTTCTTTGATTGGTCCTTGGGTGTATAAACAACAGTGAATAATTTTTTACCATCACGCATGGGGATACTGTATTCCGCTTTTTCGTAATGTTCCCTTACGTACAAAGAATCATTATTGCTTCCTTGTGCAATAACAAAAGTTGCACAAAGAGAAAAAAGCAGCATCACTATAAATGACCTCATAAACTAAAATTTTTAAATAGTAAGGAGAAAAATAGTGACTAAGCTACAGAAAATTCATTGTAGACAAACCAGGAAATATTATTAATGGTATAGCCTGCTTAACTGGCATCCCTGCTCCTTTACACAGTTTTCGAAGAAGCTGTTTAAAAATCAAAAAGCAGAACACGGATTTGACGGATTGGAAGGATTTACACGGATATTATCTGTGTAAATCCGTTTGATCAGTGTTATCCGTGTTCCATTCTACGAAATTTAAACAGTTTTTAAGAACCTGTTAAAAACTCATCTTGACAATAGTTTAACGGAAACTGGCTTAATCCTTTTATATATACGCCTGTCAATAGTTCCATATCAATAACTCTTAAAAATATTCAATATGAAAACATTGATCTCTACACTCCTGATTGGTTTGGTTATTTTATCATCCTGCGGAACCGCTAATGTAAAAGAACCGGAATACCGTGATATCCGTGAAGTAAGATTGATCGAGTTAGGCTTACTGCAATCAACAGCGGGTATTGATCTTATCTATTATAATCCCAACAATTTTGGCGTACAGGTAACTGAAGCCCGTGGTGATGTGTATATCGACAACGTATATCTTGGTCGTTTTGGCCTGGGTGAAAAAGTACAGGTAAAGAAAAGATCTGAATTTATTGTGCCCGCTATTATCAAGCTGGATATGATCGGCGCTGTTAAAAATCAACGGGATCTTTTAAAAAAGAAAGAAGTCCTTGTGCGTATTGAAGGTATGGCAAGGGTAAAGAAATCAGGTTTATCAAAAGATGTGCCTATCAAATTTGAAAGCATGCAAAACATAGAACGCTTCAGAACTCTTATTGGACAATAAAACGGGTAGTTCAAAAAAATCCCTGGCATGGCAACGTGCAGGGATTTTTTCATTTATTGCTTGTGTCCGGCGTCCCCGTCTGACACATCAGCATTTATGGCCGTTTATCATCCTGTCTGACGGGGACGTCAGACACATCAGCAATTGCTTCACATTTCAGTAATTTGCATCCTCTTATGCGACAACTCGCTGCAATATTATTTGCTGACATGACGGGCTACACCGCCCTGATGCAGGAAAATGAACAACTGGCCCGCAATAAACGCCGGCGCCTGAAAGAGGTATTGGAATCAACAATCGGCCAGTACAACGGTAAGATATTGCAATACTATGGCGACGGCTCTCTCAGTATTTTTAACAGCGCTATTGACAGCGTGGGCTGTGCTATTAATATACAGCAGCAACTGCAACAGGAACCAAAGGTTGCCTTGCGGATGGGTATTCATACCGGAGATGTGATCATAGAAGAAGATGCCATCTATGGCGATGGAGTCAACCTTGCCTCACGTATCGAATCGCTGGCAGTGCCCGGTGGCATCTTTATTTCTGAAAAAGTGCATGATGAAATAAAAAATCAATCTGCGTTCAGCAGCCGCGAGATGGGATATTTTGAATTGAAAAATGTAAAGCAACCCGTACGTGTATTCGCTATTACTAACAATGGTATTGCTGTGCCTGGCAGGGATGAATTAAGAGGAAAAACAAAACAAACGAATAACCGGTTGGCTGTTCTGCCTTTTGTAAATATGAGTGCCGATCCGGAAAACGAATATTTCAGTGATGGCATTACCGAAGAATTATTGAATGCACTTACCCGTGTAGATGGTTTGCAGGTCACTTCCCGTACATCAGCTTTCGCATTCAAAGGAAAAAATCATGATATCCGTGATATCGCTATTCAACTGAATGTAGATAAAGTATTGGAAGGAAGTGTTCGCAAATCCGGTAACCGTGTACGCATTACCGCGCAGTTGATCAATGCCGCCGATGGCTATCATATCTGGAGTGAAAACTATGACCGTAATCTTACGGATATTTTCGAAGTGCAGGACGAGATCAGCGCTATTATCGCCAATAGACTAAGAGAAAATCTGTCACCAAAAGAAAAGGAAGAACCATTAGTAAAAGCGCCAACCACTAATGTAACAGCCTATACTTATTTTTTAAAAGGGCTTCATTTCTGGAATAAACTTACGCCGGCGGATTCCCGAAAAGCTATCGAATGTTTTGAGCAGGCTATTGAACTTGAACCAACTTATGCGCAGGCTTATGCTATGTCGGCTGCTGTCTATAGCTATCTTGGATCAAGCGGGCAGATATTGCCCACCACGGCATTTGAAATTGTACACCGGTATGCTGATAAAGCATTGGAGCTGGATAACACGATCGCGGAAAGTCATATTGCCAAAGCCAGCGCCTATTTATTTTATGAATGGAAATGGAAAGAAGCTTATGATTGTTTACAAAAAGCGATTCGTTTAAACCCAGGTGCTGTTGAAGCCTACGATTTACTGGGTTTTTATTATATCGTAATGGGGCAAATAGGGAAAGCTGTGCAACAGCTTGAAGAAGCAGAACGACTGGATCCTCTTTCTCCTGTTATCACACAGTCGCTGGGCAACATGTATATTTTTGCTGAGCGATTTGATGATGCTATACAAAAGGCTGATAAGCTGTTGGAAATGGACCCGAAGATGCGGATAGCTATTGAAATGAAAGGCTGGGCTACCGGTATGAAAGGTGACTGGCAGCAATCGTTGGAATATTTTGAAGAACTGCAGCGGCTTACCAATCATCCGTTGAAAGGCTGGATGGGCGCCGGTTTTGCCTACGGTAAACTGGGCATGAAAGAAAAAGCAATGGAAGTGATACGAAAAATAGAACAGCGGCAGGTAGAAGAACCCGGTGCAGTGCTTGATGCCGACCTTGCCGCTGTATGGTTTGGTCTTGACAACTATGATAAAACATTTTATTATCTCAATCAAACGATAGATAAAAGAATGGGGCCTGTCAGTTATTTCATTGAATACCCTGCCTATCGCGAAATAAAAAATGATCCGCGGTATGAGGAGTTGAAGAAGAAAATGAATGTGGAGTAAGGTTTAATTGTTTGAGGTTTTTTCAGGTCGTAAAATCGAAATTTTATTTGAATGTTTCTATAACAGGTTTCAAATTCACTTCTAAACATTTCACCCTGCATTCTCTATTCACAAAACAACAAATTTTAAACGATCGAACCTCAAACTTCTTAGCAGATGAGTTTTCAAAATGGAATAAAATTCCGGTCAATGATAGAATTTTGGGATCATTTGCCGGAGAACGAACGAATAATTGTGGATGTATTACGGCAAATCATTTTGGAAAACCTGCCAAAAAACTGTAAGGAAAAATTGACCTATAATGTTCCTTTCTATTATGGAAAAAAAAGGATCTGTTTATTATGGCCGGGATCAGTTCCCTGGGGTGGGTTTAGTAGCGGCGTGTTATTAGGATTTTCGCAGGGCGACAAATTAAAAGATCCTGCCAATTATCTCACCCATGGCACTAACAAAAAAGTATTTTATAAAATTTTCAATTCGGTAGATGAAATTGATGAAGTGGCAATTATTTCATTGTTAAAAGAAGCGGTGAAAATAGACGGCATAGTAAAATAAAAATTAACCCTGAAACAAACCAGTGTTAAGCCAATCCGATAGTTATCGGATCTTTTTTGTCGTACTTTGAAAGTCACGGCTTCACGGATAGGCATCGCATTTCCCTGTCTGCCGATAGGCAGGCGTGAATTCGTGGCAATGTTTAGCCGACAATTTTTAATTGACATGACACCGGTTCATACGCTGTACTTTTCTTTTATAAAAATTGGCAGGTTCGTACATTTATTAAATAACATTCAGAATAAAACACCATCATGAAAAAAAATAACCTTTTATTACTTATTATTCTTTTATCTTTTTTCTCATCGGTATTTGCCAGTAACCCGCCGGGACGTGAATTTTATCAACTCACCGTATATCATTTCAATAACGAGGTACAAGAAAAAGTAATTGATAATTATTTGCAAAACGCATTGATCCCTGCGTTGCATCGCATGAAACTGGAAAAAATTGGTATATTCAAACCGCTGAGTAATGATACAGCAGCGGATAAAAAATTATATGTTCTTGTGCCTATTCAATCATTGGATATGGCAACAAAAATTCCTGCTAAGATGCAAGCTGATAAAGTTTATCAAACCGCTGGCGCAGAATATCTCAATGCGGTATATACAGCACCACCTTATACAAGAATGGAAACTATTTTATTGCAGGCATTTTCGTTGGCTCCGAAAATGCAATTGCCTGCACTAAAGTCAGATAAGAAAGAAAGAGTTTATGAATTGCGGAGTTATGAAAGTGCCACAGAGAAAATATATCAGAACAAAGTGCAGATGTTTAACCAGGGCGATGAAATAGGGCTTTTTAAACGACTCAACTTTAATGCAGTATTCTATGGCGAAGTAATAGCAGGAAGCAAAATGCCC
>JAKFEJ010000177.1:0-6595 GCA_036675745.1 Chitinophagaceae bacterium | reverse complement strand
GAAGAAAATATCCAGATGGAAGAATTTGGCGTGGAAAAAGAAATGGTTTCAGATATCCTGCATAGACATGACATGGCTGCTGATACTTCAGAAGATACCAGGCAGGATATGGAAATACCCATAGCTGAACCCAGGAATAAAAAGGAAATACCAGCCAGTGACCTTGAACTGGAAATAAAAACAGTGCCTGCCGCTGGTGAAGAAGAAGAAATTGAACCAGATAAGAAATTAGAAAATCTTGCACCTTACGAGCCTACGCTGGATCTGAAAAATTATAAATACCCGGGTCTTGACCTGTTAGAAACGCATGGCAGCGAAAGAATAATCCAGGATCCTGCGGAACTTGATAATAATAAAAACCAGATCATCGCTACACTGAGGAATTATTCTATCGAAATACAAAAGATCAGTGCTACTGTTGGCCCTACTGTTACTTTGTATGAAATAGTACCTGCCGCCGGTGTTCGTATTTCAAGGATCAAAAATTTGGAAGATGATATTGCGTTGAGTCTTGCGGCATTGGGCATCCGGATCATAGCTCCCATACCCGGCAAAGGAACAATTGGTATTGAAGTGCCGAATGCAAAAAAGACAATTGTTAGCATGAGGTCATTGCTGGCTTCAGATAAATTTCAGAACAATAATTTCTCCTTACCTATTGCTATTGGAAAAAGAATTGACAACGAAAATTTCATTGTCGACCTCGCAAGCATGCCTCACCTGCTGATGGCGGGTGCTACGGGACAAGGTAAATCAGTCGGATTAAATGCGATCCTTGTATCCCTGCTTTATAAGAAACATCCATCACAATTAAAATTCGTGTTGGTTGATCCTAAAAAAGTTGAGTTAAGCGTTTACAGCACTATCTCAAATCATTTTCTGGCTAAGCTACCCAATGAAGAAGATGCTATTATCACCGATACTAAAAAAGTGATCAATACGCTGAATGCTTTGTGTATTGAAATGGACAATCGTTACGACCTGTTAAAAGAAGCCGGCTGCCGGAACATAAAGGAATACAATACAAAATTTATAGCCCGCAGATTGAACCCCCAGAAAGGACACCAGTTTCTTCCGTTCATTGTATTGGTGGTAGATGAGTTTGCCGACCTGATCATGACGGCTGGTAAAGAAGTGGAGATGCCAATTGCCCGTCTTGCACAGTTGGCCCGTGCAGTGGGTATCCACCTTATCATTGCTACGCAAAGGCCTTCTGTAAATATCATCACCGGTACTATCAAAGCTAACTTTCCGGCACGTATTGCCTTTAAAGTGAGTAGCAAAATAGATAGCCGTACTATCCTGGATGCAGGCGGTGCGGAACAATTGATTGGAAAAGGAGATATGCTTATTAGCTACAATGGAGAAATTGTTCGTTTGCAATGTGCATTTGTTGACACGCCGGAAGTAGATAAAATTGCCGATTTTATCGGCTACCAGGACGGCTATCCACAAGCTTTTTTATTGCCTGAATATATTGATGAAAAAGAACTGGAAGGAAAAGAATTTGATTTGAGCGACCGTGATTCTTTATTTGAAGATGCAGCCCGCCTTATTGTTCAAAACCAGGTAGGTTCTACATCATTATTACAACGCCGCATGAAACTCGGGTATAACCGTGCGGGCCGGTTAATGGATCAACTGGAAGCGGCTGGTGTCGTTGGCGCCAACCAGGGCAGCAAGGCCCGTGATGTCCTCATCAAGACAGAAGTTGATCTGCAACAACATCTTGATTCCTTAGGTTATTAACCTGTTAAGAAAAAACAGAAAAAACTGTTGTTTGCAACCCGGTACGGTCATTGCCAGTCTATTAACGTAATTACCTATTTTTGCCCGGTTTTTTAAAAACACCCAAAAGGAATTATTTAAGAAAAAAATTACTAATGAAGAAATTTTGTATCACCAGTATCCTGACTATGTTCGTTTTATCCGTATTTGCACAAACAAAGAATACAAAAAGCGACCCTGAAGCTATTGCAATATTAAATGCCGTAAGTACAAAGTTTAAAACATTTAGCAGTGTTCAGGCCTCGTTTGCCTATAAAGTAGAAGATGCGAAAGGAAAGACCATGTCTTCCAAAAAAGGAACCGTCCTGATGAAGGGAACAAAATACAGGGTAAGTTTTGGCGGACAGGAAATTTTTAGTGATGGTAAGACAGTATGGAGCTATGATAAAAGCGCCAACGAGGTAACTGTTAATAACCTTGATGCTGGTAGCGGAATGATCACGCCGCAAAGATTATTTACCAATTTTTATGACAATGATTTTTATTCCGTGTTGAATGGTGAGAAAAAAGTTGGATCCAAAGCAATACAGGAAATAGAAATGACTCCTAAAGATAAAAGCAAGCCTTTTCATAAAGTATACCTACAGGTAGATAAAAATGCAAAGACAATTTACAGCACCAAAGTATTGGAGAATGGCGGCAACCGCTATATCTATACGGTTAGTACTATGAAAACAAACGGGTCATTAGCCGATAACCAATTTGTATTCGACAAAAGCAAATACCCGGGTGTGGAAGTAGTGGATCTGAGATAAATCCAGCGTTGATAAGTTGAAAGTTGATTGGTTGATGAGTTGGCAAACTTTCAGCTGATCAACTTTCTTTTTTTGTAGAATGGATTTCCTGATACTTTACGCTCAACTCTAAGGCGTGAGAGAAACTATTAATAACACTTGCTAAAGACAAAAAAGTTGATTGATTACTTATCAACCAATCAACTATTCACTACTGCTTTCCTGATCTTTACTAATTGCTCCAGCAATCCTTCCAATAGATCCAATTTTAGCATATTGGCACCGTCGCTCAACGCTTTTGATGGTTCAGGATGCGTTTCAATAAACAAACCGTTGGCTCCTGTGGCAACAGCGGCTTTGGCAATCGTACCGATCAATTGAGGATTACCACCCGTAATACCGGTTGTTTGATTGGGTTGTTGCAGTGAATGTGTGACATCCATTACTACCGGCACTTTGTGTTCCTGCATCCAGGGTATATTCCTGTAATCAACAACCAGGTCCTGATAACCGAAAGTAGTTCCTCTTTCTGTCAATATTATTTTTTCGTTGCCGGTATTTTTTATTTTTTCTACAGCAAACTTCATGGAAGGACCGCTAAGAAACTGCCCTTTCTTTACGTTCACTATTTTTCCTGTTTCTCCAGCAGCAATTAACAGGTCAGTTTGACGACAAAGGAAAGCTGGTATCTGGAGAATGTCAATATATTTTGCAGCAATAGCGGCTTCTTCATGTGCATGGATATCGGAAGTAGTAGGTAACTTATATTTATCTCCCACTTTCTTTACAAGGGCTAATGCGTTTTCATCCCCAATTCCTGTGAATGAAGTTGCACTTGTCCTGTTGGCCTTGCGGTAAGATGCTTTGAAAATATAAGGTATGCCCAGGTTTTTGCAGATGCCCGAAACTTTATCGGCTACTTCCATGATCAGTTCTTCACTTTCTACTACGCAGGGGCCGGCGATGAGAAAGAAATTGTTTTCATCAAACGATTGATTAGCGAAAAGATCCTTTAGCATTTTTTCCATGCCGCAAAAATAGTTGATACTAATGAGTTATAAGACTTGCTTTTTGAAGTTTACCTTTTACTTTTGAGGCCTTAATAATTTTTATGGTGAAAGAAAAGATATTGGTTATCGGTGCAAGCGGACAGATAGGAGTGGAACTTACATTGGCGCTTCGGAAAATTTATGGCAATAGTAATGTTATAGCTTCTGACCTGCGGGAACAAAATCCTTTGCTTGAAGGTACAGGGCCTTATGTAAGCCTTGATGTGATGAATAAGGAAATGCTGCATGTACAGGTTATCCGCCAGAATATAACGCAGATCTATTTACTGGCAGCTATTCTTTCAGCAACAGGGGAGAAGAACCCCGGACTGGCCTGGCATCTCAATATGCAAGGCCTGTTGAATGTATTAGAAATTGCAAGAGAAGAAAAACTACACAAAGTATATTGGCCATCTTCTATCGCTGTTTTCGGGCCTACTTCGCCGAGGCAAAATTGCCCCCAGCAAACCATTATCGAACCTATCACTGTATACGGCATCAGTAAATATGCCGGCGAGTTCTGGTGCAATTATTATCATATGAAGTTCGGCGTAGATGTCCGCAGCCTTCGTTACCCCGGATTGATCTCTTATAAATCGGAACCCGGTGGCGGCACTACTGATTATGCCGTTGAAATATTTCATGAAGCATTGGAGGAAAAAAAGTATGAATCTTTTTTGAAAGAAGATACATACCTGCCCATGATGTATATGCCGGATGCCATTCGTGCTACCCTTGAACTGATGGAGGCCCCGGTTGATAAAATTGCTATCCGTACTTCTTATAATATTTCTTCTATGAGTTTTTCTCCCAAAGAAATTTTTTCCGAGATAAAAAAACATATTCCTGAATTTTCAATTGAATACAAACCTGATTATCGCCAATCAATTGCTGATAGCTGGCCACAAAGCATTGACGATAGTGTTGCAAGAAATGATTGGGGTTGGAAAGAAGAGTTTGATCTTACTGCAATGACAAAAGATATGTTGGTTAACTTAAAGAACTAGGATTAAATGATTTTGAGGATTATCAGGAAATCCTGGTAATCATTTCGGGCAATAGCAGATTTATATTAGGAATACCTTCTATTTCCAAAAAATCCTTTTAATCCCGGCAATCTTAGTTCTTCACTATGCTGAAATTCTTAAAAGTTTTTAAAGGAATTTTTTCAATTTTTACGTCAGTGACGATGGCCATTTCGGGGCCTTTTTTGCACCATTTAATTAATTGGTCCAACTGCGTTTCGGTTCCTGTTGCAATGATATGAACCGTGCCATCGGCCTTGTTCTTTATTTCTCCTGTAATACCTGATTCAACGGCTTTCGCTTTGGTTGACTGGCGGTAAAAAACTCCCTGCACCAATCCTTCAACTGTGATAGTAATACTTTGTAACATTTTAAAAAGAGATCAATTCAACAATTTTTTCAAGGAAAAATTGATCGGTTGTATCAAATTGATCCAATTCTTCGCTGTCAACATCCAGTACTGCAATAACATTGCCGTTTCGGATAACCGGAACAACGATCTCGGATTTTGATATACTGCTGCAAGCTATATGCCCGGGGAATTTTTCTACGTCAGGAACGAGCAGTGTTTTGGCTTCGGCCCAACTGCTGCCACATACACCTTTTCCTTTTCGTATTCTTGTACAGGCGACAGGCCCCTGGAAAGGGCCCAATACTAACTCATTATTTTTTATAATATAAAAGCCTACCCAAAACCAGCCAAATTGTTCTTTTAGCGCTGCAACTGTATTAGCAAGATTAGCCACCAGGTCTGTTTCACCATCTAACAAACCCTTTATTTGTGGTAATAGCGACTGGTATTGCTCTTGTTTGCTCCCGGTAATAATTGATAAATCTTCTGACATAAAGCAAAGATAGGCCGAAGAGTTTTGGGGAAGATTAAGAAAAAATTATGGCTGGGTTATGTTAAGTTAAGTATGTTATGCCTATGTTGCCTGTTGCCTGTTGCCTGTTGTCGGTTGCCGGTTACCAGTTACCGGTAAGCTCAAAATCGAAAAGTACTTTATAGTTTAAGTAACCGGAAACCAGAAACTGGCAACTGGGAACTATACGGCATTTCGTCGTTAACATGACACCAGGTTAAAAAAGCTATTTGTTTTTACCCAGGTATTTGCCAAATGAAATGCCGTAAGCCCTATGCCAGATGCGGGGTCCTAAATCTGCATTGTTGATACTTCCGATGCCATGCGTGTATTGACCGGAAATAAAAAAGCCATTGGTTTCATAGCCAAAATGCGCAAGAATATTTGCGCCTATGCGGCCATACTTTGTAAAACTAAAAACCATTTTCCGGTCGATTGTGGTGTTATTACTCCGATTAAATTTTTCATTACCTGATAAGTGAACATCGATTGAAGGGCCGAATTTCACAAAAAAATGACCCGCTTTAGCGCTAAAATCATATTGTAACAAAGGTGTTATTTCGAAAGTGTGGATAGTGGTATTATTGTTACTAGCCGATGTGTCGGGAAGATAAGAAGCCTGGTTAAATTTTACTTTATATCCTTTGAGGCTGTAAAAAACGGTCGGAGAAAAATATAACTTGTTTTCAAAAGGAACTTTTGCAGTTGTCCCTATCTGAAATCCATACTTATTGTCAGTCTCTTGTTTTTTACCTTTGACAGTATATTTTGCTGATGTGATCTGGGGACCGCCGAAAACGGCAATTTTTACCTGGGCGTAGCATAAGGCGGATACAGCAACAAGCAGGGCTGCAAGAATTATTTGTTTCATAAGCACAAAATGGGTTGCCGGTAAATACCGGTTTTGGTTTGTTAATGTTGGTTATTGAAAAAATGGCGGCCTTTGCACAGGGATAAAAGCCGTCCTTTTGAAGGGAGGGTTGGATCTTAGGGTAGAAAGTGCATAAAAGTAGAAATTAATTCCAGTAAAGCAAATACCCCTAGTATTTTTTCATATTCGTATTAAATGAGCCTGATTGACCTTTTGCGATCGAAAGTGTCTGCCATTCAGCGCCTTTAATGATCTTGCCCAGCAT
>JAKFEJ010000380.1:0-6600 GCA_036675745.1 Chitinophagaceae bacterium | reverse complement strand
ATCTGCAACCAATAAGATCAGCAGCCTCTCCCTTAATGCATCATGGGGAAGGATCGGCAAATTGCTGAATGATGACCGCTTTAATGCCGGTCCGCAATATCGTGTTGACCTGGGATGGACAGGCGAACCTTCCATTGGTTCTTATGCCGGTATTCCTGGTTTATCAAGACCTTATACAAGCGGATGGGTAGGCTATGGAATTCCCTGGGCTTATAGCGACCAGTTGAATGTCGGTGTTCGCCTGGGATTATTGAGTGATCGTTTAAAGATAGCGGCAGATGTATATAATAAAGATGATAAACAAATGTTGCTGCCTGTTCCGGTTGCTGCGGAATGGGGATATACCGGCGCTTACAAACCAGGACTTGAAGTAAACAACCGTGGAGTTGATCTTTCTGTTGTAGCTGATATTATACCTGCATCAAACAAAAATATAAGCTGGACTTTTACCGCCAATGCCAATTTCAATAAAAACAAATTGAAAACATTGCCGGATGGGCTGGATGAAATAATCATTGGTACGAATAAATTAAAAGTAGGTGAGTCCATTGATGCTTTCTGGATATTTGAGAACAATGGTATTTATAATTCGGATGCAGAAGTGCCTGTTAATTCGCAAACCAACCTGCCATTAAGTTACCAGGGAGTAGCTTTAAAAGCCGGTGATCCACGCTGGGCGGACAAAAATGGTGATTTCGTCATCAACGATAAAGACAAATCATTAAAAGGAAATTATCTTCCAAAAGTCGCAGGTGGCTTTGGCAGTAGTCTTGCTTACAAAGCTTTCTCTGTAGATTTTCAATTCTATTTTGCATTGGGCCGCAAAGTGCTGAACCAATATGCTTCTTCACGTCTTGATTTTATCAATACGGAAGCAAACAATAATATTAACTCTGTAAAAGAAATCACGTACTGGGAAGAAAAGATGGATTTATCCGGCTACCCGGTTTACAATCCCTGGAGCGATGTGGTTCCTTACAGGCTGGAGCAGGACCTGTTTTTAGACAATGCCTCTTTCTTAAAATTACGTACACTGTCTTTTGGGTATGACCTGGCAAAAGCTTTATCAAAAAACGGGAAGAAAAAAACCGCTTTCAAAAGAGCGATGGTTTATGTAACAGGCACCAATCTTTTCACCATTACCAAATTTAAAGGTGACGATCCTGAACTGGCCAGTTACAACGGTGTCTATTCAGGTTATGGTTTACCTATCCCACGTTCACTCATTTTAGGTTTCAAAGTCGATCTATAATAGTATAGCAAGAAAATATTTTGATTAGTATCAAAAGAATACTTTATGATAAAAGTGAAAAAAAGATTTACGTTCAGAATGTGTTGCCTGTTGATAGCGGTTGCATCGCTTCTTCTCACATCATCCTGTAATAAACAACTGGATATTGATTCACCCCGCCAGCAGAATGAAGAAAACCAATGGACAAGATATGAAGATGCCCGCAGTGGTTTGATGGGGTTCTATGGTTTATTTCGTGCAGCAGTAGCTGATAATAATGCTCACTGGCTTTGGGGTGAATTGCGCAATGGCGATTTTCGTTCTGTAGTACGTCCCGATCTGAAAGCGGTTATCGATGGTAAGTTGAATGCTTCTTATCCTGTTATTCAAAGCATCACCAACTGGCGCCGTTTTTATGCTGTTATCAATGCGTGTAATTTATTTATTGAAAGAGTAGAAGGTTGTTTAAAAGATAAGCGTTATACAGAAGCTTATTATAAATTAGATATCGCACAGGCCAAAGCTATTCGTTCTTTCGCTTATTTCTATATGGTAAGAATATGGGGCGATGTGCCTCTGATCACCCAGTCGCATGATGGAAGTTTTGATGCAGTAGCCCGTACCAAAGCGGATGATGTGCTGGCGTTTGCTGAACAGGAGTTAATAGCCGCTGCTCCTAAATTACCTTTTCTATATTCCGGTAACGATCCGGAACAGATATTTCCTGCCAATTATTATGGTGCTGGTACTGATGAATGGTTGAATACTCCCATTAACAGGTTGGCAGCTTACGCTATGCTTGCTCATATTTCCGCCTGGCGTGGCCGCTATGTTGATGTCGCTATTTATACGGAATTTATTGTAAACAATTTTGGGAAAAGCAACCTGAGCATGCTGACGACAGAGGATCTGACAGGCTCTTCGGGTGGAAGCGGTGGCAGCGTATTTGATTCGCAGAATGAAAATTATAACCAGTTGATCGGTTTCAACTTTATTCAAAACCGGGGCGAAACTACTACCAGCGGGCATATTGAGCAATTGACATTGGCGAATACAACCCGCTATCCCATGTCAAAGCAATTGCCTGATATATATGTTCCCAAAAATACTATAGCGGAAATGTTTCCTTCAAATAATGGCAACGATCAGCGCTTTGGTTTGGATAACAGGTTTACTCCTGCGCTTTTATTAGATGGTTATTTTGAAAACTATAACGCAGAGATTCCTGTGTTTAAAAAAATACGTGTGATTGATGGCGGAGCAGGTGCTACAGGGAGTTTCGCCGTATTCAATTCAGCTATTGTATTTACACGGTTGGAAGAGATCCGGTTGTTAAGAGCGGAAGCGCTTGCGGTATTGGGACAGGATGACGCAGCCGCCGAAGAATTGAATAAAGTAAAAAGCAACAGGGATGTAAATCCTTTTCTTACTTCTTCTTCCAAAGACCTGCTAACGGAAATTTTTGAAGAAAGAAGAAGAGAGCTTATCGGTGAAGGATGGAGATGGTATGACCTGGTACGCTATAACCGTTTAAAACGAAACGATCCTGCTTTTAATGAATTATTGGACAAAGGCGGTATCTACTGGCCAATAGCACAGGAAGTACTGAACAGGAATCCTAAACTGGTTCAAAACAGTTATTGGCAATAAAGTGGTGAATGGTGAGTAGTGAATGGTGAGTAGAGAGTAGAGTGCAGTGAAATAATAGGTGAGAATATTTTCAAAAATGAACGAAGTTAAAATGAGTAATAAAAATTTATTTAAAGCAAAACTGTTTGCTCCGCTGATGTTAGTTGCCACAGTTGCTCTAATAGTCCTGGCTTGTAGTAAATCAGATAATACTTACAGGAACTATCAGGCCACTGCCGGTAATTTCAGCGGGAATGCTTTGCAATATCTTCAATCGCAACCCGGAGTATATGATTCAATGTTGTTTGTTATGAACCGCCTGGGCAGAATAGCTGATACAGCTGCTACAAAAGAGATCACCCTTTTTGCGGTTACAAACAGGAGTTTTGCTTTGGCACTTCAAAACATTAACCAGGCCCGCCAGGATTCTATCCCGGCTATGCAGCCTGTTTCATTGGCAACGATTGATTCCACTGTATTGGATACCTTTCTTTGCCGCTACTTTTTGCAGGGCAAACACCTGAGCGAAGAAATTGCTGATCTGGCCGATGGGTTATTTTTTCCAACCATTACTTATAAAAACTTTTTTACCAGCGATACCTCGTATACCATGCAGATGCAGTACACCAGTACCAATGCTTCGGGGTATGTGGGTGGCGGACCAAAAGCTATTATTTACAGCGACCCCAAGGGTTCCATTTTTACCAGGTATTGGATAAGAGTAAATACAATGACAGTGGATATTAAAACAAGCAATGCTATTGTGCATCTGTTACCACCCGGCCATGACTTTGGTTTTGGCGATGAGTTTGTAAGGGCGGTGAACAAAAGATAAAATCGTTGTCGCGATGAATTCCCTGTCCGTCCGGTCAGGCGGGCATCCGACCAAATAAAATAAAAAGCATACGGATGAATAAAGTAAAATCAACTATTTCGTTTTCAACAGGAGCTGCGTTTATGACGGCGGCAGTTATTGTAACACTTGCATCCTGTAAAAAATATTTGCCGGAAGACAGGGATACTGTTGGTGTTGATTCACAGTTTACACAAACCGTTTACGAACCTGTACTGGGACGTAACACTTTATTCTCCGGTAATTTTTTCCAGGGAAGTACATCCTTTCCTTCCACTTTTAAAATAGTGAACCCCCGCAAAAGAAACGGGGAACCGGCGCCGGAGTTGACGGATGTGTTTCCAGTTAAGGTTTGGAAAACGGCTTATACCGGCGATGAGAAATCAATTGCAGAAATTGAAGCGAAACGTGAAATACAAAACAGGCCTTTGTTTGAAGTATTTCCTCATTCCGGCCAATTTAATATGTGGGCGGAAGCGAAAGCGAATTTTATGAAAACGCAACCAGACTCCTGTTACCTGTTTGATGTGGAGTTATCCAATTCTGGTGGCAGGCGATATTACCGCGACATGATCTTAAAACCATTGAAGGAAAGACCTTATGAACCTTCTAATTATGATCCTGTCAGTGGCCAAACCTTAACAAATGGTATCAGGCCATCAAGGGGCAATATAAAAGGAATTACAAGTGGCAGGTACTTAGGCGGGTTTGATATTGATGTTTATATAAGAAAAAGAACGGATGATGCCAGCCCATCCAGTACACTGCGGTTTATGTTCCTGGATAGTTTGTATAAACCTATGGACCCCGCCTTGTTCTCTTCCACTGATTGGGCTAACCTGGTGCATGGCTTCAACATGAAAATGACGGCAACGGATGTAACCTACGATGTAGCTTATCCTATACCATTGGCAGCAATACCTACCCGTTACACTGTACAGGGATTCCCGGGATTTGCATCCGTCAACTTCACTTATCCGCGGTTGGGTTTTGGCGGTTTTCGTGATGATGGCCTTATTGGGTTGGACTTTGCTATCTATGAACCCGGTGACTGGGAAATTGTATTCGCTTTTAAAACCGACAATCCAAAGTTTACTAACGATTAGTAGGGGCATTCGTAAAATTCATACGCATATCATTACTATTCATTGAAAGAAATTATAACCTGTAAAACTGATTTGAAATGAGATTTTTGTTAACCTTTTTTTTGCTGGCATTCCTTGCAACTTTTTGTAATGAAAGTTTTGCACAGCAAAAAATAACCATTAAGGGGGTAGTAAAAGATAAACTGTTGCAAACCGGTAAAGCAGGTGTAACTATTTCTGCAGGCAAACCGCCCAGGCCGATTGCTACTACAAAAGAAGACGGTTCATTCATTATTGAAGTGAATGCGGGAACTGAATTGACCTTTACCCATACGGGATATACTCCTATGCGTCAAAAAATTACTTCAGCTACTGCTAATCTTGAAATAGTGATAGCTGAAAAAGATAATCCCATGCAGGCAGTAGTAGTACAGGGTTTCAAAACTAAAACAAGGGAAACTTCTACAGGCTCCAGTGTCATCGTTTCAGGAAAAACACTTCAGGATGTGCCCGTATCCAATGTGATGCAACTGTTGCAGGGTAAAGTCGCTGGTTTAAATATTCAAAACAATACAGGTTCTCCCGGTTCCATGGGTACTATACAGATGCGGGGTTTATCAAGCACCAGTGTTAGCGCTGATGGGTTTCTTACTCCTACATCACCTTTGTTTGTAATTGATGGTGTACCTGTAGATGTTAATACCAATTACGAATATGGTTTCCAGGGTGGCGGCCCGGGTATCAGCCCGCTGGCATTGATCCCACCGGAAGATATTGAGCAGATGGAATTTTTAAAAGATGCCGCTTCCACTTCTGTCTATGGATCACGCGGTGTATATGGGGTAATATTAGTGACAACAAAACGTGGTCAGTCCAAAGTGCCCATCGTACAATATTCATCCAGTTTCTTTGTTAATACGCCGCCGCGGCTCCGCGAAATTGAAGGCGGTAAAGAAGAAAGATTGAAACGTATCCGGGCCATCTTAACCTATGATACTTCATTAAAAGCAGCGCAGGCGGTCATTAACGAGCAGGCCTTTTTATCAGACAGTTTGAATCCTTTTTTTAATAATTCAACCAATTGGCAGGATTATTATTTCAGCACTACTTTAAACCAACAGCATAATATCAGCATCCTCGGTGGTGATCAAAAATTTAATTATAAAACCAACCTGAACTATTACCAGGAAAAAGGCATTTTTGAAAACACAGGTTTCAAGCGCTATTCATTAGGGATGAATGCCCTTTACAATCCAACCAATGCGTTTAGGATGTTGGTAAACCTTACCGGTTCGCTGGGCCAGAAACAAAATGGCAGTGGTGTGGGCCTGGTACAAACGGGCATAGCTGAAGGAGCCAGCAATTCATCGTTGCTTCCGCCACCATCGCTTTTTTCCGAAAACAATGGAACACTGGCTGCTGCCAACGTACGCAACGATAACAAGACGGCTAATATTGCTACCAGTCTTGACCTGCAGTATGAACCCATAAAAGGTATCAGGTTCGGTAACCTAGTTAGTTACAATTATATTTCAGGAACCTCTGATAAATTTATTCCTTCCTTTTTAAGAGGCGGTTCTTCAGAAGCGTATAGTTACAACGACAGGACATATACCTTGTACAATCGTTCTACTATCAACTTTACTAAAACATTAAATGATGTACATAATTTAAGCGGTTATGTATTCAACGAAATAAATTCTTATGGTTTCCGGGCCAATGCCGTTCAGGTAAACCAGACAGCCGGCGACCAGGTAGAAGGGCCAATCGGGTATAACTGGAATGCAACAAGAGGCGGTACG
>JAKFEJ010000680.1:0-6622 GCA_036675745.1 Chitinophagaceae bacterium | reverse complement strand
GAAAACTCAATTAAAAATTATGCTTGAATTAAATCATATCTACAAATGGGTGAACACGGGCAATAACCGCACTTTTATTTTAAAAGACATCAACCTGTCTATAAAGGAAGGTGAATTTATTTCTATCATGGGCCCTTCAGGCTCCGGTAAGTCAACACTGTTGAACGTTATTGGTATGCTGGATGAATTCAATGAAGGTGAATATAATTTTTTGCATGAGTCGGTGCATAAGCTGAAAGAAAAACAAAGGTCAGGTTTATATAAACAATATATCGGTTTTGTGTTCCAGGCTTATCATTTGATTGATGAACTGACAGTATATGAAAATATAGAAACGCCCCTGATCTACCAGAATGTAAAAGGATCGGAAAGAAAAGCCCTGGTAGCTGATATGCTGGACCGTTTCCAGATAGTAGGAAAAAAAGATCTTTTCCCGGCGCAGCTTTCAGGAGGTCAACAACAACTGGTGGGTATCGCAAGAGCATTGATCGCAAAACCAAAATTGCTGTTGGCAGATGAACCCACTGGTAATCTCAATTCCAAACAGGGAGAGGAGATTATGGAACTTTTTAAGCAACTCAATGATGAAGGGGTAACAATTATACAGGTTACACACTCCGAAAAGAATGCCGGTTATGGTAAGCGGGTGATTCATTTATTAGATGGAATGGTGGAGAAGAAGTTGACAGTTGACAGAAATTAGATGACAGATGGGAGTCGCCCGATAAAAGTTGCGACCGCGGTTTTATTTTAAGTAATTCTTAGTAAAAAAAAAATGAATAAAAATATTTTTATAGCGATAATGCTGGTAGTTGTTTCATTACAAAGTTCTGCGCAAACAACAATGTCATTAAAGCAATGCGTAGAGACAGGGATCGCTAATAATTTTGATGTGCAACAAAGACAATTGCAGGCACAAAGTGATGAAGCCAACTGGAAACAATCAAAGCTGAATATGTTTCCCGACCTGAATGCAAATGCCGGTCATAGTTTTAACCAGGGGCGTAGCATCGATCCGTTTACCAATTCACCTGTTACCCAATCTTTCAATTCATCCAATTACAGTGTAAACAGTGGGGTTGTTCTGTTTAATGGATTGGCTATTCAGAATTCGATCAAACAAAATTCATTGACTTACCAGGCTTCAAAAATGGATTGGCAGCAGGAAAAAGATAATCTGACTATCAATATCATCCTGGCTTACCTGCAGGTATTGAGCAATACAGATCAGTTGGTGCAAGCTAAAAACCAGTCAGCGTTATCAGATCAACAGGTAAAAAGGCTTGAAGTATTAAACAAGGAAGGTGCAATCAAACCTTCTGATCTTTCCGATCTGAAAGGGCAGTATGCCAGCGATCAGTTAGCGATCATCTCTATTGAAAATGCATTACAAACATCAAAGGTTAGCCTGGCCCGGTTGATGAATACGCCTTATAATAAAGACCTTGTATTGGAAAAAATAGAACCCGAATCTTTTGCCGGCAGGTACGGGGATACGCCGGATAAAATTTATGAAACCGCTTTACAGCAATTAGCTATTATAAAAGCGGCCGACCTGCGCAAACAAAGCGCCGCCAAAGCGATAAAAGTAGCGAGGGGACAACTTTTTCCTACATTAAGTTTCAATGGATCGGCCTATACTAATTATTCAAGTGTCGCTATGCAAAATCAGTACATTAATACTACTGATAAAATATCAAACGATTATGTAGTTGTAAGTGGTTCGCAACTGCCGGTGGTCTATAAGCAGGATAATTTTAATGTAAGCAAGATCAATTATAATGATCAATTGAATAATAACCTTTATACCTCTTTTGGTTTCAATCTAAGCATCCCGATATTCAATTCCCTGCAACAACGAAACCGTATCAAACAGGCGAAGATTACTTATAAGAGCACTGAGTTTTCGGCACATACTACCAGGACACAGCTAAGCCAGGCAATTGACCAGGCATATATCAATATGAATACGGCCGCGGAACGTTATAAAACCATAATGGAACAGGTCAATGCTTACGAGGAATCATTTCGTGCAGCAGGTATTCGTTTCAATTCAGGTGTTGGAAATTCTATTGATTACCTGACGGCAAAAAATAACCTGGACAGGTCCAATATCAACCTGATCATTGCAAAATATGATTATGTATTGAGAACTAAGATCCTCGATTATTACCAGGGAAAACAATTGTGGTAGAATCCCAATTGTAAAATTGAGCGTTGAGTATGGATCATTTTTTTTATACTCCGGACCTAACAAAAGAAATGTTCAATTTTCTATGATCAATGTTCAGCCGCGCAGTCAGCTACTTATAAATTTTTATCTCAGCCAGAATTCAGAAACCGGGGCCCGGAGAACCGGACCTGAGAACAATCATGTATTGTAGCTCTTTAAATCAGTTTTTTAGGACATTAGGTAAGCTATGTTTGTAAAAACAACCAGGTTATGATACACAATGCCACTTCAGAAAAAATTCCTTTTTTTAAACCAGCTGAGACGGAGAAGTTGCGGTCTGAAAAAATGATCTATTCACCTGCTGTGAATATTGAAGAAACCGATGAACATTATCTTTTGTCTGTGGCTGTGCCGGGGCTCAAACGGGAATGTTTTGAAATTGTAATTAAAGACAAGATCATTACCATCAGTGCTAAGTATAAACCCGGCAATGTGAACCCTGTCAGAAACCGTTGTGAATATGACTTTACAAACTGGAGCCGGTCGTTCATATTACCGGTTGATGCGGACATTATTCTCGCAAAATCGGCTTATCGCAACGGCGAACTCCGGATCAGGATACCGAAAGGCACGGAAGACCCGGCTGCAGAAAACCCGCTTGTTGTTTGTGTTTATTAATTAGAATGATATGAAACTTAGTATTTCCATTACCAGGACGATCAATGATGTTCAGCAGGATTTCAATACCGCATATCCTTTCCTGAAAATTGAATTTTATCCGGCTGCAGGTAAATCAGGAGCTGCGTTAAAACAGCGCCTGGATAAAACCGCGTTGCTGCAAATAGCCGGGAACCGGCGTGAGGGAGAAGTGGAAATCACTGACTCAATGACGGTGGGACAGCTTGAAAAAATCTTTCGTGACAGGTTCGGGATCATTGCGCAGGTCTCCCGTAAATCAGGTACACTATGGTTGGAAACAACAATGACAGATAACTGGACGCTCAGACAACAAAATGATCATGGAAAGGAGTTGTCTGAACCTTCACAAACAAACCGTACAATTGGTGATGTTAGCCTGGAAGATGATCACTAATATAAAAGTGTTTTCAATTTGTCCGGGTTCGGAATTGTAATCTTTCCTTCTTTTATTTCGATCAATTTTTCAGCCTTGAAATCGCTTAATGTTCTTATTAATGATTCTGTTGCCGTACCTACATATTGAGCAATATCCTCTCTTGATATTTCAATAGGTTTATTCTGTTCAGTGGTATTGAACTTTGCGCAAATGTCTGCTAATGCTTTTGCCACTCTTTTGCGTAAGGAACTATAGGCAAGATTTAATAAGCGTTCTTCTTTTTCCTTTACATTTTGCGTAATGATGCGGATAAATTTGGTTGCGATCGTGATATCGCTGTAGATCATCTGCAAAAAATCGTCTTTCGGTATTTGCATGATCTCCGCTTCTTCCAGCACCACGGTAGAGTCATCATAATTTTTATCGCTTATCAAAGCGGCATAGCCGATAAAATCACCCTGGCTGAAAAGGTCGGTGATATATTCTTTGCCATCAGGATGTGGTTTAAACGCTTTCACTTTTCCTTTTGACAGGTAATAAAGATACCTGGGCCTTTTCCCTTCCTGGTAAAGGGTTTGTTTTTTTGGATATGTTTCAACATCGTATTGATCAGATAACTGTTTTAATAAGCCGGAATCTTTTACATCTTTGATAAACTGCGCAATACCCTGTTGAGAAGAAGCATAGCCCGAATCAAGAATAGCCGCTTTCTTTAATCGTATTTCTATGGCATTTAATAATTCAATATCATCAAAAGGTTTGGTGATATAATCGTCAGCGCCCATTTCCATTCCTTTTCTAAAATCGCTTCGTTCTGTTTTAGCGGTTAAAAAAATAAAAGGAATATTTTGTGTTTCGGCATTTTTCCTGAGCAGGTGCAGTACACCATAACCATCCAGTTCAGGCATCATGATATCACAAACAATCACCGTTGGTTTTTCTTTCAGGGCAATTTCAACGCCTTGCTTGCCATTTTCGGCGGTGAAGGTTTTATAGCCTGCCAGTTCAAGAATTTCTGCTGTATTGTCTCTTATATCCGCATTATCGTCTATGACAAGTATTGAATTCATTTGCGCTTATTTACCGGTATTTGAAATGTTATGGTCGTACCCTTATTGAGTTCGCTTTGTAAATGTACATTTCCATTCAATAAATCAATATATCGTTTTACAATATGCAGGCCAAGGCCCGTTCCCTGGATATTGATAGCGTTCTTTGCCCTGAAAAAACTTGAGAACAAATGTTCCTGTTCGTCGGCGCGGATACCAATGCCTTTATCAATAACGGATATTTCAGCTATATTCCCGTCGGCTTTACTTTTAATTCCAATCGCAGAACCTTCATCCGAAAACTTGATGGCATTGGTCAGTAAATTGATCAATATGTTCTTGAATAATTTTTTGTCCGTATGTGCAACGGTGTTTCCCGAATGGCTGTAAATGATCTCCTGGCCTTTTTTGGCTAACCCTTTTATTTCTTCAGTTGTTTCAGTGATCAGTTCCTCAAGATCAAATTCAGTTATACTGGTATCCACCTTGCCTTCATCCAGTTTTCCCAACGAAAGAAAGTCTTCCAGTATATCATTCAGGTGCTTCACTGAAGCCTTGATCTTGCCGATATGCCGGTCACGTTTATCCTGCTCTTCAGCGGTTGTGTATTTAGCTAATAAGGACGCTGACGATAGCACGGTACTTAGCGGCGTTCTGAATTCATGGGATGCCATGGATACAAACCGGCTTTTAATCTCGCTCAGTTGTCTTTCCTGGTCAAGGGCCTCACTTAATTCCTGTTGTGATTGTTCCAGTTTTTGTAATGCTTCTTTTAAAATAGTAGTTCGTTCTTCCACTTTCGCTTCCAACTGTGTGTTGAGCTTCCGCATATCGCTGGTCATTTTTTCCAGCTCTTTTTTCTGAAGCAGTATATCCTGCTCAATTTTTTTTCTTGGTGTTATATCTACTATAAATGCTATAACGAAAAGTTCATCTCCTTTTTTATAATGACTTAAACTAACTTCCACCGGGATATTACCGCCGTCTTTTTTCCTGCCGTTAAGGTCGCGGCCATGGCCCATTACCCTGTTCGATGGCTTTTCATAAAAACCTTCACGCAATGAATGATGGTGCGGTTTATATTGCTCCGGGATCAGCACTTCGATAAGCTGGCCAACAAGCTCACTGCTGCTATAACCAAACATTCTTTCGGCAGCAGGGTTTACCAAAACTATTTTTCCGCCGCTGCCGGTTAGTATAATTCCTTCTGTCGCATTTTCAAACAGCGATTCCATGTGCGCCTTGTCAAGCATCCTTGTTTGGTTTCAATGAGTAATGCCGTAAATATAGTAATGATCAGATAAAAAAAGACAGCCATTGGCTATCCGCCAGGTCAGATGCATTAAAACAACCTGGATATTTGCACACGGATAACACGGATGCGACGGATATATTCGGATTTTTAAGGCGTTCTCGTTCTGCACAGCAGAACAAAATCCGTGTATATCCGGAATTTGAAACATTTCAATGCAGTTGAAGTTGCTGTATTTACAAAATATCCGTGTCATCTGTGTTCTATTCTGCGAAATTTAGACAGCTTCTCAGATATTCGTTCTAAAACCTGGATGCAATGCTACACAGGCTGTATTGTTTTTTTGCCGGAGATAAATTCTTTGACTGCATTGACCATCGGGACAATATTTTCTTTTTTCAGGTCATTGAAATTCGTCAGCATCCCTTTTTTGACAACCGGATCTTTAACCAGGCTGGCTCCCATTTTCAATAGGAACCTATCTTTCCATGAAAGATCGTTGAAGATCATCTTGCCCCGGTAAAAATAAAATTCACATTGACTGCGGATCTCTTCAGGTACGCCGGACCGGATATAAGTTTCAAGTTTTTCTTTCTCATCCGGTGGAGTAGCAGCTACCTGGAAAAAGAAAATTTTCTTTCCTTTTAATATGGCCTGGTTCACCTTTAACCATTTGCTTACCTGTAATTTTCCAATATAAACACTGCTGCCAATTATAAAAAAATCGTAGCCTGGCAAGGTTTCTCCAGGTATTTTGCCAGCATCGGCCACTTTCAGGTTCAGTGCTTCACCAAGCCATTGTGCATATTGCCGGGTAGCGCCGTATTTTCCTTTATAGATAATGATGCCGTTCATAAATAAAAAAATTAAGTGTTTCTATTTATTTAATTCTTTTTCTACCTGTATCGCTTTTGGAAAAAGAATTTCGTTTTCAAGATAAATATGCTGAACAAGGTCCGCATCCAGTTCTTTTAATTTTGACAGCGCCACTTTATGTGTGATACAAGCGCCGGCAGGAGGGGTATAGTTATTCGTTAATTCGCGAAAGCGGTAAAGATATTCTTCAATAGTAT
>JAKFEJ010000541.1:0-6641 GCA_036675745.1 Chitinophagaceae bacterium | reverse complement strand
CAATAAAGGCAATTGATAAAATCCTTCATTCTCCATTACTTCATGATTAGCCGCACGGTCAAACTGTGCACCACTTCCAAACAAAGTAGCTTCATTCAGTTCCCGGGTAAAATACTGTTCCTTCTGCACCAGTTCTTTCGGGTCAATATCAAAAATGCTCAAACACATCCTGCAACCAATGTCAACACCTACTCCATAGGGGATCACAGCATTCTCTGTTGCCAATACGCCACCGATTGGCAGTCCATATCCATGATGCGCATCAGGCATCAACGCACCCGCTACAGCTACAGGTAATTTAGCAGCCGTGTACATTTGATGCATGGCTCCTTCTTCAATATGTTCCTGTCCGAATACATTGAATTGAATACCGGTTTGATTCAGAGAGACGGCCCCCTCTAAATCTCCTCCGCCGGATGGCGGAGAGACTTGGGAAGACTCCGATGTTTGCAAAAATTTTTCTGCTACTGGTCCCAGTACTGGATCGTCTTTATATTCTATTGGAGTTGCCAATACTTTTTTCAAAATTTCCATTACTTCTTCCTTGGTATGACGCTTGTAATTTTTCTGCATCACATGCATAGCTATACTTATCACCGGTCCTTCCGGGTAGCCGATAGCTCGTAATTCTTTTCCTTGTATTTTTAATTTGCTCATTGTAGTTGCCAATTGGCAAAGTTTTTAATTTTTTGTAAATTGCAATAAATCATTTGTTATGGCTGGTACTGCCAATAAATCTAAACCTGTTGTTCGCTCCCGGCGCAAGTCAAAGGTTACTCCTATGACCAAAGCTGAAATGGTGAAAAAAATGCTTGCCGACCAGAAAATAATCCGGGAAGCAGTTCAAAACGGCACTCCATTAAAAGAACTTGAAAAAAAGCATGGATTCAAATTTGCCACCTTACCGCCTGTTAAGGATTGATGACTTAACCTACAGTTTTACCACTGACAGTGGTGATAAGTATCAATGCTCATTTTTATCTTATGCCGAATACTTTGCTAACTATCCCGATATCGCTTCTAAAGTTTTTTCTTTCAATTTAGACCTCGCATCAAAACCTTTAAAGCATAAAGGAATTGATAAAAGAATAGCTGTCACAGTTGTTAATATTGTTGTTGAATTCCTGATCTCAAGAATTAACGCCGTTGTTTATGTTTGCGACCCCGCAGATGGCAAGGGTTTGGCCCGTGCCAGGAAATTTAAAAGTTGGTTTGACTACGTCGGTCACCCATCTCATCAAATTATAGAAGTAAGCACTGGTTTTGATGCCGGTGGTATCAGGCTGTATACAGTTCTTCTTGTACATCAAAAGAACAAATTGAAAAAACAATTTATACAAGCCTATATTGAATTAACCAATTTTGATGATGCTGATAAATGACTTCCGGGTAGCCGATAGCTCGTAATTCTTTTCCTTGTATTTTTAGTTTGCTCATTGCATAATTCTTTAATTTAATGTTCCTCCACTAAAACGATACTATTTATTCGTTTTACAAAATCCTCTAGCCTCGTTTTTTTAATGTTGCTTAATGTAATCTGTTCAAGCGAATTAAGATCACTTCTTTCTGGTGATGCTAATGATAAACTCAAACACCAGACTACCTTTTTGTTATTTATCTGCGGATCTGTGAGCAATGTCAAATAAAGCTTTTTCCCAACGGGCCGCCACGTAGATTGAAGTAGCAAGATATCTTCAAACCACCAGCTTTCTTTACTGTCAACGGAACCAATTAATCTCCATCCATTATTTTGAAAGCTTTCAATCAGCTTTTCGATTCTTATATCCATAATATGCCTCCCTCATTTCAATTAATAATTTATTTACTTCATTCGTATCCGGCTCTTTTTTTAAATCGGCATTTGCATACAAACTGCTCAATTCATTCTTCAACGTTCCAGCTTGTGTAACCAAATCATCATACTCATACTTTCCTTGTTTGATATCCAGCAAAAACTCCCTGTCCTTCCGCCATACATTTATCTTTCCTTCTGTCGCTATTTCCTTTGCAGTCAGCAAAAGCCGGAATACATGCATCATATTTTTTGAATCATATTTTTTTCCATGCGACATTGTTGTATTATACCGTTCTTCGTTCCTCTTTGCTACCCAATCCCAGTACTCTTTATATTCCCTGCAATAGACGGAATAGCTATCCTTATTAAAATATAACAATCCAACCGGGTTTTCACCTTTTGGTATACTGCTTAAACATACGTTATTTACCTCTTCCTTTCTTATCACACCGGAATATGAATGCTCTGTTGAATGATACAGATTGTAGCAATCCCTCAGATAAGGTATCGCTGTTAAACCCATTTCTTCCTGTTTAAATCCATTGTCTGCAAGAAACTTCGGCAAAGGCACAGCTTCCTTTTCTATATGCACAAAACAAAAATCCAATACTGATCTTCTTTCCTCTTCCACCGGTTTACTATCTTTTTCTCCAGGCCATAGGCTTTTTGTATTTGACTATATGCATAGTTGGCAAAAGTTTGCTCACATAGTTTAGATAGAAACATTTCCGGTTTCACCCTGTTCATGATTTCATACTTTTGCAACACACATTTTTCAGGCATATTCAGGAGCTCCATGATATTAGGATTATTCTTCGACAACAATTCAATAAACCGTTTCAATTCATAATACACTATATCATTACTTTCATTCGACACCTGTGGCGTGTATCCCAGCGAGTAAAATAATTCCTTTGGCAATACAAACACTCCCCTGATATCCGTATCGGACGCTGCTGTATCCAAACCGTAAGCCTTACTACCTACGATTGTTTCAAAAATCAACCAGCCTTTCTCTTTTACCTGTTCAATCGTCAACTTTTTCATATAGCATCTTTAAAAAGAATTCATTTAACAAAACCATACTATTTCTATTTACACCAGGTTTTTGGCCAGATGCTTCTATCTGGTTAAGTTTTTCCAATATCCATTCATTCAGTATGGGCTCATTCGTATGGAAGTACTTTTCTCCTACGCCTGCCTTTAGTTCTATTAACTCCCTTAATCTAACCTTAACTGATTCTTCTGCATATTTCATCAGTCCTTCTATATGCATGGGCAATACAGTTTTATCCTGTATTATCCAGTTACAAGAAAGCAGCGAACGTACTAAGTAGAAAAAACTCTTCAATTTAAATTCCCCCTTTCCATCTATCTCTTCCCGAAATTTCTTAGCGAGTGAGAAATGATGAAAGAAAACCGCTGTTGGCGAATAATAACTTTCTACCAGCTTCTTAAAATCCTCTTTAAATCCCGGAGCAGCATAATATTCAACAGGTGATTGAAACCGTTCTATTAAAGAAGCATTTGACTTCTTTAACAGCGTAAGGCCCTTTTTCAGATCCCACCCTGTTATATCCAGGTCACCATCCATCTGTTCGATTGTATCTTTCTTATGACTCAATGACAAATACCAATCTCTTTCATGCATATAGATAACCCGTATATCATAATCACTATCCGGTGAAGGAAAACCCCAGGCCCTGCTTCCCGTTTCACAGGCATACAATATCTTCACATTTTTCTTTGCTTCTATTTGTTTTAAATAGTCTCTTATTATTTCCATTTCTTTTTAGTTTAACCTTCCCAATTTATGCCGAATAATTATCGGACCCCTGAAAAATGCGGCCCTTCGCTTTGCTCTTGGCAGGCTGCACAGGCGATGATAGTAGCACCACAACCAGGCCTATAAAATTCAACTGTTTTAAAATGGTTGCCAACCTTTAAAAGGTTGGCAACCATACACCCCACTCACCACTCGCTACTCACCTCTCACTTTCTGCGGCACAAAGATCTGCTTCAACTGCTCAATCAGCATACCGTTACCACTTACACTGATGTTGCTGATCTTATCTGCGATCTTTTCCACGTATTCCATCTCTTTCAGTTTCCACAGCATCGCATTATCTTCCATCAGCTTCGCAGTGTTCAGCAAGCTACGGGTACTGGCAGTTTCTTCACGGCGCATGATCATGTTCGCCTGCGCTTTCTTCTCGGCGACCAATACCTGGTTCATGATCTCCTTTACATCACCCGGCAGGATGATATCACGGATACCGAACCCATTCACGACAATACCCAATGCAGCGGCTTTTTCTTTTACCTGTTGCAGGACGAAAGGAGCAATGCTCTCTTTTTTATCCAGCAACTCATCAAAGCTATAACCGGCCACATATTCACGCAGCGCCAACTGAAAAGCCACGTACAATTGTTTATCGTACTCTTTGTTTTCCAGCACGGCTTTTTCAATATCCGCTACTTTGTACTGCGCCCAGGCATTGATACGCAAAGCCGCTTTGTCTTTGGTCAATATCTCCTGGCCGTTTACTTCCAATTGCTGCTGACGCATATCCACCCGTGCTATATGAACGGCGATATTGTTCTTCCACCAGTAACACACACCGCTCTCCAGCACTTTATCAAACTTACCATCAATGAACAGCACCGCTTTCTCATAGTTCTCTACACTCACATTACGAACATAAGGCGCTACCTGTTTGCTTAGCAAAGTTGCACGGTCAATGTTCTCTGTGATTTCAATCTTGCTTATATCAGCCCGAACGAATGCATACTGCACCACAGATTTCCAGTAAGTATAACGACCGGCGGTCAATACCTGTTTCAGCAAACCATTCTCGTATTGCAATACGATCTCGTTGTCCTTTACTTCCACTACATGCAGAATGTCAGCCAGGGCTTTATCCTGCAACAGGATATTCAACTCAACCGGCGCTACGAATGGTTTAGTGATATCATACAAATACACCACTTCATTTTTCCAGAACCAGTAAGTACCCGCCATCAACAGCCGCTTGTACTCTCCATTTTTAAATACCAAACCCGCCTGGTAGGCATTTACTTTTACTTTTTTCATATTGTTTTGTTTTATACCTCACCCAAACCCTCTCCAAAGGAGAGGGCTTTTGAAGACTCCGTTATCAGATAATTTGTTTTAATAAAGTCAGCGTTGCTTACCACCCGGTATTCACGGAAGCAGTTTTCAATCATGCTTATCATACCAGTTTCTCAACAAGTACCTATTGAATCAATATCAATAGATGTCGCTGATCAAGTGATACAGGCTGCATTATCTCCGCACTGCCCACAGGTGCTTACCGGATCGCAGCACTTCCAAAACTTTCCCACTCAGGGTACTCGTTCTTTCAAGTCCTTGCGTTAATGCATCGCTGCATTTTTGCAAAGAGTCATAGGCTTGTACTGCCAGCAAGCAACATTGACTTTAATGTCTGTCACCATTTTTTGAGAAGCAGTGTACTTCTATAAATCCTACATTAACAGTGTAGTGTTCTACCGTTGAACTATCCCGCCTGGGCGAGAGCAGGATTCGAACCTGCAACCTAGGAGCTGTGCTCTAACCACTGAGCTACCGGACCACATGATCCGGAAGGGAATCGAACCCTCAACACCAGCGTGTTGGCTGGCATATCCTATTGCAACAATAGCATACAGATAGTTACTACGTCTGCACTGTTATGCTTCTTTGAAACATGAACCTGGTTTGCTATCAACAGGTGTATACCAGTCTTGCCGTTAAGCAAGCTTTTACCCTTATCCTTAAAAGAGGACAAGGAATATTTTAAAGAACTTAATTCATGAATTCTACCTGTCTTCTGAAACCGATCACTTCCATCTTTTCAATCTGCTGAACCTTCTCGTGTGGATTAGCTATCTCTGCGATGGTCATCGGTTGATTGATCATAACAGCAAATCCAAAATGCTCTGATAACCTTTGTGCCTTTCTTATTCCCAATTTTCCAAACTCATACTTAGCGATCAATCTTCCTTTTCTCATCAACGCACTATCCACCATCGTCAGCGAACTGTTAAACGTACAGATCAGTTGCACATTCAGGAAGTCTGCCAGCAACCCATCTGATATATTCAGCAGGTTGGATACAGCGGAACCGGAATTATGTTTCCTGTCCATGATGATATTCTCCGCATCTTCAATGATCAAAACCGTATTCGGGTTATCAATCAGTAGTTCAATGAAATCAGGATTCATCAGGTTGCCTGCAACAGATGGAGATAAGAACAATACTCTTTTTTTGATCTTACCTACCAGGTAGCGCAGGTAAGTTGTTTTACCTGTACCCGGTAATCCGTGCAAGAGCACAATGCCCTTATCATTTTTCTGGCTCAATCTTTTCCTTATCGTTTCATCGGTCTCTTTAAAATCATCTTCATAAAAAAGATCCAGGTCAAGTCTTGTCCTTTTAATTTCCATCGCTTTAAGATCCAATGAACTCCTGTTTTGAACGATCAGGTTTATCTCCAGGGGTTGCCGTCTTTGTCTTTCTTTAAACTGGTTAACCAATTCTGTTACATCCGCTACAAACGATTCCTGTTTTCCATCATGCATGATCTCGCAATAGTCGTCATCAAACTCTACAATACAATTATTGCTCAATACGATCACCGTTTTATCAAACTGGTAACCTTTTCGTTTGGTTTTATACCAGCGATACTGGTGAACATTCATAATCAAACCGGCATATCTTTCTTTGAATACAGCAAAAGCTTTTTCTCCATCTACCTGGTTCATAAAACTCAAACTTGGCAGCATATTAAAGCAATACAGGTATAATATTTTCGTATCCAGGAA
>JAKFEJ010000707.1:0-6652 GCA_036675745.1 Chitinophagaceae bacterium | reverse complement strand
AGACCTGGACGAAATCCGAAGACATCAATGATGGTAAAATAACCAGCGCTATTCAGCCTTCAATCCTGACTTATAAAGATAGTAGTATGCAGGTGCTTTGCCGCAGTAAGAACAGAACGATCAATGAAAGCTGGAGTAAGGATGGTGGTAAAACCTGGAGCAACATGACAGCTTCATCATTACCGAATAATAATTCCGGTACAGATGCGGTGACATTAAAAGACGGAAGGCAATTACTGGTTTACAATCATGTAAAACCTCACGATACACTACGTAATGGCAAAGGTGCAAGAACGCCTTTAAATGTGGCTATATCCAAAGATGGAAAGAACTGGTTCGCTGCATTGATATTAGAAGATTCACCGATCAGCCAATATTCTTATCCATCCGTTATACAATCCAAGGATGGCATGGTACATATTGTTTACACCTGGAGAAGGCAAAGAATAAAATACGTGAAAGTTGATCCGTCGAAATTGAAATTAAAACCGATTGTGAATGAGCAGTGGCCCGGTGTAGTAAATACTGTTACAAAACCTTCTGATGATTAACGTTTGAACGTATTATGAACAACCTGCCATTTATTGATATTGCCGTTATACTCCTTTACATGGCTGCCATGTTATGGATCGGTTTTTATTTTTCAAAAAAGAATAAGAATGCGCAACAGTTTACTACGGCAATGGGTAAGATACCCGGCTGGGCCATTGGCGTTTCGATCTTTGCCACTTTTTTAAGCAGTAATACTTTTTTAGGTGTAACGGGAAAAGCTTTTGGGAGCAACTGGAATGCATTTGTTTTCAGCTTATCCATGCCATTAGCCGCATGGGTTGGCGTAAAATATTTTGTACCGTTTTATCGTCATGGCGGTGAAGTATCCGCATACACTCATCTCGAAAAAAGATTTGGTGCATGGGCAAGAACCTATGCCGTGGCCTGTTTTCTTCTTACACAGGTAGCAAGAATGGGTTCGATCTTTTTTGGTATAGCGCTCAGCCTGCAGGCTCTTACAGGATTTCCTATGAGTTCGATCATGCTGGTGATGGGCATATGCATTATTATTTATACCGTAATGGGCGGAATGGAAGCCATCATCTGGACCGATGTGGTGCAAGGCATTATTCTTACGTTAGGTGCATTACTTATTTTGTTTTATATAATCAAAGACATGCCCGGCGGTGTTGCTGCCGCTACGGAGATAGGAGCGGCTAATGATAAATTCAGCCTGGGAAGTTTTTCATTTGATCTGAGCGGCTCTACATTCTGGGTTATCCTGCTCTATGGTTTTTTTATCAACCTGAGTAATTTTGGCATGGATCAGAATTATATCCAGCGGTATCACACAGCGGAGAATGAAAAGAAAGCGGCGAAATCGGTATGGTTGTCTGTTTATTTGTACGTGCCCATCTCAATGTTATTTTTTATCATGGGTGCGGCACTGTTCGCATTTTATTCGGTACACCCGGAAATGTCGGATGCGGTAAAAATGCAGGCTGCTGTAGAACAATTAGGCGCTAACGCCACCACTGAACAATTAACAGGCGCTGTTGCAGCTATGCAGCCATCTGATTATGGTGATAAAGTGCTGCCACATTTTATGGTTTCAAAAATGCCGGCGGGGTTGGTCGGACTGGTTATTGCAGCCATTCTTTCTGCCGCTATGAGTACCATCAGTTCCTGCATGAATGCATCAGCCACCGTATTTACTATCGATATCTATACGAAATATTTTAAAAAAAATTTAAATGACAAGCAATTGTTGCGCAACCTGCATATTGGAACAGTCGTTTTCGGATTGATTGGTTTAATAGCGGGACTGGCAATGATCGGCAGTAAAAGCATCCTGGACGTATGGTGGGAACTATCCGGCATATTCGCCGGCGGTATGCTGGGTTTGTTTCTGTTGGGATTGATCAGCCGACGTGCAAAAAATGCGGAAGCGTTAACAGCGACGATCATCGGTATCATCGTAATTTTATGGATGACCTTCTCTGATCGCATCACCGGGGATTACGAATTTTTAAAAAGCCCCTTGCATAAAAATATGATCATAGTGGTAGGAACGCTGTCGATTTTTTTAACAGGGTTATTATTGACCTATACAAAAAGAAAATTAAAAGAAGTGACTGCAGCCAATACATAGCAAAAATTTATTGTAATGATAAGAGTTTATAAAACAGGTAACGCCATAGTAATTGAACAGGATAATAATTGTTTTATTTCCAAAGAAACAAACTGGGATCAATTCATTAACAGGGATGGGCTTTATCAAAAAATACAACAGGAGTTAAAGAAATTGAAGCCTGTTGGTGACAGCAATTGGTTGAAACAGCAAAAGATAGAAGCTCCAATAGGTACACAAGAAGTATGGGCGGCGGGAGTTACTTATTTGCGAAGCAAAATTGCAAGAATGGAAGAAAGCGAAGAAAGCGGCGGTGCTACTTTTTATGATAAAGTGTATGACGCCGAAAGACCTGAACTTTTTTTTAAATCAACAGCGCCAAAAGTAATATCAACTAATGGACTGGTTCGGATACGGAAGGATAGTAGTTGGAATGTACCGGAGCCGGAACTCACGCTTGTAGTAACATTTTCCGGTAAAATAGTAGGATATTCCATTGGTAACGATATGAGTAGTCGTAGTATTGAAGGCGAAAATCCATTGTACCTGCCACAGGCTAAAATGTATGATGGAAGTGCATCGGTTGGGCCCTGTGTGCTGGTTATGGAGAAGCCGATATCTCCGGATATAGTTATTGCCATCAATATTGACTGCGATGGTAAAACGGTTTTCGAAGGAAGCACGACAATAGACAGGATGAAAAGAAAACATGAAGAACTGGTGGAGTTTTTATTCAGGGAGTATAGTTACCCGGTTGGTTGTTATCTCATGACGGGAACCTGTGTTGTTTCGGAAAATGATTTTACACTTTATAATGGTGATGTGATCAAAATCAGGATTGATAATATCGGTGAACTTGTCAATATAGTAGCGTAAAGAAAACTATTCCTTAATAAGCAAAAAGTGGTTGTATGAAATCCGATGAGAAGAAATTTGTTCCCGTGATGATCACGCCGTTCGATCTCAAAGCAAAGGTTGACCTGGATGTGGTGAACAACCTGGTTGATTTTTATTTAGCGGCGGGTGTCAAAGGTTTTTTTGCTAATTGCCTGAGCAGTGAAATGTTCAGTATTACGGAAGATGAACGACTGGAGCTGACACAACATATTGTAAAGTATGTAAACGGTCGTGTGCCTATAGTTGCTACGGGTTCATTTGGATTGACGATTGAAGATAAGGCGGAGTTTACCAAAAAAATATATGACACAGGTATTGACGCCGTGATACTGATCACCGGCCATTACGCCAAAGTGGAAGATGCCGAAGATATGCTGCTTCGGAACTTTGAAAAAATGTTTCAGCTTACGGGCAATATTCCATTAGGCATGTATGAATGCCCCGCGCCTTACAAAAGAATACTGGGAAAGGATGTTTTCAGGGAAATTCTTTCTGCCAACCGCATGGTATATCATAAGGACACTTCCATTGACCTGCAAGATGTAAAAGCTAAACTGGATGTGTTGAAAGAAACCAATAACAAACTTGAGTTTTATGATGCACATTCACCCAATGCGATGCATTCCTTGCAAATGGGTGCAAAAGGAATGTCATCTATCTCAGGTAATTTCTATCCGGAGATACTGGTGTGGATGGTGAACAATGCTACTGATCCGGGTAAACAGGAAGAAGTGAAATGGTTGCAATCGGAGATCAGCCACGTTGATCCGTTAATACATATTGCTTACCCGATGAGCGCAAAATATTTTTTACAAAAAAGAGGTTTGCCTGTTCGTACGATCAGTCGTGCAACGGCGCTACAGCTAACTCCCGAACAAAAGAAAACGCTTGACGGAATTTATGATAGCTTTATTTCATGGTGTGAACGGCTGGATATAAAACCCGTGGATATTAAAAGTATTTTGTCGCCTGAATTTCATTAGGTGCTGGCTTTTTTAATTTGAATAATATGTTGAAATATATTGTTTTCTTTTTTATTTTTTTCATTGCTGCTGTGTCATTTGCCCAGCAAAATACAGACAATGCTTATCGTAAACCATTAAAGGAAGTATTAACGGATATTCAAAAAAGATATGGTGTGACCATCAGGTACACCGATAAAATGGTAGCTGATAAAACGGTGAACTATGCAGAATGGAGATACAGGGGCGATGTTGAAACTACGCTGGAAAATGTACTGAAACCGCTTGATATGCTTGCTAAGAAAGAAGGAAACAAAGCGTATAAACTAAGCAATTATGAATATCATCGATGGTCAGTAGCAGACGGATGGGCCGAACTGGACAGAATAGCTGCTCAGTACAATAATGTAACGGAATGGGAAAAGCGAAAACAGGAATTAAAGCCTTGCATACTGGAAGCGATGCAATTATCACATCTCCCTGCCACACCAGCATCAAAACCTATCATTACTCCACGAAGAAAATTTGACGGATATACTGTAGAAAATATTGCATTGGAAATATTACCGGGCCTGTGGATCAATGGTTCTTTATACAAGCCTGCAAAGTATAAGGGAAAGATCCCTGTGATATTAAATCCCGACGGACACTGGGAAAAACAACGTTACCGTGCCGATTGCCAATATCGTTGCGCTGCTTTGGCAAAGATGGGAGCGATGGCATTCAGTTACGACCTCTTTGCCTGGGGAGAATCATTATTGCAATTTAAAACCGAGGATCATCGCAGAAGTTTGGCGATGACCATCCAGGCATTAGGCGGTATCCGCATATTGGATTACCTGTTGTCATTAAAAGATGCTGATACAAGCCGTGTGGCTATTACCGGTGGTTCGGGTGGCGGTAGCCATACCGTGTTGATGACGGCTATTGATGATCGTATTAAAGTAGCGGCACCGGTTGTGTCTTTATCATCTTATTTCTATGGTGGTTGTCCCTGCGAAAGCGGTATGCCTGTTCATAGTTGTGGCGGCAGAACAGATAATGTAGAGATCGCCGCTATGGCGGCGCCCCGTCCGCAATTGATCGTCAGTGACGGTGGAGACTGGACGGATAAAATGCCGGAACATGATTTTCCTTATTTACAAAAAATGTATAGTTGGTATAATAAAAAGGAAAATGTAACCAATGTGCATTTACCGGATGAAAAACATGATTTTGGTATCAACAAGCGGATCGCTGTTTATGAGTTCATGGCAAAACAGTTGGGATTGAATCTGAAAGCAATACAAGATGCTTCAGGTAATATTGATGAATCAGCAATCACTATTGAAAAAGAAGAGGCAATGTATGTATTTGGTGAAAAAGGAGAAAAATTACCCGCTCATGCTATCAAAGGATTTGAAAATTTAGAAAAAGTATTTGCGGAAGAAATCAGTAAATCAAAAACCAATCAGCGGTATAAAATAGGATTGATTGACCTGATGTTATTAAAAAGACAAAAGCTTGGTGCTATTACCTTAGCAGGTCAGTTAAAAGCAGACGGGGTAGAAGTAGATATGGGTGGATTGGGTAACCGTCCTACGTTTGATAACCAGTTGCTGATTGATTCAGCCAGGAATAAATTTTTGCAAACAGCTAAAGAAAATAATGTAGAAATATTTTCATTGGCGATGACAGGTTACTATGCTCAATCGTTTTGCGGTAGGGAAGAATATAAACGAAGTGTTGAAGATTGTATCAAAACCATGCAACTGATGAATGTCAAAACAGCTTTCCTGCCATTGGGAATACAGTGCGATTTAAAGAAAAACCCTTCAGTAAGAGATTCCGTAATAGCAAGATTAAAAGTTGCAGGTAAAATGGCGGAAGATGCAGGCGTAGTCATTGGAATTGAAACTGCCTTAAGCGCAAAAGAAGAAGTTCAGTTACTAAAAGAAATAGGTTCGACTGCTATTAAAATTTATTTCAATTTTTCCAACCCCCTAAAAGAAGGAAGGGATTTGATTGACGAGTTAAAAATTTTAGGAAAAGAACGGATCTGCATGATTCATGCAACAAATAAGGACAGTGTATGGCTGGAAAACGACCCGCAGATTGATATGTACAAAGTAAAAAAGACGTTAGATGAAATGGGTTGGGGCGGCTGGTTGGTAATTGAGCGCAGCCGGGATGCAAAAAAACCCAGGGATACAAAATATAATTACGGCGCTAACACAGCCTATTTGAAAAAAGTATTCCAGGAGTAGCTCTTAAAAGGCATTCATTCTGACTCCAGGCTTCCAGTCTATTCAGACTTTCTCACGAATAGTAAAATTCTCCATCATTATAGCGAATAGTTGCATTTTTCCGGGGTGACGCGGGGGTTACATTTATCAATAATTGCCCTGGTTAAGAATAACCAGCGTTAACAGTTGAAAAGAATGAAACGATTGCCGCTATGCTTTTTTGCATTTTTGATATTGGTTGCTCTCACCGGCCATGCTGTTGACATCCATGTAGCCCTGAATGGATCTGATAATAATTCCGGAACAAAAGAAAAACCACTCGCCACTCTGGCTTTCGCATTACGCAAAGCAAGAGAATTACGTCGCCTCGATGATGCCGGTATAAAAAACGGTATTCATATAATTGTCAGCGGCGGGGTATATCAATTATATGAACCAATATTTAT
>JAKFEJ010000710.1:0-35793 GCA_036675745.1 Chitinophagaceae bacterium | reverse complement strand
TAACAACTTTAAAGCTCTATTGCCAATTGCCCGTTGCCAATTGCCGGTTGTCCATTGCCAATTGCATGTTTCTCTAAAGCTGCAAGTATACCATAAATACAAAGTGCTGGCAACTAATTTTTTAGTAAACAGGAGCCAATAACTGGTGTATCAAAAACGAACACCTTGTGTATCGGAAACGAACGCCTTCGTAGTTCGGGAAATTTCTAATTCCTTACTAATCAAAAGTTTCGGGAACTGGCATATTTATCACTTAGTAGCGATGGTATTCTATATTAGATATAATGACTGTAACCTAATCCGTTTTCAGTCGTTTAAGATACACAGTTTAATAATCATTAAAGTTTTATAAAGTGGATAGAGTTGTTGCTAAAAAGAAATGGGGTAAAAAACGGATCCTTACCATCGCTGCTGTTTTAGGCATAGTAAGCCTGGCGTTTGCCAGCTATTATTTTACATCGGGCAAAAGCAGGTTGAATGTAGATACCGAGCGGATCACTATCAGTGAAGTAAAGTCAGGCCCCTTCCAGGAAACGATCCCTGTGAATGGAGTAGTACTTCCTATTACATCCATCTACCTGGATGCAGTTGAAGGAGGAAGAGTAGAAGAAAAATATGTGGATGATGGAGCCGTAATGAAAAAAGGGGAACCGATACTTCGTTTATCCAATACGGATCTTGAACTGAGTTTGGTAAACCAGGAAACGTCCGTTTATAACCTGCTTACGCAAATGCAGATCTCACAAAATGCGGCAAGACAAAATACCATTGGCAAACTGAACCAGGGCACTGATGTGGAAAGTGAATTAAAAGAAGCTGACAGGGTATATCAACTTAATAAAAAACTGTATGCAGAAAAGGTAATAGGTCTGCAGGAGTTTAAACAATCTGAAAATAATTACAACTACCAGCTTGAGAAAAAAAGATTAGCCGACCAGGTATTAAAGCAAGATTCTATCTCCGTAAGACAGGAATTAAACCAGGCCAGGCAATCTTATGAACGTACACAAAATGCGCTGGGCGTTATGCGTAAAAAAGTAGGCGATCTGATCGTCCGTGCACCTGTTGACGGGCAGTTGACTTCGCTGGATGCAGAGATAGGTCAATCCAAAAACAAGGGAGAAAGATTGGGCCAGATCGATGTACTTAGTGGTTTTAAAGTAAGAGTAGATGTTGACGAACATTATATTTCGAGGATCTACACCGGTTTGCTGGGTGGGTTTACCCTGGCAAATAAAGATTATAAATTAAAGATCAAAAAAGTATATACACAAGTAGTCAGCGGCCGGTTCCAGGTGGATATGGAATTTGAAGGAGAAGTGCCGAAGGGCATACGCCGCGGGCAGACATTACAGATCCGTTTAGCTTTCAGCGATGAAGTGCAGGCGATACAGGTAGCAAAAGGTGGTTTTTATCAACAGACCGGTGGCAACTGGATTTTTAAAGTAAGCGATGATGGCAAAACTGCTTATAAAGTGGATATCCAGTTAAACCGCCAGAACCCCGATTACTATGAAGTGACGGAGGGATTGAAACCCGGGGATAAAGTGGTTACGTCAAGCTATGAGAACTATGGAAATATGCAGGAACTGGTGTTGAAACCCTAAATCCCTAAAGGGACTTGCTGATGCACAGCCCTCGCTTTTCGGAGATGCTGATAATTTTCGAAGTCTTCGAAAATGTTGAGTAGAAGGCCTCATCCCGACCTTCTCCGAAGGAGAAGGCCATCAACGCACAGCCCATGCTTGTCGAAGACTTCGAAAATTATCAGAGTTTTCGAAAGTGTTGAGTAAAGGACCAAAGTTGATGTGGAAGATATGAAGTTGGGATCAGTATTGTAACACCGTCCTTCTCCAACGGGAGAAGGATAAGAGGATGAGGTCTATTTGGAAATATGCAGGAACTAGTATTAAAAAAATGACCTGGGTAATCGTATTTATATAAAATCAAAACCATTAACCATTAAACATATTTGCTATGAAAAAGAAAATCATTTACATGCTGACATTGATCTGTTGCCTGAATTTTTATTCATCAGCAAAGCAGCTTTGCACCAAACCTGCTAAAAAATGCTGTGATAAAGCAACTGCTGTAAAAAAACAACCAGTCAAAGTAAAAAAAATAGCAACAACCAGTACAAGACCTTTACATTTTTATCTATTCAATATTTAAACTATAGTCTTTTAATTAAATAAACAACCATGATTAATATTTCTGGCCTTGAAAAAATCTATCGCACAGAAGAAGTGGAAACCGTTGCATTAAATAAATTATCCTTCGAAGTAAAAGAAGGAGAATTTGTAGCCGTAATGGGCCCTTCAGGATGTGGCAAATCTACCTTGCTCAATATTGTAGGACTGTTGGATGATCCGGATTCCGGAAGTTTTTTGTTCAACGGTATTGAAGTAGCTAAGTTCAATGAACGCAAAAGAGCCGATCTGCGTAAAAGAAACATCGGTTTTGTATTCCAGAGTTTTAACCTGATCGACGAACTGACTGTGTTTGAAAATGTAGAACTTCCACTGATCTATACGGGAGTAAAATCAGCAGACCGTAAAAAAAGAGTAGAAGAGGTGCTGGATAAAATGCAGATCATGCACCGTCGCAATCACTATCCACAACAATTATCCGGCGGGCAACAACAACGTGTAGCTGTTGCAAGGGCGGTGGTCAATAAACCCAAGTTGATCTTAGCGGATGAACCTACCGGTAATCTCGATTCATCGAATGGTAATGAAGTGATGCAATTATTAACTGACCTCAATGAGCAGGGAACCACTGTTATCATGGTTACTCACTCGGAGCATGATGCACGTTACAGCCATAGGATCGTAAGAATGCTGGACGGGCAGGCGGTTTTGGAAAATATAATGGTATAACGCATGCTGTCAACCCGGATTAATTAAGACTGAATAAAAACCGATGATCAGGAATTACCTTAAAGTTGCATTTAGAAACCTTCTTCGCAAGAAAGGATTTTCATTAATAAATATCCTGGGCCTTGCCATTGGTATGGCGAGTGCTATCCTGATTTTTTTGTGGATACAAAACGAGGTTAGCTATGACCAGTTTCATCCAAAAAAAGAAAGGATCTACGAAGCATGGAACCGGGCTTCATTCAGTGGCGAATTAAACTGCTGGAACACGACTCCCAAAGTTCTTGCCCGTACACTTGAAAACGATCTTCCGGAAGTAGAACGTGCCGCAAGAGTTAACAATAGTAATTATTTATTCAGTGTAGGAGATAAAAGAATAACGAGCCGCGGCTGTACGGTTGATTCAGGTTTTCTGCAGGTATTCACGTTCCCGATGCTGAAGGGAGATCGTGTAACGGCATTGAATGATATGCACTCCGTGGTATTAACTGAAAAGCTTGCCAAAAAATTATTTGGTGATGAAGATGCGATGGGCAAGATCATCAAACTGGATAATAAAGATAATTTCACGGTAACAGGTATTGTAAAAGATCTTCCCAACAATACAAGATTTGAATTTGAATATTTATTGCCCTGGTCGTATTTGCGGTATCTCGGCAACGATGATGAAAATTGGGGCAATAACAGCACACGTACCTATGTACTGCTGAAACAGGGCGCCAGCTTTGCTTCTGCTAATTCTAAGATCAAAACGATCAAGCAGAAATATTCCAAAGATGAACCTGAGTGGGAGATGTTTTTATATCCTGTAAGCCGCTGGCGTTTATATTCAAGATTTACCGACGGCGTGGAAGATGGAGGCCGTATAACATTTGTAAAACTGTTTGGCACCATTGCTATTTTCATTTTGCTGATTGCCTGTATCAATTTTATGAATCTCAGTACGGCCCGTAGTGAAAAACGTGCAAAAGAAGTGGGCATCCGCAAAGTGGTAGGAGCAAGGAAATCAGCTTTGGTCAGCCAGTTTATTGGCGAATCTATTTTGATTGCATTCATCGCGGGTATTTTGTCCATACTGCTTGTACAATTAAGTCTGCCCGCTTATAATGACCTCACTGATAAAAAATTATTTATTGATTACGGCAATATCTATTTCTGGCTTTCGGGTTTAGCACTGGTGATATTTACAGGTGTACTTGCGGGCAGTTATCCTGCTTTCTTCCTCTCTTCATTCAAACCGGTGAAAGTATTAAAAGGAACTTTTAAGAAATCCGCAGCATTGGTTACTCCGCGAAAAGTATTGGTGGTATTGCAATTCACCTTCGCAATTATCTTGATCATCTGTACCATCATTGTTAAGCAACAGATTGATCATGCACAAAGCCGTGAAACAGGATACAATAAGAATAGCCTTATTTATCACCATCTGACCGGTGATATTGAAAAAAATTATTCCAGTATAAAAAATGAATTGCTGTCAACCGGTGTAGCATCCAATGTTACCAAAACCAGTGCACCGCTTACACAAAGCTGGAGTGATGGCTGGGGACAGGAATGGGAAGGTAAAGATCCAAATGATAAAACTGATTTTTACAGGTATAACCAGGATGAAGGACTTGGTGAAACGGCCGGTCTGCAATTTGTTACAGGCCGTGATTTTAATCTCAGCCAGTTTCCAACAGATTCTACAGCGATGATCATTAATGAATCTTCATTAAAGGTCATGAAGTTCAAAGATCCTATTGGCAAGATCGTTAAAGACAACGGCAGGAATTGGCATATTGTAGGTGTTATTAAAGACTTTATTCTTACATCTCCGTATGAGCCTACCAGGCCGATGCTGATTTTTGGGGCCAAGAGTTGGTTTAACACGATGCTGATAAAATTAAATAGCAACCATACAACTGCGCAAAATTTAAAAAAGGCCGAAGTTATTTTTAAAAAATACAATCCAGAATACCCTTTCGATTATATTTTCATTGACGAAGAGTACGCCAGGAAATTCGAGAATGAAAAACGAACCGGCACATTGGCCGCTCTTTTCGCCTGCCTCACAATTTTTATTTCTTGTCTTGGTTTATTTGGTTTAGCCACATATATGGCAGAAAACAGGATAAAGGAAATTGGCATCCGCAAAGTATTAGGCGCCTCTGTAGCAGGGGTTACGGCCCTGCTTTCAAAAGATTTTTTAAAACTTGTTTTTATTTCTCTTCTTATAGCGGTGCCTCTTTCATGGTGGGCTATGACAAAATGGTTGGAGGATTATACTTATCGTGTGAGTATCGAGTGGTGGGTGTTTGCGCTGGCAGGTATTTTATCCATCCTGATTGCGCTGTTAACGGTGAGTTATGAATCCATCAAAGCCGCTATTGCGAACCCGGTGAAAAGTCTCAGGTCTGAATAAATTAATTTTTATGATAAAGAATTATTTGAAGATCGCATGGAGAAACCTGGTTAAGAATAAAACTTTTTCATTACTTAATATTATCGGGTTAGCGACAGGCCTTGCCTGTTGCATAGTGGGCCATGAATAAATGGCTTCAGGAGTTTGCTTATCGTATTGATATAGGGTGGTGGGTCTTTATCGTAGCAGGTTTGGCCGCAATAATTATTGCGTTGATCACAGTAAGCTTCCAGGCTACTAAAGCGGCGATTGCTAATCCGGTAAAGAGTTTACGTACTGAATAAATAATCATCTAAAAAGACATGATAAAAAACTATTTCAAAATCGCCTGGCGGAATATAAAACGGCAAAAAGCTTATGCAGGCATTAATATTTTAGGATTAGCAATTGGTATTGCTGCCTGCCTACTGATTTTACAGTATGTATCATTCGAATTGAGCTATGAAAATTTTCATACAAAAAAAGATCGTATTTATCGTGTACACCAGGATCGTTATGATAACGGTAAGTTAAGTACGCAATGGGCTGGTGGAGCGTACGCAGTTGGAAATTCTTTTAAAGATGTGATACCCGAAATAGAAGACTATGTAAAAGTGGTTGGTAATGGCCAGGTCATTGTTGAAATTAATAATCAGCCGCTGAAAATTGAAAAAGTGTTTTTTGCTAGTGGCTCTTTCTTCAAAATATTTACATATCCGTTACTGGCCGGCGATGAAAAAAAAGCATTAACCGAACCTTTTACTGCTGCTATATCTGAAACAACAGCCCGCACTTTATATGGTAATACAAATGCTGTAGGTAAAGTACTTAAATTAAATCGCAACACCGATTATACCATTACTGTGGTTTTTAAAGACGCTCCGGCAAACACACAGCTCAAGCCTGATATCCTGCTATCCTACGCTACCTTCTTAAAATTCCAGGGGCCCGATAATAATCCTGAAACTGCCTGGGCCTGGGATGGATGTCTTACTTATTTATTATTACGGCCCGGAGTAGATCCTGCGGTTGTTGAAACAAAATTTCCACCTATTGTTGAGAAAGGCGTAGGTGAACTTTTAAAAAGATTTAATGCTTCCGTTACCTATTCCTTGTTACCGATGAAAGATATTCATTTGTATTCTCACTTTATGCAGGAACCAGGGCCTAATGGTGATGGCAAGACTGTTTATCTGTTACTGGCGATAGCATTTTTTATTGTTGTTATCGCATGGGTTAATTATATCAATCTTGCTACGGCACGGGCTATCGGTCGGGCGAAGGAAGTAGGCGTTCGTAAAGCAATCGGTTCCCAACGCAGGCAACTCATTTTTCAATTTCTTACTGAATCAACCTTACTGAATGCTTTTGCAGTAGTACTTGCTTTGGTACTCATGATAGTTGCTATACCGGCATTTAATCGGTTGTCGGGTCAAAATTTATCCTTCTCCTTGTTGGGCAATGCTGATTTCTGGTTAGGACTAGCAGTGTTGTTTGTTACAGGTGTATTCTTCTCGGGGCTTTACCCGGCTTTTGTATTGTCAGGTTTTAAACCCATTGAAGTATTGAAAGGGAAAATGGTTACTACGGCGAAAGGTGCTTTATTAAGAAAGGGCCTGGTAGTATTTCAGTTTGCTGCTTCGTTATTTTTATTGATAGGGACTGTTACCGTTTATCAGCAGATACAATATATGCGAAAGCAATCGCTGGGTATTAATATAGAACAAACATTGGTAGTCAGGCCACCTATTGTAGGTATAGATTCTACTTACCTGCAAAAGATGACAGCATTTAAAGAGGAATTGAAGCAGCAAACTGCCGTTCAGGCCGCCACCATATCATCCAGTATACCCGGTGAGGCGGTAGGTTGGAATGCAGGCGGTATCAAATTGGTTGGCACTGATGAGTCTACACAAAAACAATATCGCGTCATTGGCGTGGATTATGATTTTATAAAAATGTACGGACTGAAACTTATAGCGGGACGTATTTTCTCAAAAGATTTCGGTACGGATGACCATGCTGTAATATTTAACAGGAAAGGAGTAGAGCAATTAGGATTTGATAAACCAGAAGAAGCAGTAGGTAAAAAAATCGACTTCTGGGGACAGCAATATACTGTAGCGGGTGTAACGGAAAATTTTCATCAGCAATCTCTTCGTGAAGCATATGAGCCACTAATATTACGGTTGATACCTGATGTACGCGGTTATTTGTCTGTTAGAACAAATTCTTCACAGGCAAGTCAAACCATTGCTAATGTAAAAGCCAACTGGAATAAATTTTTTCCCGGCAACACATTCGAATATTTTTTTCTTGATGATCATTTTAATGATCAGTATAAAGCTGATCAGCGGTTTGGCCAGGTTTTCGGGCTGTTCACTACATTGGCCATCCTGGTCGCCTGTCTCGGATTATTTGGCCTGGCCTCGTTTACCACATTGCAGCGCACCAAAGAAATAGGGATACGAAAAGTGTTAGGTGCTTCCGTTACTGGTATTATGAAATTGCTTTACCAGGAATTTGCCTTGCTGTTAATACTGGCTTTTGTAGTAGCTATACCATTAGCCTGGCTTACTGTATCTAAATGGTTGCAGGGATACGCCTTTCGTATCAATATTCAATGGACCTATTTTATTATACCATTTCTTGTCATAGTTGCTATCGCTTTACTGACGGTAAGTTTTCAATCCATCAAGGTGGCCATTGCCAATCCGGTGAAGTCATTACGAACGGAATAGCGTCATTGCGAGTGCAGCTACGTCACGGCGACTGCGAATAAAGTGAAGCAGGAAGCAACAGGAAGGGTCATTGCGAACGAAGTGAAGCAAAAGAACTGAATAAATAAAGTAATATGGTTATTAATTTTTTTAAAATAGCATGGCGTAATCTTCTAAAGAATAAATCATTTTCTTTTATAAATATTTCAGGGCTTGCTATCGGGATGGCCACGGCAACGCTTATCCTGCTATGGATACAGCATGAAGTGAGTTATGATAATTTTCATGAAGAAAAAGACAGGTTATACCAGGTATGGAATCGCTATACAACCGATGGAAAAACAGGTTGCTGGAATCATACTCCAAAACCAATGGCTACCGCTATATCACAGGATTATCCCGAAGTAGAAGGAACGGCGAGAGTTAATTTTTTACCTCCTGTAAAAATAGCATCAGGAGATAAACAATTCTATGGACGTGGGAGGATTGTAGATTCTTCGTTTTTGAAAATGTTCACGTTCCCTGTGGTAAAAGGTAATATGGTGACTCCCTTAAATGATGTGTCATCTATCGTATTGACAGAAAATCTTGCCAAATCTATTTTTGGCGATGATGATCCGATTGGCAAAATATTGAAATTAGATAATACAGATAATTTCAAAGTATCTGCAGTAGTAAAGGCACCTCCTACCAATAGCCAGTTTGAATTTGAATTCCTGTTACCCTGGTCGTATATGCGAATGAAAGGACGGGATGATACTAATTGGCCAAACAATTCAGTCGCAACCTATGTATTACTAAAGAAAAATTCTTCACTTGCTTCCATAGAGCCAAAAATAAAAACGCTTCGTAAAAAATATGATAAGGCCGACCCCAAAATAGAAACATTTTTATACCCGATGAGCCGCTGGCATTTATACGGTTCGTTTGAAAACGGAAGAGAATCAGGGGGCCGCATAGAAATTGTTCGTTTATTCGGTATCATCGCGGCATTTATCCTGCTTATTGCATGTATCAACTTTATGAACCTGAGCACGGCGAGAAGTGAGAAGAGGGCAAAGGAAGTAGGTGTTCGTAAAGTGGTGGGAGCACAAAAGAAATCATTAGTAGCACAGTTCCTGGGTGAGTCCGTATTGCTTGCCCTTATCGCAGGTGTAATCGCATTGATCATTATGCAGCTTACGTTGCCGGCATTCAATAAGCTGGTGGATAAAAAATTATTTATTGATTTTGGAAACCCTCTTTTCTGGATCGCTGGTCTTGTATTTGTAGTAATCACCGGCATCCTTGCCGGCAGTTACCCTGCTGCCTATCTTTCTTCTTTCAAACCGATAAGTGTATTGAAAGGGAGCCTCAAAGCTGCGAATGCATTGGTTACGCTGCGTAAAGTTTTGGTGATTGCTCAATTCTCATTTGCTATTATTCTTATTATCGCGACAATTATTGTACGGCAACAGATACAAAAAGCGCAGGACAGGCAGGCGGGTTATGGCCAGGATAATCTGGTGTATCATTTTACTGAAGGAGAGTCAGGTAAAAATCATGAGCTGATAAAAAATGAATTGCTGGCATCCGGAGCCGCTGTATCGGTGACTATGACAAGTTCACCGGTAACGGAGGGATGGAGTAATTCATGGGGACTGCAATGGCCGGGCAAAGACCTCAAGGACAAAACAATTATTAACGTGTTTTGTGCAGATGATGCTGTTGTAAAAACATTAGGCCTGCAATTAGTAAAGGGCAGGGACTTGGATTTGAAAAATTTCCCAACCGATTCAAATGCGGCCATATTGAATGAATCGGCTGCAAAACATATGGGATTTAAAGAACCACTCGACCAGATGATAAAAGATATGGGACAGGATTGGCATGTAATAGGCGTGGTAAAGGATTTTATTATCAACTCACCTTATCATCCCATGGAGCCAATGTTTATAGCAGGAGCAAAAGGGTGGTTTAATGTGATACATATAAAACTAAATGGAAAGAACTCCACAGATAAAAATATCGCCACTCTTAAAAGTATTTTTAAAAAATACAATCCTGAATACGAGATAAACTATCGTTTCGCGGATGAAGAATATGTACGAAAGTTCAGTGATGAAAAAAGAACGGGCACATTAGCTACTTTATTTGCCCTGCTGACGATTGTCATTTCCTGTTTGGGGCTGTTTGGCTTATCCAGTTATATGGCCGAAAACAGGATAAAAGAAATAGGTGTTCGCAAAGTATTAGGGGCTTCGGTAAGTAGTATAACCATACTGCTTTCCAAAGATTTTTTAAAACTGGTATTTATTTCTTTTGTTATTGCACTGCCGGTTGCTTATTGGGCGATGTACACCTGGCTGCAGAATTTTCCATACCGTGTCGCTATTCAGTGGTGGGTATTTGCATTAGCTGGTTTATCAGCCATCATTATTGCATTATTTACCGTCAGCTTCCAGGCGATAAAGGCCGCGATTGTTAACCCGGTGAAATCATTGCGAACGGAGTGAAGCGACCTGTTTGTTTCGACAGTGACCAGTCGTTTAAAATTTGAGAGTACAATAAAACTGATTTTATGCTAAGAAATTATTTCATAACAGCCTGGCGAAATTTGGTAAAGAACAAACTTTATTCGGTTATTAATATAACAGGATTGACGATAGGGCTGGCAGTTGGTATCCTTATATTGATATGGGTACAGGATGAATTCAGTTTTGATACATTTCATAAAAAGGAAGCTAATATTTACAAGGTAGAGAATATGGTGGGTACCGGTACCAGCAGGCAATTGTGGTCAGCGACAGCGGCGCCAATTGGTGTGCTTGCCAAAAAAGAAATTCCAGGCGTGGAAGATGTAGTGCGTATATCTTATAACGGGCACTATCAATTGTTTAAATACAATGATAAAATATTTAACGAGCAAAATAAATTCTTTACTGATCCTTCTTTGTTTTCAATTTTTGATTTTGAAATGGTAAAAGGGAATGCAGCAAACCCCTATCCTGACAATAATTCTGTTGTATTGACAGAGAGCACTGCAAAAAAATATTTTGGTGAGGAAGATGCAATGGGCAAAACGATTACAGCCGATGATAAGATCAGTTTTAAGGTAACCGGTATTGTAAAAGATTTTCCGAAGAATTCTACATTCAATGCTAATATGCTTTTCCCAATAAGCTTGCTGGAAAAGAACATGTATGCCGGAAATACAGAAAGTAAAAATCTCGAAAATGATTTTAACCAGTTCGACTACAACACATTTCTTCTGATGAAACCTGGTTTCTCTTTTAACGGCTTCACAGATAAACTGCGACAGATACATCTCAGGATTAAATCAGACGACACGGATATAGGCTATTTAGTAATGCCACTAAAAAAAATGCATCTCTCCAGGGCGGATGGCAGCGATGCAGGTCTTTCAACCGTACGGATGTTTTTCATCATCGCTATACTTATCCTGGTTATCGCCTGTATCAATTATGTAAACCTTTCCACCGCCCGTTCTATGCTTCGTGCAAAAGAAGTAAGCCTTCGAAAAATTGTTGGCGCAGGCAGGGCGCAGTTATTTATTCAATTCGTTGTAGAAACAGCTTTGCTTTTTCTTTTTGCAACTGTTCTTGCTTTGGGACTTATATATTTATTGATGCCTTTGTTTAACAAAATTTCAGGTAAAGAACTTACCATAAACTTTTTTGATAACCAGATCTGGAGAATCATCTTATTTACTATTACCAGTAGTTTGATCATTTCAAGCATTTATCCCGCTTTGCTACTTTCTTCTTTTGAGCCATTGAAAGCCCTGAAAGGAAAAATAGCAGCACGTATCAGCGATGCAGTGTTCCGCAAAGTATTGGTGGTGGTTCAGTTTACGGTTTCTATGATATTGATTACCGGCACTATTATTATTGGAAACCAGATGTCTTATATCCGCTCGAAAAATTTAGGATATGATAAAGACCATGTGCTTTCCTGCAACCTGAATGAAATGACTAAACATTATGATGTAGTAAGAACGGAATTGATGAAACAACCAGGTGTCACCAACGTTACGGCGGCAAATCTTAATATCATCCGTTTTGGTGGGCAAACTGGTAATAACTGGTGGGAAGGTAAAGAAACGGGAGAAACATTAATGCTGAGCCCAATGACTGTTGACAAGAATTTTATTTCTTTCTTTAAAATACAAATGAAGGAAGGAAACGGTTTTACCGGTTCGGTAGCAGACTCCACTCATTTTATATTAAATGAAACGGCTGTAAAAGCAACCCGCATCAAAGATCCTATTGGAAAGAAATTTAAAATGTGGGAAACGGAAGGAACGATCATTGGAGTAGTAAAAGATTTTCATTATGCTTCCATGCGGCAAAAAATTGAGCCGGCAATATTTTACTACAAGCCAGTCAACTACGGACAGCTTTATGTTAAGACGAGCGGAAAAGATGCACCCAAAGCCATTGCGGCCATGGAAAAAGAATGGAAAAAGTATAATGCCGGTTTTCCTTTTACCTATGCCTTTCTTGATGAGAGTTTTAATAATTTATATAAAGCAGAAGAGCGGACAGGTATGCTCTACAACATATTTGCAGCTATTGCAATTTTCATATCCTGTCTTGGCTTGCTTGGCCTTGCCGCTTATACTGCACAGGTACGTACCCGTGAGATAGGTGTACGTAAAGTATTGGGTGCAAGTGTAGCGGGTATCATCAGTTTGTTAGCGAAAGATTTTTTAAAACTTGTCTTTATTGCTATTGCAATAGCTATTCCATTAGCCTGGTATGCTATGAACAATTGGTTGCAGGATTTTGCTTATAAAATAGCAATTGGCTGGCAGGTATTCCTGTTGTCTGGCTGTATTGCCACACTTATCGCCGTTATTACTATAAGTTTTCAGTCAATAAAAGCTTCGCTGGCTAATCCGATTCAGTCATTGCGAACGGAGTGAAGCAAAAAAATTTACGAACAGAATAAATATATGGTATGATAAAAAATTATTTTAAAATAGCCTGGCGCAATTTAGTTAAGAGCAAGGGATACAGCGCCATTAATATCGGTGGGCTTGCCGTAGGTATGGCCGTTGCCATGCTGATCGGTCTATGGGTATATGATGAACTTTCGTTTGACAAATACCATAAGAATTACGACCGTATTGCCCAGGTGATGCAGCATGCCAACTTTAACGGGAAGGTGCAGTCACAAGTGGCTAACCCGGCAGCTATGGGTCCCGAAATCAAAAACAAGTATGGTAGCGACTTTGAACATGTGCTCCAGGCGTCCTGGGTAGGGGGCCATCTACTTAGTTTAGGGGATAAGCATATATCCAAAGTAGGGATATTCTTCGAACCCGGAGCCCCCGATATGTTATCACTGGAAATGATCCGGGGAACAAGGGCCGGTTTAAAAGATCCTTATTCGATTTTACTTTCAGCATCAACTGCGGAAGCTATTTTTGGAAAAGACGACCCTATTAATAAGACATTGAAATTCGACAGAAGTTATGATGTAAAGGTTACCGGCGTATATAAAGATTTACCAGACAATACAACGTTTAGGGAAATTAAAATTATGATGCCCTGGGAATTGTGGTTGATACAAAACCCATGGGTCAAAGAAATGAAAGATCCCTGGGACGCTAATTTTTCTCAAACCTTCGTACAAATTGCCGCCAATGCTGATATGGATAAAGTTTCAGCTAAAATTAAAAACGTAAAGCTGGATAACATCCCGGAAGAGGAAAAAAGGTACAAGTGGGCTGCTTTTTTGCAGCCTATGAGTAAATGGAACCTGTACAATGAATTTAAAAATGGAATAAACACCGGTGGCAATATCAGGTATGTGTGGTTGTTTGGAATTATCGGCGTTTTTGTATTGATACTGGCGTGTATCAATTTCATGAATCTTGCTACTGCCCGTAGTGAAAAACGGGCTAAGGAAGTAGGCATACGCAAAACAGTTGGTTCAATGCGCTGGCAGTTGATCAAACAATTTTTTGCCGAATCCTACCTGGTGGTTTTGCTTGCGTTTGTATTGTCCGTGATCCTCGTATCATTGTTTCTTCCTTTATTCAATGAAGTTGCCGGAAAAAAAATTGAGATTCCCTGGTCAAGCCCTGTATTATGGTTAGCCAGTCTTGCATTTATTTTCATTACAGGATTGCTTGCCGGTAGTTATCCGGCCCTGTATCTTTCATCGTTCCAGCCATTGAAAGTATTGAAAGGAACGTTTCGCGTCGGCAAGTTTGCCTCTGTTCCCCGCAAGATTTTAGTGGTAACGCAGTTTACCGTTTCCGTTATGCTCATCATCGGAACAATTATCGTGTACCAGCAAATTCAACATGCTAAAAACAGGCCCATTGGATATACACGTAATGGTTTGATTAATCTAGGTATGGAGAAGGAAATAGGAGAACACTATGAAGCGGTACGGGCGGAACTAAAAAGTTCCGGCGCCATTGAAGAAATGGCGGCATCCAATAGTCCTTTAACAGGGGTATGGAATACCAATGGCGGTTTTGACTGGGAAGGGAAAGATCCTAACCTGGCGGTTGATTTTCCCAACAGCAGGGTAACTTATGAATTTGGTAAAACGGCGAACTGGAAAATCAAAGAAGGCCGGGATTTTTCCAGGGACTTTGCAACAGATTCAATGGCATTTGTAATAAATGAATCGGCTGCAAAATTTTTAGGCTTTAAAGAACCGGTTGGTAAAACATTAAAATGGAATGACCGGCCCTTTACTATCATCGGTGTTGTCAACGATATCATGCAGGAATCACCTTTTTATCCTGTACGGCCTTCATTGTATCATATCGGCAAATATGAAGACATGTATAACCTGATCGTAAAACTCAACCCGCGGCAGAATGCAGGGCAGTCATTAAGCAAGATCGAACAGGTATTAAAAAAGTTCACACCCACTGTTCCATTCGATTACAAATTTGTGGATGAAGAGTTCAGCAATAAGTTCCGCGCCGAAGAACGCATCGGTAAGCTCTCTTCTTATTTTGCCATACTCGCCGTTTTGATTTCCTGTCTGGGTTTGTTTGGTATGGCAAGTTTTGTTGCGGAACAGCGTACTAAAGAGATCGGCATACGTAAAGTGTTAGGTGCAAGTATTGTGAATTTATGGCGGTTGCTTTCAACGGAGTTTGTGATACTGGTGATTTTGTCCTGCGTTATTGCTACGCCAATTGCCTGGTATTACCTGCACAACTGGCTTGCTAACTACGATTACCGGATTGAAATAAAATGGCAGGTATTTGTGCTTGCTGCATTAGCTGCGCTTATGATTACTTTATTGACTGTAAGCTTCCAGGCAATTAAAGCGGCGATAGCAAACCCGGTGAGGAGTTTGAGAAATGAGTGAGAAGAAGCTATGAGCAATTAGCTCACGGCTCACAGCTAAATAAATTTGAATTTTTAATAAAGAAATAATAAGTATTAAATGAACACTTCCAGTAAAACCATTTTACGCCACCTGTGGAGTCATAGATTATTTACCATCCTGAATATTTTCGGACTGGCCATTAGTATCAGTGCTACATGGATAATATACCGTATTGTAAGCTATGAATTTAGTTACGATAATTCTTTGCCAAAAAAAGAGAATACTTATAAAGTGGTCACTGCTTTTAATTCAGCCGACAGGAAAAATTCAAAAATGGGCGGTGTGGCTGCACCGCTGTATAATGGCATAAGAGGAGAAATTCCCGGCGTAGAAAATGTGATTCCTGTTTTTAAAAAGAATGTAAGCAGTATTGAAATAAAAGGGGGAGAAAAAATTTTCACCAAAGAAGATCCGGACAATATTATTTCAACTGATGTATCTTATTTTAATATGCTGCCCTATAAATGGATCGCAGGCAGCAAGGCTGCCGCATTAAACAGCCCTAATGAGGTTGTACTTACTCAAACCAGGGCGCAGGAATATTTTCCCAATCAAAAAGCAGAAGATATCCTCAATAAAACAATTGTTTACTATGAAAGATCAGATACAATTAACAGAACCGTTACCGGCATTGTGGCCGATTATGTAACGCCTTCACAATTCACTTACAAAGAATTTGTGTCGCTTCCTAAAAAAGACTATCAACCGAACGCATGGACTAATACCAATGGCAGCGATCAACTTTTTATACAGGTAAAGAAAGAAGCAAAAGCATCTGTTGTACTCCAGCAAATCAATGCTCTCTCTGCCAGGAAATGGAAAGATTTTGAAACAAATACCCGGAAGGAAATAAAAATGTCTAAAAGTTATGAACTGTTGCCGGTACAGGAAGTCCATTTTGCTACTGATGTTGAAGAATATGGTATTTCCAAAACCAGTAAGCCTGTATTATACGGACTAATGGGAATAGGTTTTTTTCTTTTGCTGCTGGCATGTATCAATTACATCAACATGAGCGCTGCGCAAATCCCGCAAAGAGGTAAAGAGATTGGTGTTCGTAAAACCCTGGGAAGCAGCCGCGGGCAATTGATCAGGCAGTTTCTTTCTGAAACGTTCATTACTACTTTAATTGCCTGCGTACTGTCGTTAATATTGAGCAGCCTGAGTTTCGGGATTTTAAAAGACATTATTCCGGCAGGAGTCTCTCCCTATGGCTCTTTAGCCGAAGTTTTATTTCTTATGATAGCGCTTGCGTTGATAATTACCTTGATGGCGGGCATATATCCCGCTTGGTTGATTACGCGATTGAAAACAGTCAATGTATTTAAGAATTTTTCAGTTGTTTCAAACTCACATCAGAAATTCAGTTTGCAAAAGACCCTTATCGTATTTCAATTTATCATTGCATTGGTATTCATTACCAGTTCCATGATCGTGGGTTCGCAACTACGCTATACGCTAAATGCCGATATGGGTTTTAATAAAGATGCAGTCGTACTGGTAAGCGTTCCATGGAAATATAGCGGCAATGCAAAATATAAGGATAAACAATTTGCATTGCTGGGCCTGTTAAAGAATGAATCAGGCATTGAAAATATAGCATTGGGAAATGCGCCTTTATCATCGGGTTATTCCTCAAGCCCCTTTGTTTATGAGGCTGATGGAAAGCCTGAAGTTAAAATGAAAACTTATAAAAAGTGGGGCGATACTTCTTACCTGGACCTGTACGGGATAAAATTACTTGCAGGCAGAAATCTTTATGCATCAGATTCCATGAGTGAATATATCATAAATGAAACGGCGGCAAAAGCATTTGGCTTTACTAATCCGCAGGATGCAGTAGGAAAAATGATCGGTCAATTAGGTAACCCTAAACTGCCGGTAGTAGGGGTGGTAAAGGATTTCAATACACAGGATTTTTATACTAAAATGGAACCATTAGCGATTTCCTATGACAAGGATAACCTCTCTACTTTTAATATCAAACTCAGCAGTCATAATATTTCTCAATGGCAAAACATATTGGAAAAAATTGAAAAGCAATGGTATCATTTTTACCCTGCAGAAAGCTTTCATTTCACTTTTTATGATGAAACCCTGGGAAAAATGTACACGCAGGAAAGGCAAATAGGAGAACTCATTGACCTCGCCGCGATCATTACTGTGTTGATCAGTTGCCTCGGATTGTTTGGCCTGGCGGCGCTTACTGCTTTTCAACGCACCAAAGAAATAGGCATCAGGAAAGTATTGGGCGCTTCTGTTTCGTCAATTGTTTCTATGTTCTCAAAAGAGTATGTCATTTTAATATTGATAGCCATGTTGATTGCGACACCCGTAGCGTGGTGGGCGATGAATAAATGGTTGCAGGATTTTGCGTATAAGATTGATCTGCATTGGTGGATGTTTGGATTGGCAGGATTCATCGCAATTTTTATCGCATTACTGACGATAAGCTTCCAGGCAATAAAAGCTGCGATTGCAAATCCGGTTAAATCATTGCGGACAGAGTGAGTCGTCATTGCGAGCGGAGCGAAGCAAAAAGCAGCGATTGCAAACCCGGTGAAGAGTTTACGTACTGAATAAATAATCAGCAAAAAAAAGGACATGCTAAAAAATTATTTGAAAATCGCCTGGAGAAATTTGTTGAAAAACAAAGTGTATTCATTTATCAATATCACCGGGCTTGCGACTGGTATGGCTGTCGCCTTGCTGGCAGGGTTGTGGATCTGGGATGAACTTTCCTTTAATACCAATCATGATAACCAGGCGCAGCTTGCGCAGGTAATGCTTAACCAGACAAGCAAGGGAGAAACATATACCGACGAAACTATTGCTATGCCATTGGGAGATGCCTTGCGAACCAATCATGCGGGTGATTTCAAATATGTGTCTCTCAGTTCCTGGAACAATGATCATATAGTGGTTTTGGGAACTAATAAATTACAGGGAGGAGGACGATGGGTGCAAGCAGATTTTCCTGTTATGTTTACGCTGGATATGATCATGGGAAACCGTGATGCATTGAAAGATCCTTCTTCTCTTTTGATATCGGCCACATTTGCCAAAGCCCTTTTTGGAAACGATGATCCGATCAATAAAACTGTAAGGCTGGACAACAGGCTGGATATGAAAGTGGCAGGTGTTTATGAAGACTTTCCTCATAATAGCAGCTTTTATGATACTAAATTATTACTGGCCTGGGATAATACTGAAAACTGGCTCAACAAGCAAACAAGTTGGAGTAATCACTGCGGTCTGTTATTCGTACAAATAAATGATGGCGCAGGCTTTGATGACGTTACTGCAAAAATTAAAAATATCCCTACGCCTCATATCAAGAACCTGGAGGAAGAGATCCTTCTCCATCCTTTTAATAAATTGAATTTATATACAGAATTTGAAAACGGTAAAGCAGTGGGCGGTCGCATACAATTCGTATGGCTGTTTGGTATCATTGCAACATTTGTGTTACTGCTTGCCTGTATCAATTTTATGAACCTTTCCACGGCCCGAAGTGAAAAACGTGCAAAAGAAGTCGGTATCCGTAAAGCAATGGGATCGCTTCGCGGTCAATTGATCGGGCAGTTCCTGAGTGAATCAATAGTATTCGCGATTCTGGCCTTTGTATTGGCTTTGGTCCTGGTACAACTATCTCTTCCTTTCTTTAACGGGTTAGCGGATAAACAAATGTCCATTGTATGGAACAACCCTTTATTCTGGCTGCTGGCAGTTGGTTTTACATTATGTACAGGAATTGTTTCCGGCAGCTACCCGGCTTTTTATTTATCAAAATTCCAACCTATAAAAGTATTGAAAGGAGTTTTTCGTGCAGGCCGCTTTGCATCGCTTCCACGTAAGGCACTAGTGGTAGTACAGTTTACGGTATCTATTACTTTGATCATCGGAACGATGATTGTTTTCCGCCAGATTCAATTCGCGAAAGACAGACCGTCAGGCTATACACGAAATGGTCTTATTTCGGTTCCGCTTACTGAAGGGTTGTTCGGTCGGTATGATGCTATCCGAAATGATCTGCTTAAGACGGGAGTAATAGAAAATATGGCAGAGTCATCACAATCCCCTTCACATTTTAGTAATAATAACAGCATTGATTGGAAAGGAAAGGACCCTGAACTCGTTACTTATTTCAGAGATGTAAACGTAACACCCGAGTTTGGGAAAACTGTTGGCTGGACGATAAAACAAGGACGTGATTTTTCAAGAGATTTCCCGGCAGATTCGGGATCCGTTATATTAAACGAGACCGGCGCTAAAATTACCGGACTTAAAAATCCTGTTGGTGAAATAATAAAATATAAGGGTAAAACATATACAGTTGTTGGTATTGCGAAAGATATGCTGACACAGTCTCCCTATGAACCTATGCAAGCTTCTGTCTTTTTTTGTGAAGGATGGATGGGTGTTATTACTATCAGGATAAAGCCAACAGTAACCGTAGGAGAAGCTTTGGCTAAAATAGCAACTGTATTTAAAAAGTATAGCCCTGGTAATCCATTTGACTACAAGTTTATTGATGAGGAGTATGCAAAAAAATATTCCGGTGAAGTAAGGATCGGTAACCTGGCCAGTTTCTTCGCTATACTTGCCATATTTATTTCCTGTTTGGGATTATTCGCTTTAGCGTCTTTTGTAGCCGAGCAAAAAACCAAAGAGATCGGTGTACGCAAAGTTCTTGGCGCCACTGTATTTAATCTTTGGAAAATGCAGTCAAAAGAATTTGTTGGATTGGTAGTTGTCGCTAGTCTTATTGCTATCCCGGTTGCCTGGTATTACCTGAACCAGTGGTTGGAGAATTATAATTATCGTATACAAATATCGTGGTGGATTTTTATAATGGCGATCGGAGGCGCTTTGATTATTACTTTGTTGACCGTCAGTTTCCAGGCAATAAAAGCTGCGATTGCAAATCCGGTTAAATCATTGCGGACAGAGTGACGTCACTGCGACTGCGACCACGACGCAGGAGTGGGAAGCAGGAAGCAGGTCATTGCGAGCGGAGCGAAGCAAAAAGCTGCGATAGCAAACCCGGTAAAGTCATTGCGAACTGAGTGAAGCAAACGAACAGAATAAAATTAAGTATGATAAAAAATTATTTCAAAGTTGCCTGGCGCACCATCACCAAAAACAAAGTGTATTCCATAATAAATATATTGGGGTTAACCATTGGGTTAAGTGCCTGTATGATTGTAGCCACAGTGGTTATAGATGATCTATCGTATGACAGGCAATGGAGTAAAGGTGATGATTTGTACCGAATTATTTCCGTTAATAAAATGGGTGATGGTTTGTATAACAAGTCCCAGTCTTCGTTTGCCGGCCTGTTGCCTGTATTGCAAAAGGATTTTCCTGAGGTAGAAGCTACCGCCGGTATCAGTTCTTATTCACATAGATGGAAACTCAATGAGGCAGACCCCAATGGCGTTGAGGCTATGGCGCTAAGAGCTGATACTACTTTTTGGAAAATGCTGGATATCTCCGTGCTGAATGGCAATCCCGGAAAATATATTGCAGGCGACAATATAAATATGATCATCACCGAAGGTTTTCGTAAAAAGTATTTTCCGAATGAAAACCCGGTAGGGAAGATCATTCGGGATGTTCCTACTTATTCCACTAAAGCAACGCCTTATATTATTACCGGCGTTATTAAAGATTTGCCTGCCAATACTATTATGCGTACGGATGTAATTATACAGGTAGAGCCCAGGAATGAAGAATTGAATAAAAAGCAATGGGGAACTTTTTCACAGAACTATGTTCTATTTAAACCGGGTACGGATATAAAAAAGTTTACCAGCAAACTTAACCAATGGTATGCAGGTTTTGTGGAAGATAAAAATCCCTATCAATTCGAATTTCAATCATTGAAAGATTGTTACCTGCATTCAGATTTTGCTTCTTACCAGGATGTTAAAAGTGATTATAAAAATATCCTTATCCTTAGCGGCATTGCCCTTTTGCTTTTAATAATCGCCTGTGTAAATTTTGTAAACCTGGGTACAGCACGGGCCATCTACAGGTTGAAAGAAACAGGCATGCGAAAAATATTAGGTGCCGGAAGAACACAGCTTATTATTCAATTTCTTATCGAATCAATCCTGTTTTTTCTTATAGGCGCTGTGCTGGCAACATTGCTGTACAGCATTTCTCTAAACCCGGTTGAAAATTTCATGGGCCACCGGTTTGAGAAAAATTTCTTATCAACCCCTGCTCTTTTTGCAGTAGCATTTGCAGGTATTATTTTAATAAGTCTTGTCACCGGTTTATACCCTGCCTGGATATTATCAGGCTTTAAACCCGCTGCCACTTTAAAAGGGAAACTATTTGCCGGAAAATATAACACCCAACATTTTGTAAGAAAGGGGCTGGTGGTATTGCAATTCGCTATTTCCATTTTTGTATTGATTGCGTTGATTGTAGTGCAAAACCAGGTTTCTTACATGAAACAAAAAGATTTAGGTTTCAATAAAAATAATCTGTTGAACATATCTTCTGTTAATTGGAATGGAAAGGCTCAAACCTTTAAAAATGAATTGCGTAAACTTCCAGGTGTAGGGAGTGCAAGCATTTCTACCTGGGTACCGGGCCAGGGAGCCGGGTATATGTCACGTGAAATTGATAACCCGGCTCGGCCCAATGAAAAAATAAATGTGTGGTACATTAATGGCGATGCGGATTTACCACAGACGCTCGGTTTGCAATTAAAAAAAGGCCGCCTCTTCGATCCTCAACTAAAAACGGATGCAGTGCCACCCGACTCCGCAGATAAAATGGAAATGCGTTCTGCTTTGCTAACCGCCTACACAGCCAAGTTATTACATGCACAGGCACTAAATAAATATCTGTCAAATGTAAAAATTGTACCAGTAGGCATTATTGCCGATTTTAATAATGAATCACTGAAGAAACCTATGCAGCCAACCATTATCACTGCCGAAGATTCACTCAAATACGGATCTATGATGGTGCGTGTGCAACCGGGTATGGAACGTAGTGTAACGGAAGGTATCAATAAAATGTGGCGCAGTTTTTTTTCTGAAAATCTATTGGAAATAAAATGGGTAGATGATATGGTAAATCAGCAATACAAGGCTGAAAGCCGCCTGCAAAAAATATTTACTTTTTTCAGCACACTTACTATGTTGTTAGCGGCACTGGGCATCTTTGGCCTTATCATGCAGGCAACAGCCCAGCGGATTAAAGAAATTGGAGTCAGGAAAGTTTTGGGCGCATCTGTAAATTCTATTGTGCGTTTATTTTCCATTGATTTTTTAAAGTTGATACTAATTGCCATTGTAATTGCATCGCCCATTGCCTGGTGGCTAATGAATAAATGGTTGTTGGATTTTGCTTACAGGATAACTATTAATTGGTGGGTATTCTTAGTTACAGGATTCGTCGCAATTTTTATCGCATTACTGACGATAAGCTTCCAGGCAATAAAAGCTGCGATTGCAAATCCGGTTAAATCATTGCGGACAGAGTGAGTCGTCATTGCGAGCGGAGCGAAGCAAAAAGCGGCGATAGCAAACCCGGTGAAATCATTGCGAACGGAATAAGCAAAAAAATAAGAAATATGAATTAAGAAGTCTGAATTAAAAAATGCAGTTGACATGATAAAAAATTATTTCAAAATAGCACTGAGAAACCTCTGGAAAAACAAAGCTTTTTCTACCATAAATATTCTTGGCCTGGCTATCGGTATGGCCGCCTGCATTGTGATCATGCTTTTTGTTTTTTATGAAAAAAGTTTTGACCGGATGCATGTTAAAAATATTTATCGTCTTGATGAAGTGCAGAAATTTGAGGGAATGGTGCAGCCGCAAAACGTAGCCTTGTCTATGTACCCGATGGGGCCGACCCTTACGGCAGATTTTCCGGAAATAAAAAATTTTACAAGAGTAAGGCAGGCAAACAAATTGGATCTTAGCTATGGCGACAAACGCATATTTTTTCCAACTATTCTTTATGTTGATTCTACCTTTCTTCAATTGTTCGGATTTAAAGTTGTAAAGGGCGATAAAAGAACCATATTGGAGAAACCCAATAGCATCGCATTAACAGAAGAAAGTGCCAAAAAGCTTTTTGGAAATGAAGATCCTATTGGAAAAACGATAACCAAGTATGTAGGCGATACAGTAAATTTTACAGTTACCGGTATCATGAAAGATGCGCCTGAAAATTCACATCTCCAGTTCGACGGGCTCGCTTCATTCAGTACGATAGCCGGGCCGGATAATATGAATAACTGGGGTGGTAACTGGCTCGTAACCTATCTTGAATTGCAGCAAGGAACGGATATCGCTTCATTGGAGAAAAAATTTCCGGCATACCTGAAAAAATATATGGCGAATGGAGAGGACTGGAGGTTTTATGAACTATTTCTTCAACCGTTGAATAAAGTACATGATAGCTCTGCAGATATAACCCATGACTATATCAACTATAAAAAATTTGACAAGAGATACACCTATATATTCTCTGTTATTGCAATCGTTATCCTGGTAATAGCCTGTATCAATTTTATGAATCTTTCTACAGCCAGGTCAGCAGAAAGAGCAAAGGAAGTTGGGATAAGAAAGACAGTAGGAGCAGGCCGTTATCAATTGGCCGGTCAATTTTTAGGTGAATCAGTGTTACTTTCCGTAATAGCGTTCATCATCGCCATTATTATCGTTAAATTATCATTACCAGCCATTACTAATCTCAGCCAGCGTCAACTCGAATTACCGCTTACGAATTGGCTGCTGTTATTGGCAATCCTGTTGTGTACAATTATTGTGGGAGTATTGGCCGGCTTATATCCGGCTGCGTATCTTTCTTCTTTCAAGCCTATTCGTGTTTTGAAAGGTTCTGTTCAAACAGGGAGAAGTAAAAGCACACTAAGAAATGCTCTCGTTGTAGGTCAGTTTACCGGTGCAATATTGTTGATAATAGGAACTGTATTTGCACTAAGGCAACTACGTTATATGCAGACGAAAGACCCGGGCTTCAACCGTGACCAGGTAATGATCATACCACTCAACAGGGTAACATCGGGAAAATATGATGCACTTAAACAGGAACTTCTTACAAATACGGTGGTAAATACCGTCACAGCTTCCCAACAAACTCTCGGTAATAATCTTCACCAGGCTGGAATGATATTTCATGGCGATGGTCCGGCTCGTGAACTTACGTCGTCGCAGGTTGTTGTTGATCCCGACTATCTTTCTCTTTATAAAATACCGCTTATTGCCGGAAGAAATTTTACCAATGATCCCAACGACAATGCAAGGGCATATATCGTAAACGAGACAATGGCGAAAGAACTTTTAAAAGATAATTCCAAAGCCTCGTATGAAACATTGATTGGTAAACATTATGGTTTTAACGGAATGGATTCTGCCGGTTTTATTGCCGGTGTTGCCAGGGATTTTAATTTCAACTCGCTTCATCATAAAATAGAAACACTCAGTATTTTTTGCCAGAAAGATTGGGGCTATAGCGAAGTATCCGTTCGTATCAATGGCGGTAAAGCACAGGAAGCAATCGAACATATTTCTTCCGGCTGGAAAAAGGTTAACCCGGATCAGCCATTCGAATACAGTTTTCTCGATGAGCATTTTACCGAAATGTATGATGCCGATCGTGCAGTAAGCAAAGTAGTAGGAATACTGGCGGGACTGGCCATACTTATATCCTGTCTTGGGTTGTTTGGACTGGCATCTTATTCCGCAGAAAGAAGAGTGAAAGAGATTGGTATAAGAAAGGTGTTGGGCGCATCTGTGCAGAATATTACGGCAATGTTATCTAAAGATTTTATCAGGCTGGTGATCATTTCCAATCTTATTGCCTGGCCCTTAGCATGGATAGGAGTAAGTCGTTGGTTGAGGGATTTTGCATACCGGGTGCCGGTAAGCTGGTGGGTTTTTATCGCCGCGGCTGGTATAGCATTGCTGATTGCCTTGTTTACTGTAAGCTTCCAGGCTATCAAAGCGGCTGTTGCTAACCCGGTCCAGTCATTGCGAACGGAATAGAAAAATGATTGATAAATAGCTGGTGAAAATCGAAAATATCCAGAATTAAAAAATAAATTATGCTAAAGCACATTCTTACTATTTCCTTTCGTAGTATAAAGAAACATAAATCTTCTTTTGCTATCAATCTAACCGGACTTTCCACGGGGTTGGCCTTTGCTTTTCTTCTCTACCTGTGGGTACAGGATGAAAAAAGTATAGACAAGTTTCATGCAAATGATGACAGGCTTTACCAAATCATGGAAAAAAGCACAGAGAATGGGATAATAAGGATACAGGATCACACACAAGGCCCTTTGTCTGAAGCCATGGAAAAAGATCTCCCCGAAGTGGAAAATGCAGTTACAGTGATGAACTTGTCGAAAGAGGGTATGGATATCACGATAAAAAATGGAGAAAAATCTTTTAAATCCGCTCCGTTGTTTTCAGGTGATGCATTCTTTAAGGTATTTACATTTCCTCTTATCTCCGGAAGTGCTGCAACAGTATTAAAAGAAAAAAATAGTATAACGATCTCTGAAGATCTTGCACGAAAACTGTTCGGCACTACAGATGCGGCATTGGGAAAATCTTTGGAGTGGAATGCATTCGGCAAAGATCATTTATCGGCGGTTACAGGTGTTTTTAAAAATGTCAGTTCAAAGTCCACACTTAAGTTTGATGTTGTATTTACCAAACAAAAATTATTGGAAGACCTGTGGCAAAACGGCCAGCAATGGTGGAACACTGGCCCTGAAACTTATCTCTTGCTGCAGCAAGGAGTGAATCTGACGGCCTTCAATAAAAAGATCGAAAGATATATTGATAAATATGATAAAAACAATCATTTCTCTCTTTTTGTAAGGAAATATTCCGATGCTTATTTGTATGGGAAGTATGAAGAAGGTAAGCAGGCAGGGGGCAGGATCACCAATGTAAGATTATTCTCTGTAATCGCTATTCTGTTGTTAATAATTGCTTCTATTAATTTCATGAATCTATCCACAGCCAAAGTATCGGGAAGACTCAAAGAAATTGGCATTAAGAAAGCAGTTGGAAGCAGCAGGCGCAGCCTGGTTTTTCAATTTCTTGGAGAATCACTTTTTGTTACGGCACTTTCAACTGCTATTGCATTGGTGCTTGTTGCACTATTAATTCCTCAATTTAATTTTATTACGGGAAAAAATTTAGCATTTCATTTTTCCGCCAGTCAGTTGTCGGGGCTTTTTTTAATTGCATTAATAACGGGCATCCTGTCCGGAAGTTATCCTGCTTTCTATCTTTCAGGCTTCAAACCATTGGAAACTTTAAAAGGAAAATTGCAGGGAAAGGTAGGTGAGCTTTTTGTAAGGAAAGGGTTGGTCATATTTCAATTTATCATATCCCTTGTTTTGATCGTCTCTGTCTTTATTGTTTACCGGCAAATTGAATTTGCTCAAACCAAGCCTATTGGCTATGCAAAAGAAAATGTGGTTTATTTTGATATGGAAGGAAAAATATTTGAAAACAAAAAGAACTTCTTTGATGAGTTGAAACGGGTACCGGGTGTAGTACAGGCAGGAGGAATAAACCAAACCCTGATCCGTGAAGATGGCGGCTCGTCAACTTATGGTGTAGAGTGGCCCGGTAAAATAGAAGGTAGAAATATTGACTTCATGATCAGGACGGTTGATGAAAACCTGGTGCGTACACTTGGCATGCAGATAAAGGAAGGGAAATCTTTTTCTGATAGTATGGGCGCTAATAATTCTTATTTGCTGCTCAATGAAACTGCGGTAAAGATCATGGGATTAAAAGACCCTGTGGGAACCAAAGTAAAATTATGGGGAGAAGAAAAAACCATACTTGGCGTGATGAAGGATTTTCATACAGCTTCTGTTCACCAGCCGATCTCGCCTTTGATATTCAGATGCGTACCCGGCGATGTGAGCATGGCTATGGTTCGTATTCAAGCCGGTTCGGAAAGAAAAGTGATTGATAATCTTACTGCGTTCTACACAAAAGTAAATCCCGGTTATGCAATAAATCTTCAGTTCCTCGATGATACGTTCCGGGCACAGTATTTAACGGAAGAGCGAACGCTTACGCTTGCAAAATATTTTGCCTGGCTCACCATTTTAATTTCTTGTTTGGGATTATTCGGGTTAGCTGCTTTTGATACGGAACGGCGCACAAAAGAAATTGGTATCCGCAAAGTATTAGGCGCAAATACAAAAAGCCTCATTGCACTTTTATCCAAAGACTTTTTAAAACTGGTAGTAATAGCAATCATACTCGCATCGCCGGTGGCTTATTATTTAATGAACAAATGGTTGCAGGATTTTGCATACAAAGTGGATATAAGTTGGTGGATTTTTATCATTGCAGGAGCGTTGGCATTATTAATTGCATTGCTTACAGTCAGCTTCCAGGCAATAAAAGCAGCGATAGCCAACCCGGTGAAGAGTTTGAGAACGGAATAATGAACGTGAATGGAGGATTTTTAAAATCAAACATCACAAATTCAGAAATCAACTTTTATGTTTAGAAATTATTTTAAAACCGCGTTCAGAAGTTTGACCCGTAACAGGAATTACTCTATTATCAACATCGCCGGATTGGCTGTTGGTATTGCCGTTTGTTTGATGATCTTTATCATTATACAATTTCAAACAAGCTTCGATAATTTTCACTCAAAGAAAGATCGCATTTATCGTGTGTTAACCGAATATCATCATGCAGATGCAGCAACTATTTCTTATGGGAAAGACGTTTCTTTTCCAATGCCCACAGGATTAAAAACCGCTTTTCCCCAAATAGAACAAGTAGCTCCGATTTTTGCAAGCCACGATGATCAGTTGCTGATACCTGACGATAACGGAACAACGTTAAAGCAATTTAAAGAAAATAAGGGTGTATTTTTTACAGAGCCCTCATTCTTTAAAATATTTGATTTCCCTCTGCTCGCAGGTTCCTATGCCTCATTAGAAGAACCAAACAATGTATTGCTTACAAAAGAGAGTGCAGAAAAATATTTCGGTGACTGGAAAGCAGCAATAGGCAAAACCATTAAACTTGAAGTAGGCGGCTATATGTTCGAGCACGGTACTGATATATTGAAAGTGTCCGGTATTCTTGCTAGCATACCTGCAAATACAGACTTTCAACTAAAATTGGTTGTGGCTTATGGAACAGGGTTTACCGGAAGTTATCTTGCAAAATCCACCGAGTGGGATGAAACGGTATCTGATTTTGGGTGCTATATTTTGTTGCCACCGAATATTGCTGTTGACAATTTTAATCAACAATTAGGAGCGTACTCACGAAGGGTGAAATCTTCCGAAAATAAGGATAGTCATATTATACAACCCTTAAGTGCAGTACATTATGATACACAGGCAGGAAATTACAGCAACAAAACAATCAGTCATGAACTGCTCAACGTATTATGGCTGATTGCAGCATTCATCTTGTTAATTGCCTGCGTAAACTTTATCAACCTCTCCACTGCACAAGCTGTTAATCGTGCAAAGGAGGTTGGCGTAAGAAAAGTTTTGGGGAGTGATAAATCTCAATTGCAAATCCAGTTCATTATTGAAACATTTTTGATAGTTACAGGTGCCGTAATGCTTGCGGCAGTTATTTCAACCCTTGCATTACCCTTTGTAAATCAGCTTTTAGAACTTTCGCTTTCATCCAACATGCTTAGCAATCCTGCAGTTATTTTATTTCTTGTGACGGTAACAATTGTTGTAACTGCACTCGCCGGTTTTTATCCATCTATTGTTTTATCTCGTTTCAATCCTGTTAATACTTTAAAAAGTAAACTCACAGCAAATAGGGCAAAGGGAATTTCATTAAGAAGAGGATTGGTGGTGTTTCAATTCATCATTGCACAGGCGCTGATCATCGGAACACTCATCATTGTACAGCAAATGAATTATTTTATGAGCCAACCGTTAGGCTTCGATAAAAATGCAATTGTAAATGTTCCTTTCCGTACGGATAGTCTCCGCATCAGCAGGCTGGATTATTTAAAGCAGCAGTTATTGTCTGTAAACGGCGTGCAAGCAGTAAGTTTCAGTTCCAACACCCCGGTTGAAGATGGTAATGATACATGGAGCACATTGAAATTTGATAATGCAATAAAAGAAGAAGACTTTAAAGTTATTACCAAATTCGCCGACACTGGATATGTGGCGGCTTATAAATTACAACTGATAGCCGGAAGAAATTTGCAGCCTTCTAAAATGACAAGAGAATTTTTAGTGAATGAATCGCTGGTGAAAAGTTTGGGCTTTAGAAAGCCTGAAGATATACTGAACAAAGAAATAAGCATATGGGGTAATCGGATAAAATGCCCTGTTGTTGGTGTATTGAAAGATTTTAATGACAGGTCTTTCCGTAATGATCTTGCACCATTGCTTATTACCACAAACATCACCATGTATAGCCAGGCAGGAATAAAACTTGCAACCACAAACATGTCTTCTACACTGCAATCTGTTAAAACAATATGGGAACAAACATTCCCCGATTTTGTTTATGAATACAGGTTTCTTGATGATAAGATTGAAAGCTTTTACAAACAGGAAAGCCAGTTAGCGCAGTTGTATAAAATTTTTGCAGCCATCGCCATATTCCTTAGCTGTCTTGGCTTGTATGGTTTAGCCTCATTCATGGCAGTGCAGCGGATAAAAGAAGTTGGTATTCGTAAAGTACTGGGTGCTACTGCAGGCAGCATCGTTTATTTATTTTCAAAAGAATTTATCATACTCATTGCAATTGCCTTTGCGATTGCAACACCCATTGCATGGTATTACATGCACCAATGGTTGCAAGATTATGTTTATCGTATCAACATCAGTTGGTGGTTATTTGCTGCAGGCGGGCTTGTTGCCATAATTATTGCACTTGCAACGATAAGTTTCCAGGCAATAAAGGCAGCGGTGGCCAACCCGGTAAAATCATTGCGAACAGAATAAAAGAATTATTATGATAAAAAATTATTTAAAGATCGCATGGCGGTCAATAAGCAGGTACAAGTCATATAGCATTATTAATATCTTAGGTCTTTCCTTAGGTATCGCTTCCTGTTTGCTGATTTTCCTGGTAGTAAGGAATGAACTGAGTTATGATAATTTTCATAAAAAAGCGGATCGTACCTACCGGGTAACTATGAACGCATTGGATTTTAATCCAAGTGTGTCAATGGCAATAGTTCCTGCATTGCGTTCTGATTTTCCGCAACTGGAGAATGTATCACAGTTTTGGTTTCAGCAGGAAGACCTGGTTAAAGTGGGTGAGAACCGATATAATGAAAAGGCATTTGCATTTGCGGACGACCAGTTCCTTAAAATATTCGATTACCAATGGATCGCAGGGAATCCGAATTCCGCTTTATCTGAACCTAATACCATTGTATTGACCGAATCCATAGCAAAAAAATATTTTGGTAAGAAAGAAGCAATGGGCCAGGTGATCAATATCCGGAATGAAGTTGATCTGAAAGTAACCGGGCTCATCAAAGATCTGCCGGGAAATACTCACCTGCCATTTAATTTTCTTATCTCTTTTGAAACTATAAGAAAAGATATGGACGTGGCAAACCGGCATTTTTATAATATCAATGGCGGCTTTACCTATATCGTCCTTTCCGAAAATTATCCTGTTGAAAAGCTGCAGAAACAAATGCCTGCATTTATTGAAAAGCACTGGGGAAAAGAAATAGCAGCCGAAGCAAAATTACCGCTCCAGCCACTTATGGATATTCATTTCGACCAACGGTACCTTTATAGCCCGGTAAGTCCTACCACATCACGTGAAACTTATTATGCGCTGGCAGCCGTAGCGATACTGATCATTGTTATCGCCTGTATCAATTTCATCAATCTTGCTACGGCCCAGGCCATGCGAAGAGCGAAAGAAGTAGGGGTCAGAAAAGTACTGGGTGCGAGACGGCCGCAACTGGTACAGCAGTTCCTGGGTGAAACCACTTTATTAGTCATCCTTGCTGTAATGCTGGGAGTATTGGGTACATACCTGTTTCTGCCGCAACTGAGCAACTGGCTGGATATAAAAATCGATACATCTCTTTTAGGCGACTCTTCCGTTCTGTTACTGATAGCTTCATTGACATTGGGAGTTATTTTGCTGGCTGGGCTGTATCCTGCTTTTGTACAATCAGCTTTTGCTCCTATGAAAACGCTGAAGAGCAAAACTGAAATTTCATTTAAAGGGTTAACGCTTCGAAAGAGCCTGGTAGTAGTTCAGTTTGTAATTTCTCAGATCCTGATCGTCGGTACACTGGTAGTAGCCTTACAGATGGATTTTTTCAAGAACCAGGATATTGGATTTAATAAAGAAGCTGTTATCAATTTCAGAATACCTGATCAGTCTAAACGCGAAGTACTTCGTGAAAAGCTGAATAATATGTCTTCGGTTAAGGATCTCAGTTTTTCTTCCGGTGCGCCTATCTATAATAATAGTTTTGCTCCTTTTTCTTCAGTTGAGCTGGGTGTTCCAAAAGATGATGTAACTGAAGTAAAATATATTGATGAGCATTATATAGATATGTTCCGGATGAAAATGCTGTCGGGTGAAAAGATCACCAAAACAAATGAAGGAGATACTTCCGTTAATATTGTGATTAACGAAACGCTGATGCATAAACTGGGGATCTCCGATCCGAAACAGGCAATCGGCAAACATATAAAACAGTCGGGAAGATATTCAACCATTATGGGTGTGGTGCAGGATTTTCAAAGCGAATCAAAACATAAACTGAGACGGCCCTGCGTACTCGTATATCAGCCCCGCGTTTTCTTTATGGCCAGTGTGAGATTACAACCGCCACAGATGCGTCAGTCCATTGCACATATCGGCAAAGAATGGTCGGCCCTGTTTTCCAACAATCTTTTCGATTATGAATTCCTTGATGACCGGATGGCTGGTCTTTATAAGCAGGAAGAAAAAGTATATACTGCTTTCAAACTGTTCTCCTCAATAGCCATTCTTATCGGCTGCCTGGGCCTGTATGGGTTGATCGCATTCGCAGCCGCTCAACGCACCAAAGAAGTAGGTATCCGCAAAGTGCTGGGCGCCTCCATTTTTAATATCGTTTCCCTGTTCGCTAAAGAGTCTGCAGTATTGATCGCTATTGCTTTTGTAATAGCAGCACCTGTTGCTTATTATGTGATGCATAGCTGGCTGGAGAATTTTGCTTACCAGGTAAGTTTTGGAGTGAAGGTATTCCTTGTTGGTATTACGGTTTCGTTTGTAATTGCTGCGATTACTATTGCTTACCAGGCTATAAAAGCCGCTATTGCAAACCCGGTAAAAAGTTTACGAACGGAGTGACGTCACTGCGAGAGAAGCGAAGCAGGTCATTGCGACTGCGAGCAAAATGAAGCAGGAAGCAGGTAGCAAGGAGGCAAAGAAAAAATCAGTGTGAACAGAATAAAATTATGCTATGATAAAAAATTATTTAAAAATTGCCTGGCGAAACCTCGTTCGGAATAAAGCTTTTTCAACTATCAATATACTGGGTTTGGCATTAGGACTGGCATGCAGCCTGCTGATCATGCTTTGGGTACAGGATGAACGAAGCGTTGATGGCTTTCATAAAAATGGTGAACAATTATACCAGGTATATGAACGCAATTATTATGATGGGAAAATAGATGCTGGTTATTCTACGCAGGGTTTATTGGCTGAAGAATTAAAAAAGACAATTCCGGAAGTGCAGTATGCTGCAGGCTTCGAATATGCTTCGCCACCCGGTACGCAAAATAATTTTGAAGCAGGGGATAAGGTTAGTAAAATGAGAGGAATGTTTGCAGGGTCTGATTTTTTCAGCATGTTTAGCTATTCGTTATTGCAGGGCAATGCGGAATCTGCTTTGAATTCACCTGCCGGAATTGCTGTGTCAAAAAAAATGGCTGAGTATTTTTTTAAATCTGTTGATGAAGCTATTGGAAAAACAATACGTTTTGAGAACAAAGAAGACTTACAGGTAACAGCAGTCTTTGAAAACCTGCCTGCTAATTCGTCGCAGCAATTTGATTTTGTAAGAAGCTGGACAGATTTTGTAAGACAAAATGCCTGGGTAAATAACTGGGGAAATACAAGTCCTGCCACGTTTGTGCAATTGCATAAAGAGGCCGATCCTGTTAAAGTAGAAGCAAGCATCAAAGATTTTATTTACAGGTATCAGCAAAAGGATAATTCATTTCGTACTGAACTAGCCCTGCAGTCTTATTCTGAAAAATATCTTCATTCAACCTTTAAGAATGGTTATATAGATGGCGGCCGTATAGAGTACGTCCGGTTGTTTAGTATTGTTGCGATTTTTATTTTATTAATTGCCTGCATCAATTTCATGTACCTTGCTACTGCACGTTCCGCTAAGCGGGCCAAAGAAGTTGGTGTACGCAAGGTAATTGGTGCACGCCGCTCAGCCCTGATCGGACAATTTGCTGGCGAGGCATTACTGCTTACTTTCTTCTCCGTTACTATTGCTGTTATTCTCGCTGCAATACTTTTACCTCTTTTTAATAATCTTACCGGTAAGCAGTTAGCACTACCTGTTGCGCAACCTGGTTTTTGGGTGATGATAGTTGGTTTGTTAGTTGTAACAGCTTTTGTGGCGGGAAGTTATCCTGCTCTTTTCCTGTCTTCGCTTAATCCTGTACGTGTATTAAAAGGAAGTATGAAATTCACCTGGGGCGCAACTTTTTTTCGAAAAGGTTTAGTGGTGTTTCAATTCGCATTGTCCATTATACTTATAGTGGGTATGATTGTGATCTATCGCCAGATGGATTATATACAGACCAAAAACATCGGTTACAGCCGTGAGAACCTTATTTACGTTCCTATCGAAGGAGACCTTGTCAAAAACTATGATTTGTTTAAGCACCAGGTTAGTAAAGAAACCGGCATATTGTCTGTTTCAAAGATGAGAAACTCTCCGACTGTAATTGAACATCATACTGGCAGCATTGAATGGCCGGGCAAAGCCGCTGATCTGAATGTTTCATTTGCTGATGCTGTTGTAGGATACGATTTTGTAAAAACAATGAAACTTACGCTGAAGGAAGGGCGTGATTTTTCACAAGACTTTGGAACCGATTCGGCCAGTTTCATGTTGAATGAAACTGCCGTGAAAAAAATTGGTTTTCAAAACCCGCTTGGTCAAACAATGTCATGGGGAAATCGTCGCGGTAAGGTTATCGGTGTTTTGCAGGATTTTCATTTTAACTCTATCCACCAGGATATCGAACCTCTCATCATCCGGCTGGACGAAAACTGGAGCTGGGGAACTATATTGCTTCGTACCAAAGCAGGAGAAACAAAACAAGCACTTGCTGGTTTGGAGAAAATCTATAAATCGCTTAATCCAAAGTTCCCATTTACTTACCAATTCTCCGACCAGGAATATGATAAACTTTACCGCGGTGAACAGGTAGTTAGCAAGCTCTCCAACATCTTTGCTTTCTTAGCCATTTTTATTTCCTGCCTGGGCTTATTTGGTTTAGCTACGTTCACGGCTGAGCAACGTACAAAAGAAATAGGTGTACGTAAAGTGCTCGGTGCTTCCGTACCCAATATAGTGTCACTGCTATCTTCCGGTTTTTTAAAACCTGTTGCTATTGCTATGTTCATTGCATTCCCTGTTGCCTGGTATGTGATGAATAATTGGCTGCAGGATTTTGCATACAAAATTGATATAGAATGGTGGATGTTTGGTATTGCAGGATTACTGACTATTGGTATTGCATTGCTGACGGTAAGTTATCAAAGTATCAGGGCTGCATTAAGTAACCCGGTAAAATCATTGCGAACGGAGTGAATAATGACGAGTTTTCAATCTCTAATAAAATGAAAGTATAGAAACAGAATAAATAAATTGTTATGATAAAAAATTATTTAAAGATCGCCTGGCGAAACCTGTTTAAGAATAAAGGATTTTCCGTTACCAATATCCTGGGGCTTACTATTGGTATCACCTGTACCATTTTGATTTTTTTATGGGTGCAGGACGAAAAGGCTTACGATAAGTTTCATAACAATTACAATAATATCTACCAGGTGATTGCCCACCGCAATTTCAACAACCAGATATTTACGGACCGGAACATGGTGATGCCATTGGCCAAATCTATCCAGGATGTTTCTCCGCAAATAAAAAATGCGGTGGTTACAACGCACCGGCAGTCACGTATACTTACTTACGGCGATACTAAATTGAAAAAAGAAGGTCACACAGTGAGTGAACATTTTTTTGATATGTTCTCCTGGAAATTTATTAAGGGAAACGCTGCAACTGCTCTTCCGGACGCCTATTCACTCGTATTAACAGAATCTGCCGCAAAAGCTTTGTTTGGAAATGCTGATCCGATAAACAAAGTTGTAAAAATCGACAATGATTATGATGCCAAAGTTACCGC